>JBLXCH010000013.1:0-46794 GCA_048265065.1 Motiliproteus sp. | reverse complement strand
GTAGACGCTGTTTCAACCGTTGTTTCTGCCGTTGTTTCTACCACTGTGTCTACAGCTGACTCAACGACCGCCTGAGTGGTAACTTCGCTAGTGACTAGCAAGTCCGTTTCAGGAATCGCCAACGCTTGCGTCGTTGCATCTTGCAACAGCGTATCAAGATAGTCTTGCACAGCCTGCTGAGTGCCATGACCTTCTTTAGTGACGGGTAAATCTGAGTTCTGCATTAATTATCTCTGCCGACCCAATGCTGGTGCACGCGAGGCGTCACTACTTTGCTGAGTCGCTATTGTATGATCTCTTTTTTCCATTGCTAGCAACGCCTTCATCAACATAGCGTAGGCCCTCACCCCATGAGTGCTGGGATCTAAAGAAGAAGGAACTACGCCTTTAATACTAGCGTTCCTAAACTTTGTATCAACCGGAATAACCGCTGGTGCAGCATGGTCCGAATAATCTCGTTTTATATGCCGCAAGCTTTGCACTGATGCCTGAGTGCGTCGATCAAAAAAAGTTGGAAGAATATAATACTTTAGTGGGTTTTGGCGTGAACGGTTGATCATGTTGAGTGTTCGAGTCATCCGTTCTAAGCCCTTAATTGCTAGGAACTCTGTCTGCACCGGAACAATTAATCGCTCACACGCAGCTAACGCATTAACCATTAAGACGCCTAGGACTGGAGGGCTATCAATCAATACATAATCAAACCTATCCCAAAGAAAGGCCAGCGACCGAGAAACAACCAACCCCATGCCATCACTGCCGACCGCCTTTCTCTCAAGCGTTGCCATTGCTGTAGAGGCTGGAATCAAACTGATACGGTCATGACTGGTGCCCGTCAACAATGTAGCAGGCAAGCTATCTGGTACATGACCTTCGTGCTGAAAAAGGTCATAGCCACTGAACTCTTGCGCATCAGGATCATAACCAAAGTAACTTGTCAGCGACCCATGAGGGTCTAAGTCCAACAGCAGCACATCGAAGCCTTGGTCTGCCAATAAACCAGCCAAGGTCACCACTGTTGTGGTTTTCCCTACGCCGCCTTTCTGATTGGCCACCGCCCATATATGCACTTGTTTCTCCTACTCTTTTTTTATTGGACTATAGCTCAGGATCACGAGTAAAGATAACGCCATCTTCAGTTTCTCTCTCTTGAAGGGGAGCTACTGGCGCTTCGGTTTCAACTTTCTGCTCTAGAATCGTATCTACTGTTTCTTCGCCAATATAACCTGAGCCAAAGCCAGACATTGCTCGTCGAACACGTTCATCCCGCGAGACAATGATTTTGACCCGACGGTTTATTGATCGACCGCGTGCAGTAAGGTTACTTACTTTGGGTTGATACTGCCCATAACCAACTGCTGCCATTCGCTCTGGCGCTACGCCAAAATAGCCTAACACTCGAACAACTGCTGCCGCTCTCGCCGCGGAAAGTTCCCAGTTAGAAGCAAAACGCTCGCTTTCCACCGGCTTATCGTCGGTAAAACCCTCAACGTGTATCGGGTTATTATAATCTTTAAGCAGTTGTGCAACGCTTTCTAATATCGGATCTGCATCTTGCCCTGGCTGCGCACTGCCGCTAGCAAAAAGCAAACTCGACTGTATTTCGATCTCCACCCATAGTTCATTAGAGGCAACTTTTAGCTCGCCGTCCGCTATAAGCTTTTGAAACTCTCGTGTCGCATCTTGCTGAATTTGGTGCAGTTCTACCGCTTCTTCATCATTCAAGCTTGGTTCAGTTTTTGTGCGCTCTTGGCTGGGTAGATGATCAATTAAACCAAAATCCCGATCATTATCTTCACCTTTGATATCACCGAGCACTAAAGGATCAAGTCGATAGTCTGCACCTTTAAAAATACCTTCGAGCGAATCAGAAAGCACTTTATATTTGCCTTCATTCACTGATGAGATGGAGTACATGACCACAAAAAAAGCTAACAGCAGGGTAATAAAGTCGGCATAAGAAACAACCCAACGATCAACTTGCTGCTCTTCCCTAATCCGTCGTCTTCGCGTCATCGAACTATCACTGTAAGTAGCCATCGAGCTTAACTCGAATGGCTATGGGATTCTGTCCTTGTACGATTGAAAGCATGCCGTCTAGCATCATTTCGCGGTATTGGTACTCACGAAAAACAATGGCCCGCAACTTGCTAGCGATAGGGAGTAAAATCAAGTTAGCAAAGCCAACACCGTATATCGTGGCAACAAAAGCAGTAGCAATACCACTACCTAGAGCATCGGGCTCAGATAGATTGCTCATTACTTGAATCAAACCTAACACGGCCCCGATTATTCCGATCGTAGGGGCATAACCACCCATGGCCTCATAGAACTTTGCGGCTTGAAGGTCGCGTTGCTCTCGAATATGCAGCTCAACTTCCATCACATTTCTAACCACATCAAGCTCATTGCCATCAGCGATCATTTGCAGACCTTTTTTCAAGAAAGGATCTAATTCAGTTTCGGCTTGTTTCTCAAGCCCTAAGAGGCCTTGCCTTCGCGCCTGTAAACTCCAAGAAACAACTTTATTGATGCCTGCACGAAAATCAATTTGCGGTGGACGAAACACCCAACGAGAAATATGAAACGCTCTGACTAAGTCTTCACGCGCTGTTTGCAATAAACCAGCACCAATTGTGCCGCCAATAACGATAAGTGCAGCAGCACTGTTAAGCAGAGTATCGATATGGCCACCTTCGAGAAAATTACCCCCGAAAATTGCCAATATAGCAATCAGTACTCCGGCTATACTCAATCGATCAATCATACGCCCATCGCTGAAGACAAGGTTTGTGCAACGTCACTTAAATCAAGCACTTGGTCTGCTAGACCAGCATTAACAATTGCCGCAGGCATGCCGTAAATGACACAGCTTTCTTCATTTTGAGCCCACACATGAGATCCTGAATTTTTCAACATGCTTGCACCGTCGCGGCCATCCGCACCCATGCCCGTCAAAACAATACCTAACACCCGATCCGAATACTGCTTCGCCGCTGAAGCAAACGTAACATCCACAGATGGTTTGTAGTTAAGACGCTCATCACCATCAATTACTTTGACCCGCTCGGCACGACTATCCACCAGTAATTGTTTACCACCGGGCGCTAATAACGCGCGACCAGGCTGCAAAGCATCACCGTCTTCCGCTTCTTTTATTTCAATTGCGCATTGTTGATTAAGGCGCGATGCAAAAGGCCCCGTAAACGCTTTAGGCATATGCTGAACAATCAAGATCGGCACAGGAAAGTTAGCAGGGAGTTGGGTCATAATCTTTTGGATAGCCACAGGCCCACCCGTGGACGTGCCAAAGACAACTAATGATATTTTATCAGCAAGTTTTTTTGCTCTTGCTGCAGGGATTGCAGGACGAGCAGAAGGCGCTGGCTTTGCTTGTGTGGTATTCAACGCTGAACCAGGAACCACTCTAGCTTGGCGCGTTCTTGCCACCGCGAGAACACGTTCAATGAGCGCTTTTTCTAAGCCCCCTTGGCCAGGGTTCATTCGCTCATAGCTTTTAGGCAAAAAGTCGACGGCCCCAGCTTCCAAAGCTTCCAACGTAATTCTCGCACCTTTTTGCGTTAACGAAGAAAACATCAACACCGGTGTCGGACAGCGCTCCATGATCTCTGATAAGGCCGCCACGCCATTCATCACTGGCATTTCATAATCCATAGTGATGACATCAGGCTTAAGCTCTATCGTTTTTGCGACTGCCGTTTGGCCGTTTTCGGCCGTTCCTATGACGTTTATCCGTGAGTCGCTATTTAGAATTCCTGTCACTCGCTGACGGAAAAAAGCAGAATCATCAACAACCAGCACATTTACTGGCATATATATAACTCCTGAAACGTGCTGCGCTTAAGCTAAAAAACCTAGCGAGACGCGTAAAATTTAAGCAAATTAGGAATATCTAGAATCAATGCGATACGGCCATCGCCGGTAATCGTGGCACCTGCCATACCGGGGGTACCTAACAGCATTTTTCCTAACGGCTTAATAACGACTTCTTCTTGGCCCACCAGCTGATCGACAATAAAACCAACACGCTTTGTGCCGATGCTAACAATGACAACGTGGCCATCCTCCGGCAACGACTCATGCGCACAGCCTTCGACTAACCAACGTTTCAAATGGAATAGAGGAAGCGCCTTATCACGTACAACGATAACCTCTTGTCCATCAACAACATTCGTTTGGGTAAGATCTAAGTGGAAAATCTCATTCACATTCACTAATGGCAGTGCGAAGGCTTGATCGCCAAGCATCACCATCAGCGTTGGCATAATCGCCAATGTTAGCGGTACTTTAATTTCTATACGTGAGCCTTGGCCAAGTACAGAGTCAATGTTCAATGAACCATTCAGCTGGGTGATCTTTGTTTTGACCACATCCATGCCCACACCTCGGCCTGAAATATCAGAGATCTCAGTCTTAGAGGAGAAACCAGGCAAGAATATTAAATTAAAGGCTTCATGATCAGAGAGTCTTTCAGCAGTATCTTCATCCATCAGACCTTTACTAACTGCGATGCCCTTCAGTCGATCTGCATCCATACCAGCGCCATCATCATCGATGGATAAGAGGATATGGTCACCTTCCTGCTCAGCAGCAAGAATCACTTTACCTTGACGAGGCTTGCCTGCAGCTTCACGGGTTTCTGGATCTTCAACACCATGGTCAACGGAGTTTCTTACTAAGTGAACCAATGGATCCGCTAAGGCCTCCACAAGGTTTTTATCAAGATCCGTATCCTCACCTCGAAGCTCAAGCGCTACTTCTTTCTTCAATGATCTGGCCAAGTCACGAACAACTCGTGGGAACCGACCAAACACCTTTTTGATTGGCTGCATCCGTGTTTTCATCACCGATGTTTGTAGATCAGCCGTGACCATATCTAAGCTTGATAAGGTTTTACTGACTTCTTCATCAGCAATAGCATCGCCAAGACGTATTAATCGGTTACGAACCAAAACCAGTTCACCGACCATATTCATAATGTCATCAAGACGTTGAGTATCAACTCGAACTGTCGTTTCCGCAGCCGCTGGCGGCTTATCTGCAGGTGCTTTAGCCGCCGGTTTTTTAGGCTCTGGCTTGGCAGCAGCCGCTGCTGCTGGAGGAGTTTCCGGTGGTGGGGGTGGAGGCGGCGGTGCCGCAGCAGCGATTTCCTCTGCTGCGGGAGTCGGTTCTGCCGGTGCAGAAGTCGCTGTCGACTGCTCAGATCCTGCGGCTAATTCGGGATTGAACGCGCCTTTACCTTGCGCCTGCAACTCATCGAGCAACTGCTCAAATTCGTCATCAGTAATTAAGTCATCACCACCTGCGCTCGCTGCAGGAGCCGGTGGCGGTGCTGGGGCAGGAGCCTCTGCTGCAGGAGTATTAGCTCCAAAAGCACCCTTCCCTTCAGATTGAAGCTCATCCAATAAGGCTTCAAACTCTTCAGGAGTAATCTCATCACCGTCGCTAGTCGCAGGCTGCGGCTCGGTAACTGGCGCGGGAGGTGCAACGTCGCCTTCGGTGCCAAGCGAACTGAGCATTTCTTCAAACTCAGCATCTGCTCCGTCGGCCGGTGCAGTTTCAGCAGCAGGTGCCGCCGGTGCGGGTGCTGCTTCAGACGTGGGCGTTTCACCGCGAACGATGGCCTCAAGTGAAGCCAATAATGCAGGGTCAGCAGCTTCAGGCTGTTCGCCAGCACGAACCGCATCAAACATTTCGTTGACTGCATCTAATGTTTGTAGCACTACATCCATTAAATCCGTATTGACATGCAACTCACCATTTCTGAGTTTATCAAATACGTTTTCTGCAATATGGCAGCAATCCACAAGCGGCGTGAGCTGCAAAAAACCAGCACCACCTTTGACCGTGTGAAAGCCTCTGAATATGGCATTTAATAGATCTGAATCTTCAGGCCTGTGCTCAAGATCAACTAACTGTTCAGAGAGTTGCTCTAAGATTTCACCAGCTTCTACTAAAAAGTCCTGTAGGATTTCTTCATCAACATCAAGACTCATGCAAGGGCTCCTTAGAATCCTAGGCTGGATAAGAGGTCATCAACCTCATCCTGACCAGCAACAATACCGTCTTTTTTACCAGCATTGATTTGCGGGCCGTGGCCTTTGACTAATTGTTCTTCTTCTTTTACAGCCTCATCGGCTTCGGCGTTTTGAGCATCTTGCTCTTCGTCAGGCTGATCGGCCCCACGAATTTTTTCAACCTGGCCCGCTACCGCTACCAAGTTAACTAAACTTGACTCCACCTCATTTACCAAAGAAATGACGCGTGTAATCATTTGTCCTGTCAGATCTTGGAAGCCTTGTGCAAGCAAGATTTCTGTCAGGTTTTTATTTATATCACTCGTACCATTTTCAATGGTCATCAAAAAAGCTTCAGTGGTTCGACCCAAGTCTTTCACTTCACTTAATGTCGCTTTGGCATCTGCCATCGCTTTCCAGTCTTGACGCAATAACCGTGCTTGTTCACCAAGCTCTTCGGCAATTGGCATAGTGCTGTCGACTTTATCCATGGTTGTATTTGCTGCCGTTTCCGTCAGCTCTAATACATAGTTTAGTCGCTCATTGGCATTGGCAACTTTACTCAGTTCGTCACCACGACTTGTGGCTTGAAATGCAGTACTGTTCTCAACGTCAATGTTAAATTCTTTGATCGCCTCATGAAGCCCACGAGTTAAGCGCCCTACTTCTTGATAAAGCATGGTGTTTCGGGCTTCACTGAGCTCTGCCAGAATGCCCATAGCACTAGTAAAGTCCCCTTTATCTAGGTATGACAGCAGCTCTTTTGCCCTGGACTGCAGCATGTCTTCAAAAACCTGCAGCTCAGGATAATCTTCTATGCCAGCCATAAACTATCCTTTACTCGATACGTTCAAAGATTTTTTCAATCTTCTCCTTCAGCACTGCCGCCGTGAACGGTTTTACAACATATCCGTTCACACCTGCTTGAGCAGCTCGTATGATCTGCTCTCGCTTAGCTTCAGCTGTCACCATGAGTACGGGAAGGCTTGCTAAGGCTGGGTCGTTTCGGACCTCTTCTAATAATTCCAAACCAGACATGCCTGGCATGTTCCAGTCTGTCACCAGAAAATCGATACCACCATTTTTTAAAATTGGTAGTGCTGTGGCCCCATCATCTGCTTCAACGGTATTGTTAAACCCGAGGTCACGAAGCAGGTTTTTGATGATTCGCCTCATTGTTGAGAAATCATCAACAACAAGAATCTTCAAATTTTTATCCAAGGCGACCTCCGTCTTGCCTATTTATCATTATCTTTAGGTTATCGTTTTTCAAAAGTAACCCTTTATTGTTTAGCTGTGAGCACGCCAAGTTGCAAGGCGTGATCGTAATCTCATTGCAGCTTGGCTATGAATCTGACTAACTCTTGATTCACTAACACCTAAGATCTGCCCTATCTCTTTAAGATTCAGTTCTTCATCATAGTACAGTGAAAGCACCAACTGCTCACGTTCTGGCAATAAACCAATGGCTTCTGTCAGCGCTTGCCGAAAGGCACCCTTTTCATGATTATCGTCCGGCGATGGCCCATCATGAGAAACTTCTTCCCCGGGTGAGCTATCACGACCTTCAATAACCTCTTCGTAACTGAACAATCGACTACTTGCTGAGTCTCTCAAGAGGTTGTGATAATCATCGATACTTACACCCATTTCGGCCGCAACTTCAGTATCCTGAGCATCCCGACCAGTTCTGGCTTCAATTGTTTGGATAACACTCGCAATTGCTCGACCATTTCGGTGCACTGAACGAGGAGTCCAGTCACCTTTTCGAACTTCATCAATGATTGAACCGCGGATGCGAATGCCGGCATAAGTTTCGAAACTTGCACCTTTTGTTGAATCGTATTTTTTGGCGGCTTCAAGTAAACCGATCATGCCAGACTGCACAAGGTCTTCGAGCACCACACTCGATGGTAAACGAGCCATCAAGTGATGGGCTATACGCTTGACCAAAGGCGCATATTTTTCTATTAACTCAGCCTGGGTCTGCAGTTCAATATCGTTATACATAACGCCTTATATCAATATTATTAGTCTCAGCGCTGGCTTAGTCTCGATTGTACTAAGCGCTCAACGAAAAATTCCAGATGTCCTCTTGGCGACATCATCACTGGCCATGAATCCACTTTATGCGCCAACTGGCCATAAGCTAGCGCAGCCTTACTCCTAGGAAACGCATTAAAAACAGGCTCTTGACGCTTCACAGATTGCCTAACCGATTCATCATAAGGTATTGATCCTACATATTGAAGCGCCACATCAAGAAACCTGTCGGTTACTGTTGTGAGTTTAGCAAACATGTTCCGACCTTCCTGTTCGGAGCGTACCATATTCGCCAGCACTCTAAATCGATTCATACCATGATCTCGATTCAAGAGTTTAATCAAACCGTATGCATCTGTAATTGATGTAGGTTCGTCACAGACCACAACAAGGACTTCTTGCGCTGCTCGAACAAAACTAACAACTGAGTCAGAAATGCCTGCAGCAGTATCAACAATCAGCGTATCTAACTGATCTTCAATTTCAGTGAACGCGTGCACTAATTCCGCATGTTCATGAGCATTTAACGAAACCAACGATTGCGTGCCTGAACCTGCAGGTACAATTTTAATACCGCCAGGAGCATCCACTAAAATATCACGAATCGAACACTCTCCGGCCAGCAAGTCCTCTATTGTTCGACTAGGCTTGATACCTAACAATACGTCAACGTTTGCCAACCCTAAATCAGCATCCATCAGCACCACTCGGCGCCCCATGTTAGCCAAAGCCACACTCAGGTTTACCGAGACATTTGTTTTCCCTACACCGCCCTTGCCACCAGTAACAGCAATAACTTGAACGGGATGGATACTTTTACTCAACACTAAGCCTTATCCTACTTGCTGACTAGGGAAGTTACCTTCCTCGATCACCGGCGACTCAACAGCAGCATCCGATGCTTTTTTGGCAGTTTGCTCAGATAACACCACCGCCCGACTAACAAACGCATTAGCCCTAGCAACCTCAATATCGTCTGGTATTTTTTGCCCATCAGCAATATAAGCCAAAGGCAGACGATGCTCTGCCACGAAGCTAGTTGCTTCGCCTAAACTCACCGCTTCATCAAGTTTGCTCATTAACACAGCATTTAAACCCAAGGATTTGAACTGTTGATAACTCGCTTCTAGAACACCGTATTGAGCAGTGCTTGGCATCACAAAAATTTTCTTAATCCTATAACTACTATCTGCCAACATCTGCAACTGTTCAACTCGCAATCGCTCATTGGTACTTAAACCTGAAGTATCAACTAAAATCAAACGCTTATCGCGCAGTGAATCTAGCGTCTCATCCAAACTATGGTTTTCATCAACCACACGTACAGGGATATCCAGAATCCGTCCAAAGGTTTTTAATTGCTCATGCGCCGCAATCCGATAGGAATCTGTGGTGACTAACGCAATACCTGCACTACCATGACGAAGCACATAACGTGTCGCAAGCTTGCCAATACTTGTGGTTTTACCCACACCAGTAGCACCAACAAAAGCCAAAATACCGCCTCGCTCCGCAAGATCCTCCCCCACCGTGGGTATCGCATCTGACAAACGACGCAAAGCAACCTTCCACGCTTTATCAATAGGCTGATCCGCCTCTATTCCTTGCAGCAATTTAGCACTAATACCTGCCTGCAAATTCATACGAGAGAACTGCAAAGACAATCGATCAATCACGGGGTTAGTTGAGGCAGAAACAGGACGAGAACTTACCGGTGACGCAGCAGCAGGTGACGCCGTTGCCGACTCACTCAACCTAGCCCGCAACATTGACTTTAGCTCATCAATTTCAGACCGCATGGATTGAATAACATCATCATTTTTAGCAGCCACTTCTTTAAGATGTGGTACAGCGTCGTCAATATCTAAACGCTGGCGCATTCTATTAGCCGCTGAAACATTCTGCTGCGACCGTTCTATTTGAGGTGTGGGTTTTGCTACTTGAGCTGCTGGTTTTACTCTATTCGCAGACAAGGAAGATTCATCTGCCAGCCCTAAAGCTCGATCAACCTCTTCTTCCAAAACACGACGATCATGACTCGATTTGCTGGCAACTGGCTTCGAAATACGCTCTTCTTTACCTAAAGCTGCTAAGACATCATCCCAGACACGATCATCAAAATTCAGTTGGTTATCTTTAGTTTTAGGCTGCATCAGCGACTCCGCCGAACGTTTTGCCGCCTGTACACTCATGCGCTGACGCGCTCTTTCTAAGTCCTCTGCTGTACGCACCGGTTTCTTCATACCAACCAGCGCTTTTGCCGCCAACTCCTGCTCAACAGCAAACCGAGAAGCGGTGCTTTTTTTCTGCTTTGGCAATGACTTAATCGCCACTTGAGGCCCATCGGTATAATCAAGCGCAACAATCACTTCGACTCCGCCTGCCACGCTATTATTGGAAAGGATCACGGCATCAGGGCCAACCTCCTCTCTAACAGTCCGCATAGCTGTACTCATATCTGGAGCAAAAAAGCGTTTGACCTTCACGGGTTACCTCCTCGCAAGACAATGTCTAGGTCGAGTAATAGGAATTTATTTTCCAGCATCATTTTGTACCACCGACAGTGGCAACAATGGTGATCTGCTTATTTTCAGGAATTTCTTGATACGACAGTACGTTAATTTGCTGACTGCCATATCGAACAAATTTCGCCATCAACGGCCTTATTGGCGCAGCAACCAGCAATACAGAAGGCTTACCTGCTGCCTCTTGGCGACGCGCCGTATCCTCTAATGACTTTTGTAACCGCTCAGCCATACCGGGCTCAAGCATTAGCCCTTCGCTGTTTTGCTGATAGGACTTAAGCAACAACTGCTCTAATTGCGGGTCTAGAGTAATCACTGGAAGCTCGACTTCATTACCATTAATTTCTTGGATAATTAATCGCGACAGAACCACTCGGACAGCTGCAGTTAACACACCGATATCCTGAGAGTTAGCGCCAACATCTACAATGGTCTCTGCAATAGTCCGTACATCACGGATAGGCACCTGCTCCATAAGAAGATGCTGCAAGACTTTCAGCAACACGCTGGTCGTCACCTTTCCGGACAAGGCTTCAGACAACTTAGGTGAGCTTTTACCCAGCATTTCCACCAGCTGCTCAACCTCCTCATGCCCCAACAATTCGTGGGCATGCTGGACCATCAACTGATTAAGATGAGTGGCGACAACAGTGCTCGGATCAACAACGGTGTAACCCAATGTTTGCGCCTGCTCTTTTTGACCATTTTCAATCCAAACTGCATCTAAACCAAAGGCAGGGTCAGTAGTATCAATACCTTTCAAGTTACCAAACACTTGGCCAGGGTTTATTGCCATGCAGCGGTCTGGATACACTTCAGCCTCACCCACTGACACACCCATCAAAGTAATACGGTATGCACTAGGCAACAAATCGAGGTTGTCCCGAATATGAACCGCAGGCACCAAAAAACCCAAGTCTTGGGAAAGTTTTTTACGCACCCCACGAATACGCCCCAGCAGCTGACCACCTTGCGCCTTATCCACCATAGGAATCAGCCGATAGCCCACTTCCAACCCGATCATGTCAACGGGAGCAACATCATCCCAGCCAAGATCTTTTGATTCTGAGTCAGCTGCTTCGGCAGGCTCTTCAATCGACTGAGCTTCCTCAGCCACTTGAATATCCCTAATTTTCTGTTCGTTACGACGCTGTATCCAAAAAGCCGCCGCCCCAGAAACCAAACCCAACCCTAAGAACGCCACGTGCGGCATCCCTGGCACCAACCCCATCGCAATCAAAATCCCTGTCGCTACGAACAACGCCTTAGGTGATGCAAAAAGCTGCTCAATAACTTGACCACCCATGTCTTCCGAGGTATTAACCCGCGTTACCATGATTGCAGCCGCTGTAGACAACAACAGCGACGGAATCTGTGCTACCAAGCCATCACCGATAGTCAACAGGGAATAATTTCGAACAGCCTCAGAAAAACTCAGATCATGCTGAGCCATACCAATGCCCAGACCGCCTAACAAGTTAATAACAAGAATCAAAATACCGGCCACTGCATCACCACGAACAAACTTGCTCGCACCGTCCATAGAACCGTAAAAATCTGCTTCTTGCGTAACTTCTGTTCGTCGCTCTTTAGCTTCTTCTTGACCAATCAAGCCCGCATTTAAATCTGCATCGATTGCCATCTGCTTACCGGGCATCGCATCCAAGGTAAAACGAGCGCTAACTTCTGAAATTCGACCGGCACCCTTGGTTACCACAACAAAGTTAATGATGACCAAAATGGCAAACACCACTAAACCAACAACGTAGTTACCGCCGATAACAACCTCACCAAATGCTTCGATGACCTTACCGGCAGCATCACCACCTTCATGCCCCTCTAAAAGCACCACACGCGTGGAAGCGACATTCAGCGCCAACCGCAATAACGTTGCGACAAGAAGAACTGTCGGGAAAACAGCAAATTCAAGTGGGCGACGGGTATAAACAGCGACAAGAAGAACAACTAAGGAAAGTGCGATATTGAACGTAAAGAAAACATCAAGCAGGAAGGGAGGCATCGGCAGGGTGACCATTGCCAACACGATCAACAGCAACAGCGGAATTCCTAAACTCCCCTGACTAAGCTGACGCAGATTATTAATCGCTGCCAATCGACTCAATTTTATTCCTGCATTGGTTCAAAAAGAAAGGCGGCGTCAAAAAAACAACACTTACGTTTTCAAAAATGCCGATATACTGGCACCTCCCCCTTCAAAAACGTTTTTTTGACGCCGCAAGAACAATCTTCTATTTACTTGCAGGTTTCGTTCCACATCGAAAAAGCATAATAATAAGAACAGCGTCAAAAATTATCACTTACAGCTAAGGTCAGTCATGCTGCAGTTCTTCGGGAATAGGCAGGTCTTCAGTCAGTTCAGGTTTAGGCTCTGAGGCCTTTAAACGCTCCAATTGATACACGTGAGCCAAGACTTGAGCTACAGCCATAAATAAGCCTTCAGGAATTCGCTCACCAATCTCTGTGTTAAAATAAAGCGCACGCGCTAACGCCGGTGACGACAAAATAGGGACATCATATTCGTTGGCGACTTCACGAATTTTTATCGCCATATGATCCCCCCCTTTTGCAACCAGCATTGGCGCATCAGAAGCATTTTGATCATATTTTATGGCAACGGAGTAATGCGTCGGGTTGGTAATAACAACGTCAGCGTCTGGAATATCAGACATCATTCGCCGTTGAGCCATTTCGCGTTGCAACTGACGAATGCGCCCTTTCACTTCCGGCTTACCTTCCGTATTTTTCATTTCATCCTTGACTTCCTGCATGGTCATTTTTAGCTTTTTCGCATGATCATGCATTTGGTAAGGCACATCGACAGCAGTAATCAATATCATAGTCGCCGCCATTAACAGGAAAGCCCACGCGAGAATCTCAACCCCGTCTTTCATCGCTGGAACCACGCCTTCACTACCAATACTTAACAACGCTTTTTCTTGCGCCAAAAGTATTACAACGCACAGGGAGCCAACCACTAAAAATTTGGCGACAGCCTTCCCTAGTTCAACCAATGCGCGCATGGAGAACATCCGCTTGATCCCAGACAAAGGGTTAATTCGACTCCCTTTCGGCGCCAACGATTTACTACTAAAATTCCACCCGCCCAAAGCGATAGGTCCGATGATGGCTGCAACAACCAACACAAGAAAAAAGAAAGCCAAAGAGACAAACATCTGTTTAGCGGAAGAGCCTAGATAATCAAACATCAACGCAGGATCAAAAGCCGCAGCACGATCAAGCTCAAAATTAAACTTCATCACATCCTGAAGATCGCCGGCAATCTGACCGCCAAAAATCATCATGCCGCCAGCTGCGGCCAACAACAAAACGGTAGTTGTTAATTCTTTTGATCGGGCGATGTCGCCTTTGTCACGGGCGTCTTGGAGGCGTTTCTCCGTGGGTTCTTCCGATTTTTCTTGGCCTGTCTCTTCTTCAGCCACCGCACACTCCTATCATGTGATTAACAAGCGACTCAATGCACCAAGCGCCTCTTCTGCAAAGCGCTGATACTGACCAAGAAACCCGGTAAGACTAACCCATACGATAAAGATCCCGAAGACCATCGTAAAAGGAAAACCAATGGCAAAAATATTTAGCTGCGGCGCAGCCTTCGTCATAATACCAAAAGCAAAGTTAACAATAAGTAGTGCAATAATTGCAGGCAAAGCCATCAGCGTTGCTGCTGCAAACAACCAACTTCCTGAGAGGATAATTTTTTCAAACACAGCAGGACCAGCGGTTCCCTCACCCACAGGAATGATCCGAAAACTATCGACAATGACATCAAGTAGAACCAAATGGCCATTCATACTCAAAAATATCATCATCGTCATCATTAGGTAAAATTGGCTTAAAACAACAACCGAGATACCGTTAGTAGGGTCTGATATAGAAGCAAAGCCCAAACCCATTTGATAAGAAATAATCTGCCCGCCTAACACCACTACCTGAAACAGTATTTGTACAAAAAAACCTAAAGAAAAACCGATCAAAAGCTGCTCCGCAATGGTGATGTATAAGCTCAAAGACAAACCATCAACACTAGGCAACGGAGGTAACAACGGCATAACCACTAGCGTCACCGCCACCGCAAAAGCCAATCTGATACGGATAGGAACCAACTGAGTCCCAATTAACGGAACCACCATAAAAAACGCAGAAATGCGGAATAAAGGAAGAAGGAATTTGGTTGCCCAATCGGTTAAATCAGGTAAGGCGAATTCCATTCTCAGCCTAACCGATCATCAAAGGGATGTTGGTAAAGAGAAAATTAAAGTAGTCCATCAAGCGCGTCAGCATCCATGGACCAAACCACATGACAGCACCAATAGTCACAACAAGACGAGGCAAGAAGCTTAGTGTTTGCTCGTTGATCTGGGTAGCCGCTTGGAATACAGCAACAATAAGGCCGACAATTAATCCAGGCACGACAATAATGGTGACCAGAATAATCACCAACCAAAGCGCTTCTCTGAATAAATCTAATACAACCTCAGGGGTCATTAGTCCCTCCTCAGGTACCAAAGCTTGCGGCAATGGTACCAATCACCATTGCCCAGCCATCAACTAACACAAATAGCATAATTTTGAACGGCAATGAAATAATGATTGGCGATAGCATCATCATACCCATGGCCATCAAAACGCTAGCAACCACTAAGTCGATAATTAAAAAGGGAATAAACAACATAAAGCCAATTTGAAACGCGGTTTTCAGCTCACTCGTTACAAAAGCCGGCACCAAGATTGAAAAGGGCAATGTTTCCGGAGACTCAACCTGACCTTCCCCAGAAATACGAACGAACAGCGCGATGTCTGACTCACGAGTTTGCGCCAACATAAATGCCCGAAAAGGCTCAGCTGCCGCTTGCACCGCATCAAGCGCGGGTAACTGCTCGTTGAGATAAGGCTGCACAGCTTGTTCATTCACCTTTTCTAATACTGGCGTCATAATAAAAAAGGTCAGAAACATCGCAAGACCAACCATGATTTGGTTGGACGGCGTTTGCTGCAAACCCAATGCCTGACGAAGAATTGCAAAAACAATAATAATGCGCGTAAAAGACGTCATCATCATAACTACCGCTGGCAAGAACGTCAGCATGGTCATCAACGCAAGGATTTGCAGCGTCACAGAGTAGTTTTGCGAGCCGTCAGCTTCAGTCGTCAACGTAACAGCGGGGATGCCGGTGTCCTGAGCAAAGGCCAGTACCGGAAAAAGTAAAGGAATAGTAATTAGCAACCAGCGCATTATGACCTCCGCGCCATCGCTTCTTTCAAACGCTCAGCAAAAGGCGCCGATTGCATTATTGATGACTCAATAATCGGCTCATCATAACTGGCCAACAAATTGACTCGACCTGGCGCCACGCCCAGCAGCAATTGCTTATCACCCGCCTCAACTAAAACTACACGCTCTCTTGCGCTAAGCGGCAACGTCGCTATCACCTTCATACCTGATGCGGAAAAACCCGCACCACCAAAGCGCCGCATTAACCATGCAAGAAGAAGAATAACCCCAATAACAAGAGCGAGGCCTAAGAACAGCTGCAGTAGCGAGGCGAAAGAAAAAGGGTCCGTTTGCGAGAGACGCATCGGGCTAGCGGTTGCAGGAACAGCTTGGCTCGCCGTAGCAGCGACCGCTTGATTGGTGGCGAACAACACCAACGAAAACAGCCCAACCAGTGAGCGCAGAAAGAACACTAACGCAGCTTCCTAATACGCTCTGAAGGGCTAACAACATCAGTTAATCGAATACCAAAACGTTCGTTGACCACGACCACTTCACCATGCGCAATTAGGGTGCCGTTAACCGTAACATCTAACGGTTCTCCAGCCATACGATCGAGCTCGATCACTGATCCTTGATTCAATTGCAGCAAGTTACGAATAGCGATTTCTGTGCTACCCACTTGCATCGAAATACTAACAGGAATGTCTAAAATGACATCAAGGTCGGGGTTATTAATCGGTGATGATTCGTCTTGCAGCTGATCTAGCTGAATAGTTTCAGCATCATCTTCTTCAACGCCTTGCTCGGCCATCGCTTCAGCCCAAGCATCTTCTACACCGTCTTCTTCACCTTGTTGCTCAAGCGCAGCAGCCCATTCATCGGCCATTGCCTGATCGTCAGCACCGTTATTTTCGTTCTCGTCGCTCATCAGTCATAACTCACTTAGTGCTTGTTAGCAGTTTTTCACTCAGTATTGGAGGCTACACACCTGATTCTCGTTTTAACTGCTTAATTACTTTATAAGCTAGGTTATCACGAGACACGCCCAGTTTTCCGGAAAAAATAGGGATACCTTTTACTGTCATTGTCAGCTCATCAGGTAGCTCAACCGGTATTACATCACCAGCTTCCATTTCCAAAATATCTCTTAATGTGATCTGCTGCTCCACCAAGGTTAAATCAAGCTCAACCTTGGCGTCCATAATGTCCGCACGAAGCGCTTTTTCCCAACGTTCGTCCTTATCATCCGTATCACTTTGCATCCCTGAATCGAGTGTTTCACGAATGGGCTCAAGCATTGAATAAGGCATGGTCACATGCAGATCACCACCACCACCATCTAATTCAATATGGAAAGTGCTGACGACCACTACTTCACTAGGGCTAACAATGTTAGCCATAGCCGGGTTAACCTCAGAGTTCAGGTATTCAAAATCAACTTTAAGTACGGGTCCCCAGGCTTCTTTCATATCAATAAAAAGCTGATCCAATAGCATTTTCACGATACGATTTTCAGTAGGGGTAAATTCACGGCCTTCGATCTTGGCGTGACGGCCATCACCGCCGAAAAAGTTATCAACCAGCTTGAATACTAGCTTAGCATCCATAATAAACAGGCCAACACCGCGCAATGGGCGCATGCGGACCAAGCTTAAACTGGTGGGGACATATAGGGTGTGGACGTATTCGCCAAATTTTAAAATCTGCACGCCCCCAACAGACACATCAGCACTTCGGCGAAGAATATTGAAAAGGCTGATTCGTGTGTAACGGGCAAAACGCTCGTTGATCATTTCTAGCGTAGGCATTCGCCCACGAACGATTCGTTCTTGGCTGGTTAAGTCATAATTCTTCGCCGAGCCGTCATCATCTTCAGCCTCGGTTTCTATATCACCATCATCGACACCGTGAAGTAAGGCATCGATTTCGTCTTGAGATAAGAGGTCTTGAACGCTCATCGAGGTGAATTATTTCCTACTGCATCACAAAATTAGTGAAGAACACTGACTCAATACCGGGGTCACCGCTTTCTTCCGTCAACACCCGTTTGATCGTATCTGTAGCCTGAACTTGAAGCCTAGCTCGGCCTTCAGATGTCTGCATTGTTTGTAGCGACTGGCTAGAAAACAGCATTTGTAACTCACTAACAATAAGCGGCATATGCTTTTCTAGTTCGGTTTTAACCGACTCTTCCCGGGTGCGAGCTTCGACATAAACCTGCAAAAAACGCTGACTGCCCTTATCACCAGTAAAGTTGGCAATAAAGTAAGGTTTGCCACCTTCTGTGCGTATTTTGACGTAAATCGCGTCTTTCTTAACCGCTTCAGCTACCGGTTTATCAGTACCAGAGGCTTCTGGATCTTCCTTCATGAGAAAGAACCATGCTGCCAAACCACCAAGAACAAGCACCAAAACCACAACGACAATCAAAAGGATCATCACCAGCTTATTGGAGCCTTTTTTAGGTGCTTCTGTTTCTGCTTCTTCCGCCATAATTGCCTCGGTTAATTTAAACGAGATAACAACTGCAAGTAACTGTTTCTAATGATGGCAGACTATATCACAAAAGCTTTTTTAGCTAGAGTCCCTATTGATCCTTTGCGGGAAACCCTACCAGTAGTTATGCGTAATAATCGACCAAACTCAAAACTGCTCCTTCAGGGATGGGGACACCGCTAACCCCATCCTCATTCGACAGATCTTTCAAACCGGAACCTCTTGAAGCATGTTCACCCTGCTCACGCTCTTGACCACCGGACTCCGCCGACACATCGGTGTCAGCCAACTGCAAACCAGACTCTTCTAGCATCTCCCTTAAACGCGGCATTTGGCTTTCCAGCGCATCTCTGACCTGAGGATTCGGGCTAACAAAGCTAACGGTAGCTTGGTCATTCTGCACAGTAAGCCGGATATTAAGTGAACCTAGATCTGGCGGATCTAAACGGATATCAGCATGACCGACCTGTTGATTTGCCATCCAAGCAATGCGTTGCGACATATTTGGAGTCCAAGCCTGTGTACCAAACTTCGCACCCACACTTAGCGCCACTTGTGAACCAGCATCTCCACCAGAATAGGTTTGTTGCAACTGCTGAAAACCAGAAAGCGAAGCGTTAAGACGACTACTTGTCTCCGAGCCATTCGCCTGCCCCTGCAACACAAACGCATTACCAAAGCTCACATTACGCTGACTATCAGCGGCATTTGCATCCATTCGTTGAGAAGCCATCAGCTCTCGAAACTGCTGAGCTTGCGACGGCTGATCTTGGCTACCGGCACCTTGTCCTGACTGTTGCTGAGTACTTGTCGAATTTGCTGAAGAGACAACAGCATCCGCAACTGAGGAGCTCGCTGTCGCTTTTACTTCACCCTTAGCGTCTATCATTGCAGCCGTTGTCGCGGCCCGCTGCTGCTCGGTCACATTAGCTTGAGAAGAAGCCAATACCGCTGAATTCACGGCCTCTTTCGTAGACTGGCTAGCACGATCCAAGGTTTCCACTACTGAATCCCGTGCTACTGACTCAGAATCGTTAGTAGTAGTTTCTGCAGAAGACTCAACCCCGCCATTACCCTGACCCGCTGACGCAGACGCAATTTCTCTCGCTCTCTCATCAGATACAGCGAAAGCCCGCTCTTCTACTGATTCAGACACGCCTCGACGCCCATCCTCTGTGACAGCAGAAACAAGGGAACCAGTGCCACTAGCTGTATTACGAGTCACATCAGTTGTATCACTAGCGGCAGGCTTCGACTGATTGGTTTGTTCAGTGATTCCTAAAGTGTCTGCTAGCCATTCCTTAAGCTGTTGCGCTTGATTGCGGCTGATCTCGCCCGACTCAACGCCTTGCAACAACGTTTGAACCGAACTGACTAATTCATCCGGCAAGCCTCCTGTATCGACATCTTCTCCTTGCAGCAAAGAGAACACATCTTGAAGTTGCTCCGGTGTTAATGCTTGCTCTAGCTGCTGAAGAATTTGATCAACTGACGGCAAATTCTCGCCACCGGCTGGCAATCCTGCGCCTGTTACTAACGCGTCAAGACCGTCACTGGCAGCTGAATTACTCTGTAAAAAACTAAACAATGCTTGCTCGAACGCATTGCCTGACAATGAGCTACCAGCCCCAGCACCCGTGAACGCAGCAGGTGTCGCACTCGAGTGCTGAGCAGCAGTATTTGAAACAGTTTGAGGTGTTGACATAACGTCCTCCTGAAAGACTTCTACTCAGGAATAGCAATATAAAGGCCAACTAATGCATTGGGTCTCGACGATTTTGCACCAGCTCATCGATTTCACGCTGTAGTTGCTTATCTTCCGCTTGAAGTTCAACTTGCTGATGCCGCTCAATCAACGAGCTCATTGCTTGAAAGCGGCCTTGAGCGGCCTGCCATAGACCTGTCGAATGCGCCATCATTTGCTCTGAAATAACAACCTGTTGTTTTTGCTGCTCTATGGCTTGCTGCATTTTGGATAAAAACTGCTGCATACGAATCAGCTCAGTAGACTGAACCCCTGATGCCTGCTGAGCTCGAGCTTGCGCCTCGTAGCCTTCCACCAATTCAAAAAGTTGCTCCAGCTTGCCTTGTTCTTCCAACAATTGTTGCTGTGCACGCGCCAAGGCCTGCTCGGCTAACTGGCGATTACGCACAGCCATCTTCAGCACTGGCTGAAGGCGCTTAGATTTTTTCTGTGACATTACTTAGCCGCTCGTCGAGGAGGCACTGGCCGACCTGGTGCAGCCGCAGGAGCTTTGGCTTTCGGATCTTTTGGTGGCGGCTCTAACACCATATGAAGCCCTTGCAAGCTTTCTTTAAAGGCCGCTTTTTCATCCAAGCCTTGTTGCAAAAACTTTCTAAAAAAAGGCATCCGCTCTACGGCATGATCAATGCTGGCATCCGCACCTTGCACATAAGCACCCACACTAATCAGATCTCTATTTTGCAAGTAGCGCGAGTAAACTTGCTTAAACCCTTGCGCTTTTGCTAAATGGTCAGGCGCTACGATCTGCGGCATGGCTCGACTGATAGAGGCTTCTACATCAATTGCAGGGTAATGACCTTCTTCCGCCAACTGTCGCGACAAAACAATATGTCCATCCAAGATGGCGCGTGCAGAGTCTGCGATAGGGTCTTGCTGATCATCACCTTCCGTCAAGACAGTGTAAAAGGCAGTAATTGACCCACCACCCTCTTCTCCATTACCCGCTCGCTCAACGAGTTTAGGTAATCGAGCAAAAACAGACGGAGGATAACCTTTGGTCGCTGGTGGTTCACCAACAGCCAAAGCGATCTCGCGCTGCGCTTGGGCATACCGGGTTAGTGAGTCCATCAGCAGTAAGACATTTTTGCCCTGATCGCGAAAATATTCAGCGGTTCGACAAGCTAATTCAGAAGCTCGCAAACGCATCAATGGCGCTTCATCAGCAGGCGAGGCGATCACCACTGCTCTAGCTAACCCCGCCTCGCCTAAGCTATTTTCAATAAACTCTTTAACTTCTCGACCACGCTCACCGATCAAACCAACAACGATAATTTCAGCTTCGGTAAAGCGGGTCATCATACCAAGCAGCACAGATTTACCGACCCCAGAGCCTGCAAACAACCCAAGTCGCTGACCTCGACCTACGGACAAAACCGAATTAATTGCACGGATGCCAACATCCAAGGTCTCATGAATAGGGTGACGGGCCAATGGGTTGATACCTTTACCGGCCAGGGTCACCATTTTTTCTGCCTCAACAAGCCCTTTCCCATCGATTGGCTGACCCAGACCGTTTAAAACACGGCCCAATAACTGTTTACCGACAGGAACACGGCCACCACCACTCATAGGAATCACTTGCGCGCCCGGGTGCAAACCTTCTACACGGTCCAATGGCATCAGGTACATACAACCCTGACCAAAACCAACAACTTCAGCTTCTGCTGTATGTCCGCTATCAACAACAATACGACAATACTGCCCTACGGAGGCCCTGAAGCCCTTAGCTTCAAGGGTTAGGCCAACAAGCCGAGTGACACGACCCACTACTTGCGGCGCAGGGGCGTGCAAATGCGTTTGCTGATAACGAGCCATTCGCTCTATCAGTGTCATGTTTGATGGCCTGCGCTGTCACCGTCGCTGTCATCATCTTCGTTATTTTGATTCAAAAGTTGTGACATGACATCGGCATAACGACCTTCGATAGAGTAATCCACATAGCTATTCACTCCTTTAACAACTAAACCGCCCTGCTGCACTGAAGCATCCGTTTTAATCGCCCAATTAGCGCTTTCTTGGTCACGCAGAGATTCGACCAAGGCAAGGTCATCAGGGTTGATAGTAAAGGTGAGGTCTTCACTTTCGTGCGGTAACGTTTTCAGCGCTTTCTCAATCGCACTGGTCAGCAGCTCTGGCCGTGTGGAAAGTTCAGCCCCGATGACAGCCTTTGTGGCATCCTGAATCAGAGTTAGGAGTGTTTCCTCAAGCTCATCACGCTGCTGCTCTAAAGGCGAAGAAATAGCACCCATCAAACCGTTTAACGTGGCTTTTAACGCGTTAATTTCACCTTCTGCACGTTTCATTCCAGTGGTATAACCAAGCTCCTCACCTTTAGCACGCCCTTCTGACAACCCTGTCTCTAACCCTTCAGAGTGGCCTTTACGGTAGCCTTCCTCTTCGGATTGTTGGCGCAATTTTTCAATAGCTGCCACCGTAAGAGGCTCAACGTTGATTTCCTCTTGGGTTACAGATACAGCGGGTTTAGTGCGCTTTTTCTCTTCAAAGGGAGAGCGGACAATATGCGTGCTATTGACTTGCGGAAGGTGCCAGTTTTTTACTGAGGCTAGCTCGCCAGCGGGAATGCGAACGCCTTTCTTAATCTTTTGGTCGGCCATGGGTTTACCGAAAATAACTCATCTCACCTGCATTAGAGCATATCCTCGCCACCGCCACCGAGCATAATTTCGCCCTCATCAGCCAACCGGCGAGCAACGGTAAGGATTTCTTTTTGTGCGCTTTCAACATCACTTACTCGAACAGGAGGCGCTGCCTCAAGGTCATCTCGTAACAGATCAGCGGCACGCTTGGACATATTTTTGAAGATCTTCTCTTGCAGCACCGTGTCGGCACCTTTCAATGCCACAACAAGCTGATCCGTTGATATTTCGCGCAGTATCACCTGAATACCGCGGTCTTCAACATCAGCCAAGTTGGCAAAAACAAACATCAGATCTTGAATTTTATCACCCAGATCTTCATCCACTTCTTTCAATGCTTCCATCACGGTTGCTTCGGTGTTGCTATCAAAAAAGTTCATGATATTAGCAACAACCTTCACGCCACCCATAGAGGTGGTTTTTGTAGACGAGTTGCCCGCAAACTGTTTTTCAAGAATATCGTTCAACTCTTGCAATGCCGCTGGCTGCACAGTTTCAAGAGAAGAAATACGCATCAACACATCCATTCTCATTTTGTCATCAAGATAAGAAAGAATTTCAGCAGACTGGTCAGAATCAAGATAAGAAACAACGATTGCTTGAATTTGCGGATGCTCATAGCGGATGATATCGGCAACTTGACGCGCTTCCATCCACTTAAGGGTATCTAGCCCTTTAGTGTTTGCACCCTGCAAGATGCGATCAATCAAACCACCCGCTTTATCTTCGCCTAAAGCTGAATTAAGAACAGTCCGAATATAATCATCCGAACCTAAACCCAAGCCTGTCTGAGTACCTACAGTATTGAGAAAGTCCGCCATGACAGTTTCAACCTGATCAGATTGAACGTCGGTAATACGAGACATCGCCAGACCGATTTTTTGTACTTCTTTTGGGCCAAGGTGTTTCATCACCTCAGCCGCATCACCTTCACCCAAGCTCATCATTAAGATGGCAGCTTGTTGAATAGGGTCAATATTACTCATCGGAAGCAACCCAACGTTTAACGACTTGCGCTACTCGGCCCGGATCTTCAGCCACTAAGCTACGCACAGCTGCAAGCTGGCGTTCATAGGATTCATTAGGTCCGGGAAGCATGTTTTCATCACTCATAGCAGCCCCTGCACCCTTGTTACCAGAATCATTGGATGATGAGGTATCAGACTCAGGAATGCCATCCAGCTCGTCTAAGCTCCCAGCACCGCTAACCTCAATCACCGGAGCTGTCGATAGACTCTTAAGAATAGGTCGTAAAACTCCAAAAACCAAAATCAGCAAGAACAATACAGCGCCTACAGATTTCATAACGTCCCAAAACCAGCCTTGCTCCCAAATGGCCATTTCTGGCAACGCTTCGATAGGCTCTGGACTGGCGAACGCCGCATTTACCACATTAACACTATCACCACGAGCAGCAGAGTAACCAACGGCATCTCGAACCAAGACGGTTAGCCGCTGCAAGTCTTCATCAGTCCAAGGTGCACGGCTAACCTCACCATTAGCATCTATGGACATCAAGTCATCAACAGCAACCGCAACCGTCAATCGCTGCACGCGACCTTGCTGATGACGGGTATAACTAATCGTGCGATCTAATTCGAAATTACGTGTAGTTTGACTACGGGAAGCACCTTGCCCGCCGCCGATACCACCGGCCTGAGCCAACCCAGGGGCGCCGACTTCAGGTACAGCGCCAGCTCCCGGCGGCTGATTCGCTAATGCCCCAGGCACGCCTCCAGCACCACCTGCTGAAGCACGGTTTTCTTCTAAGGACTGCTCGCTTCTTAGCGCCGGCAGATCAGGGTTATATAATTCATCTGTTTGCTCAATAGCAGTAAAATCGACATCAGCAGCGACTTCCGCTTTAAATCGTCCATTACCAACTACCGGCTCAAGAATCCCTCTTACCCGCTGAGCCAAACGGTCTTCAACTTTACGAATATAGTCAAGCTGCCTCGCAACCATGGCCACTTCTTCGTCAACATCCTGACGGTTTAGCAGCTGACCTTTCTGATCAACAACTGTGACGTCTTTAGGGTCCAGCTCTGGGATACTTGAAGCAACAAGATTAGAAATAGAAGCGACTTGGACCTTATTCAGCGAACGTCCAGCATATAACTGCACAAAAACGGAGGCTGTAGGCTTTCGTGAATCTCGAACAAAGACTGATTCTTTGGGTAGTGCCAAATGAACCCGTGCGGATTTAACGGACAACAGGCTCGATATCGTTCTTGCTAACTCACCTTCCAAACCACGCTTAAACCTCGTGGTTTCCATAAACTGGCTGGTACCTAGCGCGGACTCCTGATCAAGTAGCTCAAAACCAACATTATCTTTCCCAGAGAGTCCTTCAGCAGCGAGCTTTAAACGTGCATTGTGTATCTGGGAAGCCTCAACCATCAACACGCCTGTATTGGTGTCGATATTATATTTGATCTGGCTAGTTTGCAGCGTCTGAATAATCTGGCTAGCATCGACACTGTCTAAGTTAGTCAGCAACGGACGGTATTCTGGCTCTTGCGACCACAGCACTACGGCAAAACCAATCGCAATACTGGCAGCTAAGCCAATCATCAAGCCAATTTGACGGAAAATACCCAAACGATTAAAGCCCGCAGCGACTCCCGACTGAGGTGACTGCATCGTTGTTGCTGCTGGTGCATTATCCATTGATTTTTACCACGCTAATCTAACTTATTAAGCCGTTAAATTGGCATTTTAGAAATTTCTTCGTAAGCAGAAACCAACCGGTTTCTCACTTGTGTCATTGCCTCAAAAGACAAACTCGCCTTTTGCAAGCCAATCATCACTTGCGGCAAATCAACACTCGGATCGCCTCTTTCATAAGCCTCTGACAATGTTTTAGCGGCTTGCTGCTGCTCATTGACTTTATCAACTGCTGTTTTCAACAAATCACCAAAACCACCTTGGTCATCAGATACAGACTGCACACCCTGAATAGGCTGAACACCTTGCTGCACCTGCGCTTTTAACGTCCTCATTTGACTGAGGACATCTTGGATATCGATTCTATCTGTCATAACGACTCAACCTACGTCAAAAATATGACTAAAAGTTTCATGTTTGATGAATTCGGACTTATATCGACAAAATAACGTCAAAAAAACAGAGAAAAAAAGCCCGCAATGAAAAAGCATGCATTAAACAGGCCAGCATAGGCCTAATTCACTCGTTAAAGAGAAAGCCCGCTTAGTGGCAAAGCCTATCCAAAGGCAAATCAAGAAGAGAGTGCTGCACATTGCTATAAAACCGTGAACAAAGTGCAGCTCTAAAAACGCAGTTATTAGATGCGAGTTAGAAAAAGCCTAGTTATTCAAACCACCACAAAAGACAAACTAAGACTTGCGATTGCAGCGGTTAGCGATCAGGTCATCCACTACGGCTGGGTCAGCCAGCGTAGAGGTATCGCCCAAGCTACCAAAATCATCCTCTGCCACCTTACGCAAAATTCGGCGCATAATTTTACCGGAGCGTGTTTTCGGCAACCCAGGCGCAAACTGAATTAAGTCTGGTGAAGCAATAGGACCTATTTCCGTACGCACCCAGGCCCTTAGCTCTTTAAGCAAATCTTCACTGGCTTCAAACCCAGCCAGCAAAGTGACATACACATAAATCCCCTGACCTTTGATGTCATGCGGATAACCTACAACCGCAGCTTCTGCGACTGCTGGGTGAGCAACTAGCGCCGACTCTATTTCAGCGGTACCCATACGATGACCAGAAACATTAAGCACATCATCAACTCGGCCCGTAATCCAATAATACCCTTCAGCATCACGACGAGCACCATCTCCAGTGGTGTAGTATCCAGCAAATGTCGCAAAATAAGTTTGCACAAAACGCTCGTGATCTCCCCAAATTGAGCGTGCCTGACTTGGCCATGAATCAGCGATCACTAAATTACCTTCACCTGCACCGGTAATCTCTTGCCCCTCATTATCTAACAAAGCAGGCTTCACCCCGAAGAAAGGAAAAGTTGCGGAGCCAGGCTTAATCACTGTTGCGCCAGGCAACGGTGTAATTAAATGGGCACCCGTTTCTGTTTGCCACCAGGTATCAACTATCGGGCAGCGACCACCACCAAAGACTCGGCTATACCACTCCCAAGCCTCGGGGTTAATTGGCTCACCTACCGACCCTAAGATTTTTAGCGATGACAAATCCGTATCACCTAACACATCTTCACCTTGCTGCATTAACGCACGAACAGCCGTAGGCGCTGTGTAAAACTGATTCACTTTATGCTTTTCAATGACTCGCCCAAAGCGTGTATTGTCTGGATAGCTTGGCACACCCTCAAACATCAGCGTGGTCGCCCCGTTAGCTAACGGGCCATAAAGGATGTAACTATGACCTGTAATCCAACCTACATCCGCGGTACACCAGTAAACATCACCGTCTTGATAATCAAATACGAGCTCGTGCGTCATGGCGCTTTGCACCATATAACCGCCCGTCGTATGCATGAGACCTTTTGGCTGGCCAGTAGAGCCCGAGGTATACAAAATAAACAACGGATCTTCAGCATTCATCGCTTCTGGCTCACAAACATCAGAAGCATTATTGATTAAGTCGTGATACCAAATGTCTTTATCGTCGTTCCAAGCGATAGACTCACCCGTACGTTCAACCACCACAACATTCTCAACTAAACGACTGGCCTCTTCATGGTGCCCTAGCGCTTTATCAACATTGGCCTTCAGTGCGATTTGACGACCTCCACGCAGCGAAAGATCTGCGGTGATCACACATTTAGATTTCGCTCCAACAATTCGTCCAGATAAAGCTTCGGGAGAAAACCCGCCAAAAACCACCGAATGCACAGCACCAATACGCGCACAAGCCAGCATGGCTACTGCGGCCTCGACGATCATCGGCATATAGATCGTAACTACATCACCTTTTTTAACACCGAGTGATTTCAAACCATTCGAAAACTTACAAACCTGTGAATGTAACTCCTTGTAAGTTACCGTCGCGTCTTCGTCAGGATTATCGCCTTCCCAAATGATAGCGACTTGATCACCACGCGTAGCTAAATGGCGATCTAAGCAATTTGCTGAAGCATTAAGAAAACCATCTTCAAACCAACGAATATCGACATTATTGCTATCAAACGAAGTGTTTTTTACTTTACTGAATGGGGTCATCCAATCTAGCCGTTGAGCCTGCTCAGCCCAAAAAGCATCTGGATTTTCAATGGATTGTTGATACATCGACTGGTACTGCTCAGCGTTCACATGGGCTGTAGCAGCAAACTCTGGAGAGACCGGATACACTTTGCCTTCGCTCATCACTCTGACCTTTTTTATAGTCTTTTATCGTTACCGTTAATTAAACTCACCACAACACATGGCTATTGCCATAACCAGCGGCTATTGCTCACGTTCATCAACATCCATAATAGGCGGCATGGTATAAGGTGGCGCCGCCTCAGGGTCATCTTCAGACTCATATTGTCCCGGTTTTAAACGAGTCAATATTTCCATCCATAAACGCACTTGATCGCCTGCATGGTGGTCATTCAAATCAAACATTTCAATACAGCTTTGACGGCAAACTTCTCGCTCATCAGGGCTAGTATCGACCAGCAACTCTGCGATAGGACGGACCTGCATATCGTACTCACGATCAACAACATCCATCATTTTCTCTAACGCTTGCTCTGTTGCATAAGGATCAATACAAAACAGCGGCTCATCACCCAGATCCATTTGCAGTTCGTGAAATATGTCTTTAACACTATGACCTTCATACATTAGTTGATCAAGGTCGAAGTCTAAATTACCTTGATCATGCAGTTCATCTAGCCATTCTGGATCGGGTGAGATGAAGGTAAACTTCATCTCACCATGAGACAAAGACCAACAAACAGCGACTGGGAATGCGCTGTCTTCGTAGCTACTCATTTCTATTGCAATAATGGTAGGTAATTTATACATGTTCAATTGCCGAGACAGTTCTAATTATTTAAATCATAACGCGAATTAATTCGAAGGGGTAATTGCCTGATCTGGCAATTATACGCCACTCAAGATTGCATCAACATCAATACCACTTTCTCTCATTTGCGCTAATTTATAGCGCAGTGTTCGCGGGCTGATACCGAGTTTTTCTGAGGCGTCTTTGCGACTGCCCCGGGTACTTTTTAGCGCTTCCACGATCAGTTCGTACTCACGCTGCTTCAAGTCACCACCCAATTGACCGGCACTATCCACGCTGTCAACTGCCGTCTCCATCGTCGAAAAGTCTGCTGACGGCGCCACCGTATTCACCGACGCTTGAATACCCGCTGCCGATAGTAAGCATAGATCATTAGCATTCACCTGTGGGCCTTGCTGCAAGATAAGCGCACGCTGCACGGCGTTTTCCAGCTCCCGAACATTGCCGGGCCAATTATGAGTCAACAATACTTGTCGCGCCGACTCATCAAAGGTCACCACACCACGGTTCATCTTATCTGCGTGATGCTGTAATAGTTTATTCGCTAAAGGGAGGAGATCCTGAGGACGTTCACGCAACGGCAACCACTGTAGCGGGAAAATATTTAAGCGATAGTACAGGTCTTCCCGAAATGAGCCTTCCGCCACTTCATTCACTAAATCTCTGTTTGTTGTTGCCAACACTCTCACGTCTAATTTAATGAGTTTACGCCCACCGATACGCTCAACTTCTTGCTCTTGTAAAACTCGCAGCAATTTGGCCTGCAAACCTAATTCCATTTCTGAAATTTCATCTAATAGGATCGTGCCACCATTCGCCTGTTCAAACTTACCCGGCATACTGTTATAGGCGCCGGTAAACGCTCCCTTTTCATGCCCAAACAATGTCGCTTCGAGCATATTTTCAGGAATTGCCGCACAGTTTATAGCAACAAAAGGCTTATCTTTTCGAGGAGAGTGACGGTGGATATATTGCGCCAAAACTTCTTTACCCGTGCCACTTTCACCCATAATCAATACTGTTGAGTCGGTCTCTGCTACTCGCCGCGCAAGTTGTAGCAACTGTTTACTGGAAGGCTCTTCGGCAACAGGTTCTTTAGCAGCAGCATTTGATAATCCACTAGTCACGTAACGAGAGACAATCGTCAGCAATTGGTCTGGGTCAAAAGGCTTTAGGAGATAATCAACCGCGCCATTTCGAATCGCATCAATTGCGCGATCTACCTGCCCGTATGCGGTGATCAAGAGCACGGGCAAACAGGGATATGTGTGATTGATTTTATCTAATAATTGGTGTCCGTCCATCTCACCCATGTTGACATCGCTAATCACCATATCGACGCTTTCTGCACTCAAGGTGACGATCGCATCCTCTGCCGATGCCGCTTGTAGAAAGCCATAGCCAGCAAGCTCAAGCGTATCGCACAGAGCTTCACGTAGATCAGGATCATCTTCAACAATTAACACTCGGCCTTTAGCCATTAGGAAAAATCCTCCGCAGATTGCGCCAGTCGTCGATACGGTAATTTGAAGCCTGCGCGAGTACCGACACCTGCCTCTGAATGAAGAATAAATTCACCATGATGGGCTCGTGCGATAACCTGAGCGACAGCAAGGCCTAACCCAGTTCCTTGCGCCTTAGTCGTAAAGAAAGGCTGCTTTATTTTCTCCAATTGCTCCGGTGTCATACCGGGGCCTGAGTCCACTACTTCCAAGCTCAAGTAACTATCGTCGAGAATTTCGCTCTTAATTAATAGTTCGCATTCTTCGCCGGCGGCTTGCAGGGCATTATTAACCAAATTCATTAAAGCACCGATCAACGCCTCTAAATTGCATTGCAGCACTACAGACGCGGCCTCATTAACACAGTTAGCATCTGCGTTCGCTGCTGTTAAAGGTACATCTAACGCAGCATCTAAGGCGGTAAACAACTGCTCCGATGTCACCGTATCTGTCAGCTTTGTTTCACCGCGAGCAAACACCAACATATCTCGAACTTGCTGCTCTAGAGAATCTAGACGCGATTTTACTTTACTGGCAAATTTGATGCGTTGTTCTGGTTTCAAGTTGGGTTGAGTGAGATTTGCGCTATACAACATAGCCGCAGAAAGTGGTGTTCTAATTTGATGCGCCAAAGAAGCCATCATTCGCCCCATTGATGACAAACGCTGCATGTGACTGACGCGCTCTTGCAAAGCACGCGTTTCAGTCTGGTCTGTCAGCAAAATTATTTGCCCTGGCTCACCTTCTAGCGACCGCGTAGCCAAACTAACTCGCCTGCCATCTTTAAGCGAGACTTCGTGGCCATCATCACTTCTCGGAGCAAAGCTGCGCTGGATAATATTGATCCACGCTTCTCCTGTTAGCGGTGTACCAAGCAAATCTTCAGCCGCAGGGTTGCAATCATTAATGCGCCCTCGCTGATCTAAAACGAGAATTCCAGCAGGCAGCAGTTGAAGCAAGCTTTGCAAGCGACTGGTGAGACGTTCTTTTTCCCCTAGCTCTTCTTCGCGTTGTTGATTCGCTCTAAGCAACTCGTCGTTTAAGCGCTCAACTTTATTTTCTAAATCAACATAAGACGCTGAAAGCTTGTCAGACATTTCAACGAATTGATGGAATGCTTCTTCGAGATGTCCATCCGTTGCCTTCTTTTTTTCATCAGCCATGACTGCACTCACTATTTTCGCTGAATGCCATACTTACGCATCTTCTCAACTAACGTTGTACGGCGGATTTGCAATAACTCTGCCGCCTTCGCCACCACGTTATCCGTATGATCCAATGCTTTCTCGATTAGGTCTTTTTCCAGATCCGTCAAAAAGGCTTTCAAATCCATTCCATCTTCAGTCAACGTGGGCAATCCACGAGAAGCTGAGGCGTCGATGTCTAATTGCCCTCCCTCTGTAGCACCATGTATAGCACCATGCTGGAAGCTAGGAATTTCATCTTGCTCAAGGTGTCGAAACTTTGGCGGTAATTCATCGAAACCAATCACACCATTAGGGTATAAAATAGCCAATCGTTCTACCAAATTAGCTAATTCGCGCACGTTCCCTGGCCACTCGTGTCGTTCTAAAGAAATCAACGCAGACGGCTCAAAGCGCACCTTCCCAAGACCGCTGGCATCAGCCCGTCGAGCCAGCTCATTGAGCAGAAGAGGCAGATCGGAAGTCCGGTCACGCAGAGCTGGCATTTCAATAGGAAACACATTCAAACGATAATATAAATCCTCTCGAAAGCTGCCCTGCTGGATCATGGTTTCAAGATTTTTATGGGTCGCCGCAATAATTCGAACATCAACTTCTAAAGTTTTATTGCCACCCACACGTTCAAAGCAGCGTTCTTGCAAAATACGAAGAAGTTTCACTTGCATTGGGAGCGGCATATCACCAATTTCATCAAGAAAAAGAGTGCCACCGTGAGCCATTTCAAACCGACCCACACGCGTAGACACAGCACCGGTAAAGGCACCTTTTTCATGCCCAAACAGCTCACTCTCGAGCAAATCCGGTGGTATAGCACCACAGTTCACGGGCACAAATGGGCTTTCCTTACGGGATGAAGCTTCATGAAGGTTGCGCGCTACAACCTCCTTACCCGTGCCGGACTCCCCTGTAATCAATACACTGACATCACGATCCGCCACCTGTGCCATCATCACTCGAACTTGGCGCATCGGCTCGCTCAAACCAACTAAATGATCAAAAAGACCATCATGGCTATTCCAGAGTTGCAGCTGTCCATTAGCGCTTTCTCTTCGCTGACGATAGACCTGCGCTTGGTGCAGCACGCTGATCAATTCACTATGTGTCGCAACGCGATTAAGTTCCGCTACAAGCATAACGCTCAACCCTTGCTTTAGGTCTGTCACTTCGGACCAACCACACAAAAGCACAACGGGGACATTAGGGTCTTGAGCCTGAAAATCGCTCAATAGCTTTTCAATAGAAATGGGTAGCAGACTGTTACCCAGCAAGATAATAGATTTACTTTCGCGCAAAACAACCTGCTCGGTTTGCGCTTGCTGAAACCAAGACACAAAGTCCATTGCCTGGCATTCAAATTCTAAAAAAGAACACAGCGCTGTGTAGCGATTTCTCCGCTCTGCATCATCATCTAGGATGAGAATTCGACCAAACATACTCATAAGCAGGCAATTATCGTCTAATTATTGACAGGTTTTTCTATCTGCAACAATAACACCCTTCAAAAACATGTCAATAATTTGGCTAGAAACAAATAAAGAGGATTGAATGCAGCAAAGACACTTTATTACAGTAGAGTTCAGCCACAAGAGTTTGACAGATAAAAACAACCGAAAAATCACATGCCAACTATACACAGACAAACCTACAGGCAAAAAAATACCCGCGTAAAGCGGGTATATGAAAACTAACCAGTAATGTTTTATGTTGTGGGCATTTCATCCCAGCCAGCTTTTATTTCACCGACTAACTTCAACACTTCACTAAAGGCTTCAGGGTCATTGGAACGATTGCCTTCCATAATACGTTGCAGCATGTAGGTATAAAGCGCATCTAGGTTACCAGCAACTTCACCACCTTTTTCATGATCTAAACAACCACGCAAATGAATCACAATATCTGATGCTTTATTTACTTGCTCAGACTTCACTGAGAAATTCTTTTGCTCAATCAAGCCTTTGGCTCTTGTTAACGCGGTTATCAACCCGTCTAACAAAAGGCCAATTAATTGATGCGGAGAAGACTGCTCTACCGCGCTGTGAACACCGACACTCTGGTACTGTTTGAGCGCCTTTTGGTTATAAGTCATGAGACTACCTAATCATTAAATATTTGTTAGCTGCTGCTAGCGGTAAATGGTAAACGATCAACCAGACCGTCTAATGAGTCACTAGTTGAGTTCAGCGCTGACAAAATAGCTTCCATTTGAATAAATTGCGCCTGTAATAGTGAATACCGCTTAGCCATTCGTGAGTCTAACGTTTCTCTGTCGTCTTCAACGGCTTCTAAGCTTGAATCAATATTAGTTTCTCGAGTACTGATTAAACCGCTAGTATCAATAAAGTCATTTAATAGGTTGTTTAATTCAGTACCGAAACCACGGGAGTACGTAATGCTTGCAGTACTCGCACCTGGCGATACTCTTAAACTCAAGCCGCTTAATGGGCTATCAAATTCTGGCAGCAGAATATTACCAGAGCCAAAGCCAGCAACGCCATTTATGGAGCCTGCAACATTGGTTCCTACCGACCCCGTACCCTGACCACTACCGAAACCAAGATTATCAATTCCTACACCTTGGTTAGAGAAAACCACTTTAGAGCTATCACCATATTGTCGAGACTCAAATTTCAGGGTATCGCCATCGATTGTTACATCGACTTCTATACCTTGAGCTTTTAAATTAGCATCGCCGTTAATTAATGATTGCAACTGGTCTTTTACTTCTCTCAGGTTGTCAAAACTGCCTGACAAGCTCAGAGTTTCACTGGTCACACCATTAACCGCGATATTGAAATCGTAATCGGGCGAGCTCGGTGTGAATGTCGTTGAAAAAGCACCACCAGAGACATAGTCAAAAGCTGCACCGTTATTCACAATAGTGTCTGTAACCAAACTGCCTTTAGATGGCTGCGCAGTGATAATGACATCGTATGTACCTGCGGCGGTTTGGTCTTTGTATTGCGCTACTTCAATCAATGAATCAGAAGTTGAAGCTGAAGGCGAGAATAACTGAGTTACTGAGTCATAGTTATCGCTAATAGCTTCAGCAAAATCCTCCTCAATGATAGAAAGCGTACCGTCCAATTCAGTCTTAACACCCACAAACGCCAAAGCGTTAAATGCACTGTCAGCACCAGTAACGGTACCACCCATCAAAGAGCGGACACTGTTTAATATATTTTTTGCAGTTGGGTCAGAACTTAGACTTCCTGAATTTGATTCTTCTTCTGAATCTGTGTCCGCTGAGGTAGTCACAAGGTCCTTAACCGTGTCAAGAAACTCATTATAAGCCTCGACCAACCCACGAATACTGTCTTCTGCCGTTGAGGTATCACTACTGATACTGAAAGAAATCACTTCTCCTGCGGAAGCTTTATTGAGAGTAAACTCAAGTCCTTCAACCACATCATCAACTTGATTACTACTACGGGAGACCTCAAAGCCATTAACCTTCAAGCGAGCATCAACGCCGCTTTGATTAGACGTAAGCTGTGAACCGTCGGAGTTAAACGCTAATAAAGAGAGCCCATCAGCGTCATTGTTAGAGGGTGACACGCCATCTTCTTCAACAGTAATTTCTATTTCGTTACTGGCACCCGATGGCGCGGTCATCAATAAGCGAAATTCATCGCCATCAGCAACAATAGATGCCTGTACGCCAAAATCAGCGTCGTTAATCGCATCACGCAATCCAGTTAAGGTATTGTTGGATTCATCAATGGTAATTGTTTGTGCGGCGCGTTCGCCATTAACGCTGAAAGCGGTAAAGCCATCATCCCAAGAGCCGAAGTTAAACGTGAGCTCCCCAGTTCCAATGGTCTCTGATGCAGAACCAAAAGTAGCCGATGTTAAGGAGTGCGCTTGAGCTACTTCTAATACTTCGACCTGAAAATCTCCCGATAACGCATTTGGCAAAATTTCGACCGGAGTTAAGACATCAGTGGTCGGAAATGCCACCGTCTTAGCGTTGAATGTATCGGCGTCTTTGAGTAACGAAAGTGAATCTTGCAGTGTGGAGATCGCGCTACGCAAAACACCATAACCTGATAACTGAGCACCAAGCTTTTGTTCACGCGTATCTAATCGAGCATCGGTGGCTGCGCGTTCAGCTGCGACTAAGTCGCCAACTAGCTGCGTGGTGTTGAGGCCAGAACCTGCACCGAGAGAAGAAATAATATTATCGACCATGACGTCCTCCTTGCTATAAAAGCAGGGTCATTTAAGCCCGGTCGCTGAAAAGTAGTCCTACTACGCCGTCAAGATGTTTCTTGAGTTTCAGTGCTTCGGGTGAGGGAATCTGACGAATCAGCTCCTCGGTTTCTTTATCACGTACACTGATTACAACTGCATCAGCGGTTTTATCAACTGCGAAAGATAACGAGCGTTGCCCTTCTTTCATGAAGTCATTGAGTTGTTCTACTAAGCTATCCAATTCAAAGGACGTTAGTTCAACAAACTCTGCTGCAACCTTACCGGCTTCACCTGTGTCTTTAAGCTCAGGCTTTTCGATTGGTTTAAGCGATGTTTGCTGGTTAGCAACTTGCTGTGCTGAACTGGCCACAGTAGCTGCGTTCATATTCTCTGCCATGGTAATACCCTCCCTTAGAGGACACTACCCCGGTAAACCGAGGTAGTGTTTGTTCTAAGTAAGTTTAACTCATTATTGCAGTAGTGACAGTACTTGCTGTGGTTGAGCGTTAGCCTGCGCCAACATCGCTGTACCTGCTTGCTGCAAGACTTGAGATCGACTCAATGCTGCAGATTCTGCTGCGTAGTCCGCGTCAACAATTCGAGACTGAGCGGCTGAGGTGTTCTCAGAGATGCTGCTCAAGTTGTTGATGGTAAAGTCTAAACGGTTACTGATCGAACCAAGGTCGCTTCGAATATCGTTCACTGTATCCAGTGCGTTATCGATAGAGTCGATAGCGTCTTGCGCAGAAGCTGCTGTAGCGATGCTGATGCTAGACAATGCTGTACCAGTCACCAAGCTGCTCAAATCAGTATTCATATTCTGCAAGCCAGTAGCAGCTGTACCATTCGCAGTGACTTCAACCGAAGTTGTACCACCATCTACTGAGCGTAGCTGAATACCTGCATTCACTGTTTGTGTATCAATAATACCGTCTGCACCACCATCCGTATCAACAAAGTTAATACCTAGAGTGCTACCTACTGCCAGACCAGCTGTGTCACCGACCTGCAAGGTAATAGACTGATTAGCAGAGAGCTGTAGCTCACCGTTATCATCAACACTGGCCACGACACCTGTATTAGACTGATCACCATTGATAGTTGCAACTGCATCATCAATATCAGTTAAAGAGATACCCGTAACCTCAAAGCCATTAATTACAAGCGAGCCTGAAGTAGGTTCTGTGGTTTTATTACCTGCACCCAGGTTAACGCCGCCGTCCAAGTTTTCAACAAAACCCGAACCTTGCGCATCATCTGCCAAGGTGAACGCAGCGTCAGATGCAAAGTGCAAAATGTCGCTATCATCTACATAAGCGGTAACGCCTGTAGTTGCTGAAGCCGTATTCACAGCATCAGCAACTTCTGTTGCACTTAAAGTACCGTCGGTCTGAAAAGCAGTTAAATCGATATTCGTGCCGTTAATTTCAAAACCAGAACCTGTGTTTGATGTAAACGAACCACCACTACCTGCCAAATCCTCAATATCGAAGCCTAACAGCGCATTCGCAGTTCCTGGAGTTTCAGTACCACCGCCATTCGCGTAACCCGCAACTGTGATGGCCGTGGCAGCTGAATTTTGGAAAGAGATATTACCACCGTCGTTGAACGCGGTAACGGTCGAACTAGCTGTAGCTAACTGACTATTTATATCTGCAATTAACGCATCTGCATCCGCATATGTATTTTCATCTATCGTGATTGTATCTGCGCCAGCACCATCATTCACAGTAAAGGTGAAATCATTAGTTGAGAAGTTAGTTCCTAGAGCTCCCGCTGTAGGAGCAGCAGCATCTGCTATGAATAACTGTCTTACTGCGCCATCAGTTGGATCAGAAAACGCAGCATTGCCCGTAACTTCAACAGCTGTAACAGACGCATCATAACCATATGACTGCTCTGCTTTAGCTGTGGCTACAACACCCGTTTCTGAACTCACTGCATTGATGTTGTCGACTTTACCTTGAAGGCCTTCACTTGCCTCTGTTGATGCAATTGAAACGCCGTTAATTGTTAAGTCACCAGCAGCTAATGCGGTACCTTGCGCTGCTGCGTCCAATGCTCCGCCTTGAACTGATCCATCATTAACTTCAACAAAACCAAGGTTAGTTAAGTCCGAAGCAACACCGTTAGCACCTGTGGTGACGGTGATTGCAGAATTATCGTCTGACTCCAATACCAAACTACCTGAGAATACAGCACTATCAGCCGCACCCGCAGCACCTGACTCGGCAAACGCACCTGCATCATCTGAGGCATCAAAACCACCTTGGTTTGTTTCAGCGGCAGCACTTAAACCAAGAACAGTAGATAAGTCTTTGTTAGCATCAATACCTAGAGCAATAGTTTCGCCCTCTGTGTTAGACAATACCAAGTTACCACTATCATTTAACGAGGCTTCTACACGGCCACCAGTTTTAGTGTTAATCGCTGAAACCAAATCATCTAGATCTTCGGTACCCGTGATTGCATAGTCAGTGTAGGTAGTACCATCAGTGTCACTAGCAACTGTATCATTGCCATATACACGGATAGTCAAAGTGTCAGTACCCAACACACCAGTACCGGTGCCGTCTGCTTCAATAACATTAACCGCGCTAGCAGTAACACCAGCGCCACTTTCATTAATTGAAGTCATCAAATCATCTAAAGAGTCAGAAGAACCATCGAATGATCCAATTGATGTTCCGTTAATCAAAACGTCACCATCTGAGAAACTAACTGCATCTGCAGTACTATCAGTCAACTGTAAGTCACTAAGGTCACCTAAACGGCCACCTGAAAGGTCTGAACTCGTCGAGCCCAATCCTAGACTTGAGGTATCTGTAGCGCTAATACTAAAGCTGATTGTTTGATTTGCTTCTGCACCTACCTGCAATTTAACATCCGTCAAACTACCATCTAGAATATTTTGGTTGTTGAATGATGTAGTTTCTGAGATACGATCTAATTCAGCAACAAGCTGCTGAACTTCTGCATCGAGTGTTGCACGGTCGCCATCAGAGTAGATACCGTTGGCAGATTGGATTGCTAGTTCACGCATACGCTGAAGAATGTTGGTTGATTCTTCTAATGCACCCTCAGCCGTTTGGATAAGAGAGATACCATCGTTAGCGTTACGAACCGCTTGATCAAGACCACGAATTTGCGAAGACATACGAGTAGAGATCGCAAGACCGGCCGCATCATCTGCCGCGCTGTTAATGCGCTTACCAGAAGTTAAGCGTTCCATTGAGGTGTTCATGTCACCCTGGGAGAGAGTGAGGTTGCGCTGAGCGTTCAGCGACTGGATGTTTGAGTTAATTACGAGAGCCATGATAATTCTCCTGATGCAGTCTTGCTGCTAATTATTCAGTTTTTCACCAGGGGCAGGACTCCCCCTAGAAATTCGAAACCTGTTATGGTTATCGACAATTTAAACAACTGCTTTAAATTTTTTTTTGATAGAAGCAGCGCCATGTGAAAAAGGGTATCGGCGCTTATTGGATTGCCTTTATAGTCGATCAGTCTCAAAATCCTGACCTAGGTCAACGAAGGAATAAGAAGATGATTTCAGCCGTGCATGTATTACAAGACGCCCTCAAACAAAGCCAAGAGATACTCAAGCTTGCAGAGAATAAGGAGTGGGAATTATTAGAGATTCAACTAAAGCAAAGAGATCAGATACTTAAGGAGGTATTGGCGCAAAAAATAGCGACAGAAGAGGCCAATAAAGTGCGAGAATTGATTGCAAAAATCAAAGAGACAGACACAAAAATCAGCGTATTCGTTGAGTCACAAAGAAATGCTGTTTCCCAGGAAATAAATAAACAACAAAAAGGAAAAAAAATGCAGGCCGCTTACAACAAAACTAAGCGACCTTATTAATCATAATTTATTCAAGAAGTTATCGATTTCTTAGTTATTTTATCGATTACATTTAACGTTTCACTTTTTCATTTGACCACCTAACTCAGCCAGCCCGCTTCGAACCTAGCCTTTAGAGGTAGTTAAAGAGCGATAAAGATGACACCCGAGAAAAAGTCGCTTGAGAAGCCTGCAACGCAGTTTCTTGCAAAGTAAACTCTGAAATAGCCGTCGCGTAATCCAAGTCTTGTAATAGAGAAAGTGCGCTTTCTGTAAATAGCTTGTAGTCGGCGTTAACATCTGCCGCACTTTCTAGACTGTTAATTCGTGCACCGATAGACGTTCGAATACCTAAATTGGCTTCTTTTGCTTCAGTCAGCTCATCCAAAGCGGTCGCGATTGATTCACCAAATTCTGTGCTATCAAATTCTTCTGCTGGCAACTCTAATGCTTCAATCAGTGCATTCATGGTACCCAATAGGCTATGTCGACCCTCAACAGCACGAATATTTACCTGAGCTTCACCGCTAAGTACCGTACTGACCTGGGCGCTTAACGTAATTTCCCCACCGCCTACTGTAGTATCAGTGTCGTTCGGTAAAGCTAACGTTAAGGCCGCAACATCGACCTCAAAATCAATCCCTACGTCCGTAAGGCTGATAGCACCATCGACTGGCAAAGCAGAAAAACCACCGATTATTGAAGTCCCAGTGCCGTCAAGCACGTCATATTCAATCACACCGCCGTTATTCTGGAAAACCACATCGACATCACCATTGGCTCCCATATAGGCGCTGTAGTCGGTGCCCTGCGGGTCCGAAACGGAGGCGTTAGTAATGTAAGTGCTCGCATCATTAGCAAGATTAGTCACACCCACAGAGAGCTCAGAGTCATCACTGATCAAATTCAGCGTAGGGTCTTCTTCGTTAGTCGGCGGCGTTAGCGTGAATGTAAGAAAGTCCGTCACGCCATCACTGATCGTAACTTGTGTCGGTTCAGTAATAGGTCCTGGCGGCGTAATGGTATACGGAGCTTCTAAAGGCGAGCCATCTGCTGTGGTAATGGCATACCCATACTCCAATTCACCTGCATTAGTCCCGAGGGTGACCGCCACATTAAGGTCGCTACCCTCACTTTCAACAAACGCTAAATAGGCAGTATTGTCGAGCACCTGCTCCGCAGACACTGCACGTGTATCAGAGATACCTGCAGGGCGCTGAATAACTTCAATTGAACTGGTTGAGAGCGCATTAAGATCGAAACTAATTCCACCCACAGTCAAAGTATCACCATCTGCGGTAACCTCTGACGCTAGCGAAGCTCCGCTACTATCAGTGACAATGTATTCATACTCTCCTGGCAATGAACCGGGCGCGTTTCTAATCTGCACTAACAAATCACCGTGTTCTTCAGAAAAGGCTTTAAACTCTTCGCCTTCTTCGTCGGTAAATTCGGGAGCTGAAATTAAACTCGCATCAGGCCCCAATACAGAAACCTCAAGCTGATTTTCAAGCACCATAAAAGCATCACGACCAGAATCTGTCGTCGCTATTTGAAGTTCCGGGCCTGCTTGAATATAACGCTGGCCATCATCGGCAACATAGCTGTAGCTGCCATCACCATTTTTTACAAACGGCTGAGTTTTACCCTGATTACCGGCAAACAAGTACTCACCTTCAGAATCTTTAGTATTCATTAAAGAAAAAATACTACTCTGCAATTGCCTAATTTCTTCCGCAATTATGTTTCGATCTGCCTCTGAGTTAGTTCCATTGCTAGCTTGTAAGGTCAGTTCACGCACCCGCGTGGTGGCGTCATCGATTTGTTCTAGGGTAATTTCTTCAAGCTCAAGGCGACGAGTGGATGCATCGATATTGGCATCAAACACTTCAGTTCGTGACAGTTCACGCTCAAGTTTCAAGATACGAGCAGCAGCAATAGGGTCATCCGACGGGCGCAAGATTGCCTTCCCTGATGAGATTTTTTCCTGTATTTCAGCCAGTTTTGCTTGGCTGTTCTGCATTTGATTTAACGAGCTGTTATAAATCTGTGAAGTGGATACACGCATGATTCATTCTCCACCGTGCTAGTTTGTAACGTTCAATAAAGTATCAAACATGTTTCGGCTTGCAGTAATGAGCTGAGCTGCCGCTTGATACGCTTGCTGAAAGCGAACGAGATTTGCGGCTTCTTCGTCGAGGTTAACCCCAGAAACACTTTCACGAACTGCAATCGAGCTGTTCAGAACCGTCTCATCCGCTTGGGCATTGAGCTGCGCCACACTGGTTTTAGTGCCAACACGTTCAACAAGTAAGCCATAGTTATCCTGATAAGTAGCTCCGCCACTAATCAGCTGAATATTCTGTAGATCTGAGAGTTTGAAACCATTGGAGTTATCGCTAACCCCGTCCGTATTGTAGTCAAAGGTGAAGCGATCACCCGGATCTGGCTGATTATTAATGGTGACACTAAACCCATTAAGCTCGATCGCCTCTCCACTAGTGTAAGGGACGCTGGTTAACTCTGTAGCAGGCTCAGTCGAGTTGAGCATGTAAGGTACTGGGTTGCTTGGGTCGCTGATATCATAAACATTAAAGGTAACAGGGTCGCCAGCATTAAAGACGATTTCTACCGGAGGGCTGAGCGCCCCACTTGTCGCAGCAAAAGTCGCATCCTTTGCATCTGTTAATGTGACGTCTGTGATTTCACCATAACCCGTATTGTCAATAGACTCCGTACCATTCACGGGGTTAGCAACCGCCAGCTGATAGCCACTGGTTAGGTTCAACTCGATATCTTCTGCACCGTTGCGTACCGGCTTAATCAAAAATTTATCACCTTTAACAAAGCCATTCTCAGAGTTTAAGGTGATCGTCATACCATCGAAGTTGAGGCGTAAATCACCTGTCGCAGGATCCGCATAGTAAGTCATATCGGCTTGGTTAGCTGGATCAGAGTCATCCAAGGTAAAGTCAGATAGTTTAAGCTGTTTGCCATCACTTTCACGGATGATGGTAAAGTTGTCCGTTGCCGTAAAAGTCAGCTCATAGTCACTCGCTTGGATCGCAGAGGTGTCCGTTACCTGGACTCGCGGTGTCGTTGCCATGACCGTTTTGTTTTCACTAAACCCAAGAATCTTTCCTGACGTCGATAAGTCTGAGAACATTTCGATACCAAGTTCACCATTCAGGTCCATACCTTGCTCATGAACTTGGTTCATTGAGTCAGTAAACACCATGGCGAGACGGCCTAATTCGTTCCAGCTAGGAATCAGCATTTCAGAACGGTACGTCAGCAAGCCTCCAATCTCGCCCCCAGTGATGTCTTCACCCACCTCAACAGGCGTCCCTGAAACGTTGACAAGAACCTGTAAATCATCGGGATCCGGATCACCGCTGTTCACTGACATTGTGTTGGAATTGGTGCCGATGACGAGAGGCTGGCCATTGCCAGTAAAGATATTAATATGCTCATCATCCGTATCATTTTGAATAGTGACACCCATGATTGAGGATAACTGACGCACTAGTTCTTCACGCTGGTCTTTCAATTCATTGGCAGAATCCCCACGGGTCAAGGTGTAGGTAACCTTGCCGTTGAGCTCTGCAATTTGGCTGGCGATTTGACTGGCTTCAGAAACGAGCGCATTCACTTGGCTAGTAATGTCCAAGTTCTGACGTTCCATAAAGCTATCCATCGACTGAAAACGTTGCGCTAAAGCATCCGCTTCAGCTAACACAAGTTCCCTATTAGTTACCGAGCTCGGATCATCAAGACTGGTTTGCAAACTACTAAAAAACTCATCCATTGCCGCACTCACGCTAGTACTTGAGTCCGCTAATCGATCGTCGAGCTGATTGGCATAATTAACAAAGGAGGTGCTGGCGTAATAAATAGACGTATCAGTCCACAGTTGACGGATAGAAAAACTATCCACGGTGCGATTGACCGAATCAATCCGAACACCAGGAACATTCACTGTCCCACTTTCGAACAAGACCGACTGGCGGCTGTAACCGTCCGTATTAACGTTCGCAATATTCTGACCGGCAACATCCAAGGCAACTTGGTTGGCGCTGAGCGCCTGTACACCGATATTTAATAAGCTAGCCATACTAGCCTCCCGTTATCCCAACACACTTAAAAGTGGTTCTTAAGTTGTCGGCAATTTCAGATTAATCTTGATTCCGCGAGTTATGCTTCACCCAAGCCCATTAAGGCTTGCTGAAGAATCTCGCCATTAAGTATTCCGGTAATTTTGGTTGCGTATTCAGGGTCAGTGGCATAGCCCGCTAACTGCAGTTCCTGCAAATACGCTGACCCGTCATTCGCCTTTGCAACCGCAGACTCGTAACGTGTATTGCTTTGAATAAAGTTCACATAATCATCAAGACTGGCATTAAACGAGTCGTAACTACGAAACGCTGCCTTCTCTCGTTGTGCGATACCGTCACGAAACTCCAACGTATCAACGGTTGCCGTATCACCAGCCCAACGCTGATCAGCTTTTATTCCAAATAAATTAAAAGAGCTAGAACCGTCAGCGTGATGCGGCAAAGACTGACCCCATCCAGTTTCCAAAGCGGCTTGCGCGACCAGCACTCGCGCATCCAGGCCAAGACGGCCAGCCGCTTCTTGCGCTAGGGGATAGATACCCTGCACAAAGGCCTCTGGAGAAGAAAAGCGCCCAGGCAGCACGTCCAGTTGTTGATTACCAACAGTTGCTACGCTGCTAGAAGGCTCGTCACGCAACTGCGCCTCAACGGCTCGAATAGCATCCAGAAAATCCCCAGGCCGGAGTTCAGGTAATTCATTCAACGGCGGTAAACTGCTCGATGACTGCACCTCATTCGTGGATGCCGACTGTACCGTTTTAGTTGAGGGCACCGACATTTCAGCACTATCAACTGAGTCGCTGGCTCTGTCACTTTGCTCAGCATTAGCACGTTTTGCGACTGACTCGATCGCGGCTTTTGCGGTCGCGTCTAACGCTTTTTCATAGAGCTGCCGTGTCACATCATCAGACGGTTGCTTATCTCTATCAGGGCTCAGCTGTCGAACCAAAACCTCACTAATGCCTATTCCCTTACCTGACGAGAGCGACAAACTAAGCTGTTGATCCAGCATGTCCCGGTAAAACTTGGTATCACCACTATCGAAATAGCTGTCTTTTGAAATGGATTCGTTCGCTTTACGTGAGTTTTGCATCAGCATATTGATAAACAGCGATTCAAACTGCTTAGCAACAGTTTCCAGCGCCTCAGGATCGTGATTTTTCGCTTGCCGCTTTAGGCCATCAAGACTCTGAAGATCTGTATAAGAACGGAATGAGAGATCTTTATCTGCCATAACTGATCACCTTTGCCGACTAGGTAGCAAACGCTACCTAGATAACGACAAGCTCCGCTTTCAAAGCGCCTGATTGCTTAAGCGCCTCAAGGATCGCCATTAAATCACCCGGTGCAGCACCAACTTGGTTTACCGCCTCAACAATATCGCTTAAGGAGGCGCCCGGCGTGAACGTAAACATATGGCCACTATTTTGATCTACTTCGATACCACTTCGTGGCGAAATGACTGTGTTACCACCAGAAAGCGCGTCAGGCTGACTCACGGTCGGGTCTTCTAAAATAGAAACGGTCAAACCACCGTGGGTGATAGCAACGGGGGCTACTCGAACATTCTGACCAATAATGATCGTTCCTGTACGAGAGTTAATGATGACCTTGGCCACCTCTTCTGCGGGTGTCACTTCCAGATTTTCTAGTACCGAAAGGTAAGTCACTCGCTGACCCGCATCCCGAGGTGCACGAACACGGATTGACGTTGAGTCGACCGAAGTCGCAATGTTTGGCCCTAATAGTTCGTTAATTTTCTCAGCCACTCGGCGCGAGGTAGTAAAGTCAGATTGCTTTAAGTTAAAAACTAAATGGTCGCCCGTCGCAAATGGAGACGGTACTGAGCGCTCCACTGTCGCACCATTGGGAATACGACCTACACTTGGCACATTGACGGTAATTCTAGAGCCATCTCGACCCTCCGCACCCAAACCGCCAACAACTAAGTTACCCTGCGCAATGGCGTAAACCTGTCCATCCGCACCTTTTAGTGGGGACAGAAGTAAACTACCGCCGCGCAAGCTAGACGCATCACCAATACTGGAAACCGTGATATCCAATGTTTGACCTGGCTTCGCGAACGGCTGTAGTTCAGCATGAATTGAGACTGCAGCAATATTCTTCGATTGAGGGCTCACCCCTGCTGGCAAACTAACTCCGAACTGTTCCAACATGTTTTTAAAGGTCTGTGAGGTAAAGCTGGTTTTATCGCCACTACCACTCAAGCCAACAACCAAACCGTAACCAACCAGCTGGTTCGAACGCACACCTTCAACCGCGGCTATATCTTTAAGGCGTTCTGCCTGTACAGGCAGTGCAAAACCCGTGACTAGCGCTACTGCTGCGAACATTTTTAGTAAACCACGCATACTCTGCTCCTTTCGCCTAATCACTTACAGCGGCCACAATGGACTTAGGAAAAACTTGGATAACCAACCCATCGTGTTGGCATCATGAAACTCACCTGTACCGCTATAAGTAATCCGAGCATCGGCTAACTTAGTCGAAACAATCGTGTTCTCGCTGGAAATATCCTGCGGACGAACTAAACCACTTATCCGAATATATTCATCGCCGTTAGTGAAAGTCATCCATTTTTCACCACGCACTTGCATCACCCCGTTCGGCAACACATTGGCGACAGTGACGGTAATATTGCCGCTCAAACTATTGCCTTGAGAAGCTTCACTTTCACCGACAAATGTACGTGTTCCGCCATCGATATTGGCGGACAAGCCGTTCAAATCCTGCCCAAAGATACGCGGTTCAGAAATAGCAATTGAACTTTGTTTGCTGATGTCGTTATCCGCACTTTTCGACGCTTGGGTGCTCTCCGTTAATACGATGGTCAGGATGTCACCAACCCGACGAGCTCGATTATCCTCATAAAGCGACATGCTATGCCCTGCTTGATAAATCGACCCATTCATTGCCTTTGGCGCTGTCATCGCAGCAGGGGAAACCGGCGCATAATAAGGGTTGTCAGGCTTAGGAGGGTTGTTGACACAACCGACCAAACTGATCATCAAGCCCAGTAATAATGTCGATTTAGTAAGCAGTTTACGTTTCATAACTTTCTCTCGTTTGAACAGCCTAATTAGCCAGCGTTAAAGCTGCTGCGTCACGAAGGACAGCATCTGATCAGCCGTAGAAATGACTTTCGAGTTCATTTCAAAGGCTCGCTGAGTAG
>JBLXCH010000012.1:29297-47273 GCA_048265065.1 Motiliproteus sp. | reverse complement strand
AGTGAGTATGAATCACATCCGGTTTTTCTTGCGCAATAATGCGTTTGAGTTGCCAGCCAACAAACCAGGTCGCGGAGATCTCAATGACGTTGATACGCGAGTCGAGGTGATCAACAATGCTCTTACCGTTCCGGCGATGCCCTTTACGGATAATCAGTGTCACACGGTGTTGCTTGCATTGCTCATTGCAGGACTCTGCCGTTGAGCGCTCGGAACCCGCAAACCCTCGTGAAAAAAGCACATGGAAAATATGTAAAGGTGCTTGGGTAGACTGGTTTACAGGCTTATTGTTATCCATCGTGTCGCTTTTCTAGGGTTGGAATTGGAAGCAGCCTCAAGACACCTTACAATAGCGAGGCTATAACGCATCAGTGGTTAGCTAAAGCCAAAGATTACCACAAAAAGATTACCACAATAGGAGACGGGCGCTGAACAGCAAGACGAAACAAGACCTGATTATGTCGCAGGATTGTGAACTCATCCTCGGAAACTCAAACCCGCGCTTTTCGGGTGTCACATCGACGATGTTGCAAACCTTGGCTTATCAGCAAAAGATGATGTCGGTCCGCGTACTAGGTGATCACCATTTACCGGATCCTGATCGCTCAATCAGTTTTTGGGAAGTGGCCCAGTTGGCCAAGCGTCCTCGTGCTGACGGCAAACAGCGAATTTTTCATGCGCGACGCAATGATGAAATGATCCAAGCACTAGTGTTGAAGTATCTGTTTGGAGCAAAATTTAAGATTGTATTCACGTCCACGGCTCAGCGGCATCATTCCGGCTTTAGCCGTTGGTTAATGTCGAAGATGGATGCAATACTATCCACGTGCCAAGCCGCAGCAAACTACCTTGAAAGCCCACCTGCCAGAATCATCGCCCATGGTATTAATGCCGAGAACTATCAACCGAGTGACAACAAAAGTAATGAAATCGCTGAGCTAGGCCTGCCAGGGGAGCGATTAATTGGTATTTTCGGCCGTGTCAGAGAGCAAAAAGGTGTGCATTTATTTGTGCAGGCCTGTGTTGAGTTGTTGCCTGATTTTCCCGATGTTTCAGCGATTATCGTCGGTGCTATTTCGCCAGATAATAAAGCCTGGGTGGATGCGCTTAAGCAAACAGTCGTGGCTGCTGGTCTTGAAGATCGTGTGTTATTTACGGGCGAATTAAATTTTGAAGACCTACCTCATTATTTTTCTGCTTGCACTGCCGTTGCTGCATTGAGCCGTAACGAAGGCTTTGGCCTGACCGTTTTGGAAGCCATGAGTAGTGGTGCTGCAGTTGTAGCGACAGAGGCCGGTGCGTGGCCAGAAGTCGTGCGCGATGGTGTTGATGGCTTCGTGGTTCCTGTTGAAGACCAAACCGCGGTCAGTGGCGCGCTTCGCGAGTTGCTTAATTCGCCTGAACTCAGCGATAAAATGGGCAAGTCTGGTCGAACCCGTGTACTCGAAAGCTATACCATTGAACATGAAGCTCAGCAGTTATGTGATTTTTTTCGAACCCTGCAGTAGAATTCAAGCTGTTCCCTGACCGCCCCCTCCATTGGAGAGCCTTTTGCCTAAAAAACCCGCCAGCAACGCCTCGTTTTCGCACCCAAAATATTGGTTGATTTGGGTGGGCTATGGGGTCGCACGTTCAGTGGGTTTATTGCCTTTTTCTTGGCAGATTGGGATTGGTCGAGGGCTTGGGAGCCTGATGTATCGTTTCGCCAAAAAAAGACGGCATATCGTTGAAGTGAACGTAAATATTGCTTTTGATGAGCTCTCGGCGAAAGAACGAACCGCGTTGGTTGAGCGTATCTTTACCGAAAACGGTATCGGATTTATTGAGTCAATTATTGCGTGGTGGAGCCCTAAAGAGAAACTGACTTCTAGAGTGCGATATGAAGGGGTTGAGCATTTACAAGCGGCCCATGCCAAGAACAAAGGCGTGCTATTGGTTGCTGCGCATTACAGTTCATTGGAAGTGGGCGGCGTATTAATTAGTGAACACACAACCATGGATGCAATCTATCGTCGACACGATAATCCATTGATGGAAAAGCTAATTACCGACGGTCGCTTAAGTTACTGTAACGCGGTAATTGAACGTCGCGATATTCGCTCTGTGCTTAAAAGTCTACGTAAAAATCACTGTGTCTGGTACGCGCCTGATCAAGACATGGGAAAAGACACCAGCGTTTTCGTGCCCTTCTTCGGCCATCAGGCGGCGACCTTAACGGCAACTTCGCGTCTAGCCAGTTTGAATGGTTCACCGGTGATTATTTGTGCTTACCACCGTGAGGCTGATGGCTTTTATAAATTGAGCTTCTCTCCACCAGTAACGGATTTTCCGACGGATAATCCAGAAACTGATGCCGCCCGAATCAATGAGTTGTTGGAAGCCTGTATCCGCCAGCATCCGGAACAATACCTATGGCTGCATAAACGCTATAAGACTCAGCCCGAGGGTAGGAATAAGTTGTATCAATAACAGGATGAGTGAGTGAAATTGCTGGGTAAGCGAAAAGATTAAGGGATTAGCGGCGGGTGCCTGTAAGGATATTAGAAACAATAAAATCAGCACGAGCATCCCAGTTATAAGTGTCGTGAATTAGTGCTAAATTTTTTCTGGTCATTGCTTCTATTTTGTTTTTATCTGTCGCGATATATTGGTCAAAAGCCGTTAAAATACCTTCTTCTTCGTTATAGATGAATGCATTTTCCTCGTTGATTATTTCAGCCACTGAGCCGATCCTAGAAGCTAAAATAGGGACACCTGCAGACATATATTCAAACAGCTTTAGTGGTGAAGTGACCTCCCAATACAAGCTGCTCTTAGTCAGAGGATAAAGCAATAAATCAGCAGCTTTTTGGTAACTGTGCACTAATGCTGGATCAATACGACCAATCACCTCGACATTATTATAGGTTGCGAAAAGCTGCCGATACTTTTCGATTTCCTTAGGTCGCCCTCCCGCGATAACGAAGTGCCAATCAGGTCGATGATTAAACAGTGGGATTAAGGACTCAATATCTTTTCCTTTGTGCAAGGCCCCAGTGTATAGCGCTGTATTTGGCTTAAATGTCGGTTGTTGCTGGCTGTTATAGTGTTCTGGTAGTTGCGCCGCACTGTGATAAACAAAGTTATTGCTTGGTCTCACCGGGACTTGCTCAGCTAATTTTTTACTGATGGATAATGTATAAAAGTTAGCAAACCTTGCAAGAATGCGGACCCAAAATAGAGTTTTCTTATTCAGGTGCTGGTGGCATTCCCAGAGGGTTGGCTTTCCTATGAGGGTAAAATAAATAGCGAAGAATAAGTCGCGGGTGAAGATACTGTAGTGTTTTTCCGGTTGAGTATGAACAGCTTTGATGACTTTGAAATTACGAATAGGTTTTGGGTATTTTTTAGGAAATATCTGTTGTTTAAAATCTTGCGATTGTACTTTTCCTGAGTAGGAAAAGCCGATCAAACAGAAACGGTAAGCGCTTTTGGCTAAGGCTGCAGCCATTCGAGGAATTTGGACTGACTGCGCCTTGGTATTGGATAAATCGGTAGAACTGACGAAAAATAGTGAAGATTTATCCATATTTTTCATTTAAGCATTTTTAAGTATTTGAAATACTGCTTCTGCCTGTGACTGGCCCGCACCTTCGTTAAGCGCTAATACCTCATTTGCTCGTTCAGCCAGCTTTTCTCGACCACTTTCGTTGTTCAAAAGGTCGAGCAACACCGCGTAAAACTCATCCCCATCCTTTGCTTGGATCAGTGCACTTTTATCCAAGAATGCGTCAATAACATCACTGTAATTTTGAGTTTCTGGACCAACAACGATTGGGCATCCCAACTTGGCCGGTTCGATAATGCTATGACCACCAATGTTACAGAAGCTACCGCCGACAAAACAAAAATCAGCAATCGAGTAAAGCTCAGCAAACTCGCCTTCGATATCAGCAAGGTATACTTCTGTTTCCACTAAAATAGGGGCGTTTAGATCGTCAGAGCGAACTTGTAAGTTAGGGTTGTTGGCTTCACAACCGGAAGCAACTTCAGCAAATCGATGAGGTTGTTGTGGTGTGATAATCAACAATAGATCAGGGTGCTCTTCTAGTAAGCGTTTATGCACTTCTAGAATTAAGTATTCTTCACCGGCATAGGTCCTCGCTGCGAAGAATACAGGACGACCCTTGCCAATCACGTTTTTAAGGCTGGCAAGTTTGTCTTCGCACACGGCTTCTACAGGGTGGTTAAATTTCAGGTTACCTTTGATTTGTACTTGTTGATCGTTCGCACCTAGCTTTTTAAAACGCTCACCAATCTGTTCTGTTTGCACCAAGATGGCCGCGGCGGAAGAAACAGCTTCTGTCCATAAATTACGCATGCGTTCTTGATATTTTTGCAGCATATACTGCGACATCAGTGCATTTGCCATTACTACGGGAATATTTCGTGCTTTGCATTCAAGCCAAATCGTTGGCCAAATTTCGACCTCCATCACGATAAGCATGCGAGGTTTGAAGGTGTTGAGCGCAGCACATACAACTTTATGGCGGTCATAAGGCGTATAGAACTGTTGATCACCCTCTTGAAGAAATGGCTCAATGGCATCCGCGCCGAGAGGTGTGGTTGTGGTCACAATAAAGTGACCGTCGTAGCCTTGTTCGCGAAGTTCGTTCATCAATACGCCAGCAGAAGCAACCTCACCCACAGACGCGGCTTGAATCCAGATAGGTTGATCCTCGGTCGCGCGGTAGTTTGGGTATTCCCCAAACTTCTCATGCCAGCGTTGGCGAAGAAACTGAGTGTCCATCTTCTTCGCGCTGGATTTTGCATAGGGGCTCAGTAGCCATAACATGAATTGATAAAAATTATATTGGCGAGTGGATTTCATGAAGGTTAAGCCCTATTGATTAGCTAGCCATTTAATGGCACTGACAAATATTGCGCTGAATTTTATCTGTTATTGCAATAAATGATAAGAAAAAGGCGGCTAATGCCGCCTTTCTATGTGCAAATATGTGCAATAGAATTATTTACACAGTGTTTGCCATTCAGGATATTCGCTGCGGCGACCTTCAACCTGATCGAAGTACATGCTTTGCAGCTTCTCTGTGATAGGTCCACGGTGGCCCGCGCCAATCATTCGACCATCGAGTTCACGAATCGGTAAAACCTCAGCCGCAGTACCTGTAAAGAAGGCTTCATCGGCCACATAAACTTCATCGCGAGTGATGCGTTTTTCACGAACTTCGATACCTAGATCATCAGCAAATTGCATAATGGTGCGACGAGTGATGCCGTCTAAGCAGCTGGTTAATTCAGGCGTATACATAATACCGTCGCGGACAAGAAAAACGTTCTCACCGCTGCCTTCAGCAACGTAACCTTCGTTATCCAACAGCAAGGCTTCTTCACAACCGCTTGCCAGCGCTTCTTGTAGAGCAAGCATTGAGTTGATGTAGTGGCCGTTTGCTTTGGCTTTGCACATCGAGATATTAACGTGGTGACGCGTGTAAGAGCTGGTGCGGATTTTAATCCCTTTTTCCAACGTCTCTGGCCCCATGTAAGAAGGCCATTCCCATGCAGCAACGATGATATGTGTTTTTAAGTTATCAGCGCGGAGCCCCATACCCTCGGAGCCGTAAAAAGCCATTGGGCGAAGATACGCAGAGTGTAGGTCATTTTGGCTGACCGCTTGACGTTGTGCTTCGTTGATCTCTTCTTTGCTGAACGGCATCTGCATATTCATGATATGTGCAGAGCGGAACAAGCGATCAGTGTGATCTTGGAGGCGGAAAATAGCTGGGCCTTGGTCCGTTTGATAAGCGCGGACGCCCTCAAACACACCCATGCCGTAATGTAATGTATGGGTGAGAACGTGGGTCTTGGCATCGCGCCATGGGACCATTTCACCATCAAACCAAATTAGACCATCTCGGTCGGCCATGGTCGGCATGGACATAGCTATTGCTCCTCAATTACTCATACCCGCTCAGCGGGGACTATCTATTAGGGTTGTACCGTCTTTTCGACCCACTGCTGCCAAATACGAATAACGGCTAACCGGTGGGTTAGCAGTGTATCACCGGGTACGACATTGGTTTGGTTCTGTAATGCCTTACGGTGAGTTAATGCGCGAAGGTCTTTGTAAGCTTCGCGCAGCAACAGTGCATCCTCGGGAGAGATGAGTTCGAGGTGCTCTATGGTTTCTAATAAACGGATATTATCGGTGTATGCTAACAGCTCTGGGTACTTGTGCGAATAGGCAAGTACCGCAAATTGCACCATAAATTCGATATCAACAATGCCACCGGTGTCGTGTTTGAGGTTGAACGGCTGTTCGGGGCTGAAAGGGTCAGCATTTGCAGGCAGTTTTGACCCTAGGTGTTTACGCATTTTATCGCGCATGTCGATGACTTCTTGGCGGAGGTCATCTAGGTCTCGTTGATGTTTTAAAATCTTCCGGCGGGCGGCCTCAAAGCGCTTGGCAAGCTGTGGGCAACCTGCCAGAACTCGTGCACGAACAAGAGCTTGATGTTCCCATGTCCAAGCATTTTTTTCTTGGTAATCGGCAAACGCATTAATTGAGCTGACTAACAGGCCTGAAGCACCTGATGGACGCAAGCGCATGTCAATTTCATACAGCTGCCCTGAGGTTGTGTTGGTATTTAGAATGTTAATGATGCGCTGGCCTAAGCGAGTGAAAAATACTTGCGTATCCACGGGTTTCTCGCCATCAGTTGATTTATTCATCGCACCATCATGGATAAACACCAAGTCTAAATCAGAACCGTAACTTAGCTCGATGCCTCCGACTTTGCCATAACCCACCATCAGAAAATCGGGGTCGCAACGTGAACCATCAGCACGCAGAGGAAAGCCATGTTTTTGCGTAACGTTTTGCCAGGCAATCTCTAGCGTCCCTTGTAAAATCACCTCAGCAATAAAGGTTAAGTAATCACTCACTTTCATTAGTGGTAAGGTTCCACTAACTTCTGCTGCAGCAACACGTAAAATATGCGCACTCTTAAAATACCGCAGAGCGTTCATAAATTGCTCGGTGTCATCTTCAGGAATACGTAATAAATGTTGGCGAAGCTCGTCTTCTAGTTTGTCTCGATTAGGTGGCGAATAGAGGCTTGATGCGTCTAAGAGTTCGTCTAAGAGAATAGGCTGGCGGGCCAGCTGATTTGAAATCCAAGGGCTTGCTGAGCACAGCTTAACCAGTTGTTTTAAGGCTTCGGGATTTTCAATGAGCAGCAATAAATAAGCGCTTCGGCGCAAAACTTCTTCAACAAGCTGTAAGCAGCGACCTAGGGTTTCAGTGGCGTTTTCTTGCTCGCTGACGGCATCCAGCAATAGCGGCATCAGCTTATTAAGTCGTTGCCGGCCTATGCTTTGAATCCCTTTTAAGGTGCGGTTTTGGCGTAAGTCTGCAATTAGCTTGTAGGCGCGTTCGGGGTCGTCAAACCCTTCACTTTCAAGCTCTTTTAGTGCAGTGTCCTGTTCGTCATTACCTTCCCAAAGTCCAACAAGTAATGAGTGTGTCGTTTCGATTTCACAAAAAGGATTCTCTGGCGCAATGGTGTGAGTAAAATGACGGCTCACACGTTCACGATGAAGACTGAGTGTTTGGTAAAACTCATCCCAGTGGGTAAAACCCATGGCGTACGCTAGACGAAGTTGAGCGACTTCATCAACAGGGAGTTCTTGGGTTTGTTTGTCGGCTACCGCCTGAATACAGTGCTCCGTATTACGCAGGAAGACATTGGCATCGATAAGCTGATCGGCAACCTCTTTCGACATATCAATAGCATCGGGTAACAAGCCTAAAATTGTATTGAGTTCTCTGGCTTGGAAATGACGATCATGGCCACCTCTAATGAGCTGAAATGCCTGAGCAATGAACTCTATCTCACGGATACCACCAGGACCCAGTTTGACGTTTTGCTGCAGGTTTCTGCGACGAACTTCGCTATTGATCATCGCTTTCATTTCTCGGAGTGACTCGAAGGCGCTGTAATCAATGTACTTGCGGAAGACAAACGGGCGGAGCTCTTCCATTAGCGCTTCGCCTTGTTCTTGGTCGCCACCTACGATGCGTGCTTTGATGAGTGCATAACGCTCCCAGTCGCGACCTTGGTCTAGATAGTACTCTTCCATTGCGGCAAAACAAGGGCAAAGAATCCCACTTTTTCCATAAGGGCGTAAGCGCATGTCGACACGAAAAACAAAGCCGTCAGCAGTATTGTTGTCGAGTGCTTGAATTAGCTTTTGGCCTAAACGGTTAAAGAACACTTGGTTATCTAAACATTTCCTGCCATCGCGGGTTTCCCCGTACTGGGGAAAACTAAATATAAGATCAATGTCAGAGGACAAATTAAGTTCGCAAGCGCCAAGCTTACCCATACCAATCACGACCATGTGTTGACGCTCGCCGCCGCGTGAGTACGGCGTGCCCCACGCAGGAGTGATTGAGTCGTATAGCCAGTCTAGAGCTGCTTGTATACAGGCATCAGCCAGTGCGCTCAGTGATTGGGTCGTGGTGGTCATCGGTACTAAACGATTCAGGTCTTGCCAGATAATCCGTACCATATGCTCGTGGCGAAAGAGCCTTAGCTCACGATGAAGATCGGCCTCAGTCTCAGCGTTTGCGACTCGCTGTTGCAGTTCTTGCAGGTAGTTGGGTGATTGCTGAATCCATTGAGGTAGTGCTATCAACCAGTCAGGGTGGCGGCGGAATTGGCTGGCGACATAGTCGCTTCCAACAAGAACGGTAGTTAATTGTTGCCAAAAGACGCCATCTAGTGCATTAAGTTGCGGTTTTTGCTCGTCAGAGGTGGCATCCGATATAGCCTCCCAATGGTGCGCTACAATCGCCGCTAAACTGTCAGGAAGGTGGTTGGTTTCTGGGTTTTTCATTCACAAACCTCTTTTTTGATGCAGTGGTTTAATTCAGCGACTGATCAGGCTATTTGTCATCGGTTCAGCTATCTATTGCCGATTAAGGTAAAGGTAGGCACTGATTCGTAGCAATGCCTGACATAATGCTCTGTCCCAAAGCTGTGTTTTAGCCGTCTGCACATCAGGGGATTCCTTGAGTTCAGTGATAGTGTTATCAAACAGTGGTTGCAGCTCGAGACGAAAAGGCTCAGGCATGAGTTCTCGGACTTCTCCTAGGGCTTCAATCATTGGCGTGACTGCCGCTTCATCATGGCTAAATTCAAACCATTCCAGCAGATCTTGCAGGCGAGTTAATGCGTCTAAGCCATTGTCCGAGACAGTTTGTGTCGGCATTGTTGCGCCTTTCAATAAGCGATAACCACGGGCTGCCTTGCTGATTTGGCTAATCCGTAAAGGTAGGCTGTCAGCCATGATTTCGGCAACCACAAACAGCTCTGATGCGTCGCCTTCTTTAAGCTCTAGTTCTATTTCGCTAATGGCATCCGTCTGATCCTCGTGTTTCACATGGCCGTTATCAAGCACCAATTCAATGCTGGAGTTTACGGTTTCTATCATCCAGCTATCGCGCTCAAAATTAGTGTCGAAAAGAGTACTTACTTGGCTCCAGTCAACCTCAAGATGAGGAAGCTGTTTTTGCACAAGATCAAGATTGAGCGCCGCTTCAGGTAGATCCCACTCCCATTCTTGCCGGTCATGCAGGCCGCCATGGCTAGAGCCGCTGGTTTTCAATGTTTGAATAATACGGTCACCCTGTCGGCGAATACGAAGCGCAATGCGGGCCTGACGTAACTGTAAATCAGGAGTATCGAAATAAGTGTTCGTTAATGCTTGGCGGTTCTCGATGCTTCCAGCCAGCAAATCCAGTGCACGAAAGTCGTCATGCATATCAGCAGGAAGGGCGAGTTTTAGTTCAAGTTCGATGGCCATGGGAACCTTTGTACTGGTTGAGTTTCAGCGCATAGTTTTATGACCGTATTCATACCCAAGCAGAGGCCGGGATGAAGCCGGTAGTTACGATGCAGTTTAAGGCATCATGAATTAATAGTCTCTGTGGGTGTGCTTTTCTGCTGGGTCAATTTATAGAAGAGGCATTGCCTTTTTGCGAAGAAAGGCCACAATGAAGCTCTATTATCTTTTTTAAATCTGAATATTTTATCCGTAGGATTGTTATGAACGCGGTACCTGGTCTTGTAGAAATGATGATTGAATTGATTGGCACGCCATCAGTTAGTTCAACCTCGCCTCGCTGGGACCAAAGTAATATAGCCGTTATTGAAAAGCTAGAAGGCTGGCTCTCAACCTTGGGCTTTGAAACCGAAATCCAACACGTTGAAGGTTATCCTGGCAAAGCTAATTTGATTGCAACTTTAGGCTCAGGTCCTGGTGGTTTAGTGCTGTCTGGTCATACTGATACCGTTCCTTATGACGAAGGCCGTTGGCAGTCCGATCCTTTTAAACTGACTGAACAAGATAATAAGTTATACGGCCTTGGTAGTTGTGACATGAAGGGCTTTTTTGCCTTAGCCATTGAAGCAACCAGAGAGTTTCTTGATACTCCGTTGAAGCAACCATTAATTATCCTCGCAACCGCAGACGAAGAAACTGGCATGGCGGGTGCGCGGGCAATTGCTGAGCTAGGACGCCCTAAAGCTCGGGCAGCGGTGATTGGTGAGCCAACCAGCTTAAGCCCCATCTATATGCACAAAGGCATTATGATGAACCGAGTGCGGCTAACAGGCCGTTCAGGTCATTCGTCGAATCCAGCGTTGGGTAACAACGCTATGGAAGCAATGCATAAAGTCATGGCTGAATTAATGGATTATCGTGCTGAAATGCAGCAGAAATATCAAAATGTCGCTTTTAAAGTTGCTGTTCCAACCCTTAATCTAGGTTGCATTCATGGGGGTGACAGTCCCAATAGAATTTGCGGCCAGTGTCAGCTTGATTATGATTTACGGACACTGCCGGGGATGGATAACCACACCCTGATGGGTGAAATTCAACAGCGTTTACAAAGCGTCGCCGATGATCTTGATATAGAACTCGAATGCGAGGCGTTGGTAGAGGGCGTGCCGCCGTTTGAAAACACCACCGACTCTGAGCTGGTGAAATTGGCTGAAAAGCTAACAGGTCATCAGGCAGAAACTGTTGCATTTGGGACAGAGGGCCCGTTTCTGCAAGGCATGGGAATGGATACCGTGGTGCTCGGCCCCGGCTCTATAGATCAAGCACATCAGCCTAATGAGTTTCTACCAATGAACCAAATTCAGCCAACCTTAGATTTGCTGAATCAACTCATCCGACGATACTGCCTCTAATCACATCCTCGATTAGCTGTGGAGGTTTGTTGGCACTATTGCCCAACCGCACATCCTGTTAACCTCATAAGTAATCAGGCTTTTTAGCTAATCGAAGTCGACTTGATCATCTAGCGAGTAGGCAAACCGCCGATACGCTATTAAGCCAAAGAATTTAGTTAAAACGGATAACCATTGTGAGCAGAACCACATCATTAAATGACGACCAGCAACGGCAATTAGTCAACCAACAATACGTTGAGTTTTTCCGCCATAGCTCGCCGTATATCCATGCTCATCGCGATAAAACGTTTGTCATGATGCTAGGCGGTGAGGCGTTAGCCTCTGACAACTTCTCCAATATTATTAATGATATCGCCTTATTGAGTAGCCTCGGCGTTAGGCTGATTTTAGTGCATGGTGCTCGTCCACAAATTGACCGTCGTCTGTCGGCTAAAAATCTGACTAGTCAGTTACATCATCATCGTCGAGTGACAGACGATAGGGCGCTGGATTGCGTCAAAGACGCCGTAGGTAGCTTGCGCACAGACCTTGAAGCTCGGCTTTCCATGAGTTTGGCGAATTCGCCGATGCATGGCGCGCGGCTGCAGGTTTCTTCGGGTAACTATGTGACAGCTAAGCCTTTGGGTGTCGTGGATGGCGTTGATTATTGCCATACCGGAGAGGTTCGTCGGATAGATCACAAAGCGATTGCTCGCCAACTTGATCTTGGCTCTATTGTGTTGCTTTCTAACCTTGGTTATTCACCAACCGGCGAAGTCTTTAACTTGCTGGTGGAAGAAGTGGCGGCACAAACAGCCATTGCTCTTAATGCCGATAAGCTTATTTGTTTTGGTGAAGACAATGGTGTGGTTAACCAGCACGGCGAACGGCACTCAGAGTTGCTGACACGAGCGGCAGAGCGTCTTTTGCAAAACTATTTAGACGGCTTGGACAGTACGCAAAATCCGCATACGGAATTATCACGGCACCTTGGCGCGATCACCAAAGCCTGTGAGGGTGGCGTAGCTCGGGGTCACTTGGTTAGCTATCAATTGGATGGTGCTTTGTTGATCGAGCTTTTCACCCGTGATGGCTCAGGCACCATGATTGCCAAAGAAAGCTACGAGCAGATTAGACCTGCGTCGTTCGACGATGTTGGCGGCATTATTGAGCTTATTGAGCCGTTGGAAAGCCAAGGTATATTGGTACGTCGTTCCCGGGAGCTGTTGGAAAATGAAATTGAGCAATTCACTGTGATCGAACGTGATGGTGCAATTATTGGTTGCGCAGCGTTATATCCGTATTCAAATGATATGGTGGAAGTTGCTTGTGTGGCAGTTGATAGCAGCTATCAGGGCAGCCATCGCGGTGAACAGTTGCTGGATGTTTTGGAGCAGCAAGCGAAAGATCAAGGCTCAAAGCAAATATTCTTATTGACGACTCGTACAGCGCATTGGTTTCAAGAACGCGGCTTTGTGCCAGCCAGTATCGATGTGCTGCCAGAAGAAAGGCAATCATTGTACAATTATCAGCGCAACTCAAAAGTGTTTGTAAAAACCCTTTAAAGCGGCAACACAACCTCAAAGGCTGCGCCACCGAACTGGCTCTCAGTGATGGTAAGCGAGCCTTGATAAACGTTTAGAATATCAATGACTACAGACAGTCCGATGCCCTGCCCTGGCTGAATACTGTCTGCCCTAGTCCCGCGGGATAGAATGTCTTTGCGGTTCTCCTGCGGAATCCCATCGCCATCATCTTCAATCAGGATGTGCCCTGTATTGGCAAGGGCTTTAGTCGTAATGCACACGCGCCCATTACCGTACTTTAGAGCGTTATCAAGTAGATTTCCGAAGACTTCCATCAAATCACGTTCGTCACCTTTAAAAGCAATATCGACGCCTTTGATTGCAAAGTTTGGGTTTTTATCGCGATATACTTTTGATAATGCATTATTAATTCGAGCTAAGCAGTGATGTGCCGAGACAGGTTTTAGCAGTTGCTGAACACTCTGCTGGCTAGCTCTGCTAAGTTGGTGGCTGATAATTTGGTTCATGCGTTCCACAGGTTCACTGAGCTCGTTATCATGCTTTTCGTGAGCATGATTGCGAAGCACTGCCAATGGGGTTTTTAAACTATGAGCAAGGTCGGCGAGGGTGTCGTGATAGCGTTGTCGCTGTCGGCGTTCATTAACGAGTAACAGGTTTAGGTTTTCTGTGATCGCCGCAAGCTCGTTAGGATAATCACCTTTTAATGAATCAGCATTGCCTTTCTCAATTTCGCTCAAGTCTTTGGCGACCTGACCTAGCGGCGACAGACCCCAGCGTAAAATGACCAACTGCGCGCCAAGTAAGAAAATAGCTAATAAGCCTAGACCGATCCACAGGTTCCAGCGGTACACTCGCAACTCTTGTAAGTAATGTCGCGGTGTTTCAAAAACAGTAAAGATGAAGGGTGTTTCTTTACCGTCTTCAGTCTGCCAGATGACTTTAAAGGTAAAATAAAACCAGTTGTTTTCCAACGTACCCTGTTGTTTATCAGGATTTTCGAGTAAGTCAGGAGGCGTTGGTAATTCGGTTCCCAGAGTTGATGGAGATACCCACAGTACGTCACCGTCAGGAGTTCTAATAGTGCCGAATAAACCGGATTGAGGTTGAGTGAAGCGCGGTTCTTGCAATACAGGCGGCATCCATAACTCGCCACCCCCTGCTTCAGCGGCACCCATAAGAACATAGGTCTGTAGCTCCAGTTGCTGAAGGTAAGAGGTTTTCAGCGACTGGTTGAAAGAGCGTTCTAAGATAATCGCGGTCAGCCCAAGAATTAATGGCAGAACGAACAGGGAAGCTAGCGTTAGCCTACCGGTAACTGATTTTGGGTGCAGAAAGCGTGGATGCATCCAGGATGCGGACGGTTTTGGTGAGGACATCAATACTAGCTAGGTTCAAGAACGAACCGGTATCCACGGCCACGTTCAGTGCTGATGGGTTTTAAGGAACCATCAGGGTCTATTTTTTTACGCAATCGAGTAATAAATACCTCAATAACGTTACTGTCTCGGTCATAGTCTTGTTCATAAATGTGTTCGGTTAATTCAGTTTTAGAGACCAGCTTGCCAGCGTTGTGTAACAAATATTCTAGCGTTGCGTACTCGTAGGCTGTGAGTTCTAGAGGGTGATTGTTGAGAAGAACCTGCTTGCTGCGGGTATCGAGGCTGATTGGGCCAAACTGCATAATCGTGTTGGCATGGCCTGCCGCGCGGCGTAACAAGGCATTAACCCGTGCGATCAACTCTTCCATATGGAAAGGCTTGGTCAGATAATCGTCGGCACCGGACTCAAGACCGGCAACTTTATCTTGCCAGTCACTTCTGGCAGTTAGAATTAGTATAGGGAAGGATTTTTGGTTCTTACGGATTGACTCAATAAGCTCCAAACCGCTCATCTTTGGAAGGCCTAAGTCAATGATGCCTAGGTCATAGGGCCAGCTATCTGCAAGGTAGTCACCTTCTTCGCCGTCCGCTGCACAGTCCACGACAAAGCCTTGTTTTTTAAGCTCTGTTTGTAACTGCTGTTGTAAACTTTGTTCATCTTCAACTAAAAGTATACGCATAAATCAGGTATCACTTAGGGTTGTTAATGTTGGTCTTATCGACCTTTTTTAGGTTTTACTTCGGTCAATAAAGCGCCGCTGTTGGCGTCTATTAATAAAACTTGTACACGCCCTGACGGTTGTAGCAATTTTATACGATAGGCAGGGGCATGCTGAACAGTGACGCGCTGAACGTCGAGTACCTTGCCTCCGAGTTCGGACTGCACTTTGTTAACCGCTTCATCAAGCCCCATGCTATGAATTGAAGTGGATAAAAAAAGTGCGGATAACACAACAATGCCGACAGTCATAATCTGCCGACATTTGCTGTTTAATCGATTGATAACTGTGTGGTGTGCTGTAGACACCGATTCCTCCGGTTATTGTCACTGGCAGGCATTAAAGAATGGGTCGAACATTAACCTGCACAGGGATACTGTCTCCGGGATGATAGTCCATTTGTGTATGGTATGTCTTCCCACGATAGCGATAGCGCACATCGTAAGCGACAATCTCTTCTTCGTAGCGTGTGTGATAGCTCACTTGGCAACGTTGCTCAGTACCATAACGTACGTTTTGAGAACTATTCTTGCGGCCAATGTCATGTCCGATTGATGCACCTAGAGCGCCTAACGCAATAGTTTTAACATTCCGGTTAGATTTGTTTTTGCTACTACCCAAGCTATGACCTAAGGTCGCACCGATAATTCCTCCGACAATAGCCGGTGTTGCGGAGGAGCTTTGGCGTTCTGAATAACGCACGGTTTCATTCCAGCAAGTTTCCTCGGGAATTTTACGCGTTAACGTCCGAGTGATTGGGTTGACGCTAATCACTTTGGCGTAGTTTTCATTTTTACCAAAACTGTTCTTATGGCCTTGGTCATAAGAAATGCCATAACGCTTATGATCATTTTTCTGATAGCTGTAATACGATTTACTCGGCCGGTCGTGATGATAGTCACCGGCTACAGCAGCATTAATGCTGAAGCTGGCAACGAGCAGTCCTGCGATTAGTGGCTTCATCATTGTCGTATCTCCTACGTTTTTCGATCTTAAAGCCAGTGTAAGCGCGGTTGTCTGAATGCAGTCTTAATGAGAAAAATCATCGAGGAGTGGGGAAACATTGTGGAAAAAGATAAAAGTAGCAGACAAAAAAAGGCCCCAGATCGGAAGGGGGACGATAGCTAGGGCCTAGTGCGTCATCTGAAGGAATGGAGCGCCTGCAATGTCGCGCGGGGAGTAAGGGGTACTCCCATGTCTAAATGTGACCTCGGATTTCCTCGAGGGTTTCGTAATTATAGGTCAAAAATTAAACAAATTGTATTTTTTTAGAAAAATTGCGTGACTAAGGTCAATGGGCTTGCTCCCAATTTAATCCTGACTCGGCTTCTACCAGTAAGGGTACATCCAACGAGGCAGCCGTAGACATTAATTCTTTAATATCTATTTTAAATTGTTCAACTTCGCTTTCTTTTACTTCAAAAACTAATTCATCGTGCACCTGCATGGTTATTGATGCATCAATATTTGATTCTGATAGCCATTTATCAACATTGATCATTGCTTGCTTAATGATATCGGCAGCGGTTCCCTGCATGGGTGCGTTAATCGCGGTGCGCTCTGCAGCTTGACGCTGAATGGCATTCGATGACTTGATCGCCGGTAGATATAGGCGTCTACCGCGAAGTGTTTCGACGTAGCCTTTTTCGCTGGCAGAGGTGCGGATTTCATCCATAAAGCGCTGTACACCGGGGTAAGTGGCGAAATAATGTTCAATATACTGCGCGGCTTCTTTGCGGCCAATGCCAAGCTGTTTGGCTAATCCGAAGGCCGACATCCCGTAAATTAAGCCGAAATTAATGGCTTTGGCGCTACGCCGTTGATCAGCGCTGACATCCTCTAAATCCACTTTAAAGACTTCTGAGGCAGTGGCTCGGTGGATATCTTCACCAGCGGCAAACGCTTTTAGCAGACCTTCGTCTTGGGATAGGTGGGCCATGATACGTAATTCGATTTGTGAGTAATCGGCCGCGACAAGCTGATAGCCGGGAGAGGCGATAAACGCTTGGCGAATGCGGCGACCTTCTGCCGTACGAATCGGAATGTTTTGCAAGTTAGGATCGGTTGACGATAATCGGCCAGTGGCTGTGACTGCTTGATGATAAGAGGTGTGCAACCTCCCGGTTGATGGCTTGATCATCAATGGCAGTTTGTCGGTATAGGTCGATTTCAACTTACTGAGACTGCGGTGTTCTAAGATCAATTTGGGCAGCGGGTAATCCTGTGCCAGTTCAACAAGTACTTCTTCTGCTGTGGACGGTGCGCCTTTCGGTGTTTTTTTGATGATCGGTAACTTGAGTTGATCATACAAAATACCCTGTAATTGTTTTGTCGAGCTGAGGTTAAACGGTTCACCGGCAATCTCATGCGCATCGCGTTCTAGCTCTTCTAAGCGCTGGGCAATTTCATGGCTTTGCTTGCCCAGTAGGTTGGCATCCACCAAGGTGCCACGTTGTTCCATTCTGGCCAGTACGGGAATAAGCGGCTTTTCGAGCTCTTCATAAATCGCTTGTAGCTTGGGGGTGTTGGCGAGTTTTTGACTTAATACGTGATGTAAACGAAGGCTGATGTCGGCATCTTCAGCAGCATAAGGGCCCGCTTGTTCTAAATCGATTTGGTTAAACGTAAGTTGTTTTTTCCCTTTTCCGGCGATGTCTTCAAAATGGATAGTTGTCACATCAAGATAGTGCTTCGCCAAACTGTCCATGTTGTGTTTGCTGGCTGTCGAGTTTAAGGCATATGACTCCAACATCGTATCGAAAGCAATGCCTTGTAAATTGATGTCATATCGAGCTAATACGTTCTTATCATATTTTAAATGCTGACCGACTTTGGCGCGGTTTGGGTCTTCTAACAAGGGGCGCATTAGTGCTAAAACTTGCGTGCGATCAAGCTGATCCGGAGAGCCGACATAATCGTGGGCTACGGGAACATACGCGGCTTTTCCCGGTGTTATGCAAAACGAAAGCCCAACAATTTCAGCTTCCATATAATCCAAACTAGTGGTTTCAGTATCAAAGGCAAAATATTCCGCGTGCTCTAATCGCTGCAACCAGCCTTTCAGTTCGCCCAACTCTAAGATGGTTTC
>JBLXCH010000012.1:0-29197 GCA_048265065.1 Motiliproteus sp. | reverse complement strand
GTATCAAAGGCAAAATATTCCGCGTGCTCTAATCGCTGCAACCAGCCTTTCAGTTCGCCCAACTCTAAGATGGTTTCGTAGATGACTTCGGTAGGCGCAACAATGGCATCGTTTACCTCGCCTTCACTCGCTTCGATTCCCTCACCACTTTCTAGTTCTTTTAACCAAGAGCGGAATTCATACGTACTAAACAACGCTTTGAGTGCTTCACAGTCAGGCTCGCCATTTTCAATTTTATCGATGGTGATATCGAGCTCAACATCGGTTTTTATCGTTGCCAAAAGGTAAGAAAGTCGTGCTTGCTCTTCATTATCCACAAGCTTGTTGGCCATGGTTTTCGCACCACGGAATGTCAGGTCTTTAATTTTATCTAATTGTTGATAGATGTCTTCGAGACTACCGAGGCCTTGCAGCAAGCCAAGCGCAGTTTTTTCACCGACGCCAGGTACGCCAGGAATGTTGTCAACTTTGTCGCCAAGCAAAGCAAGATAGTCGATGATGAGTTCTGGCGGCACACCAAACTTTTCCACTACACCGGCTGGGTCCATCACGGTGTCTGTCATGGTATTGATCAAGGTAACATGATCATCCACGAGCTGAGCCATATCCTTATCACCCGTAGAAATCAGGATAGGCGTTTTTTGTGCGCTCGCTTGACGAGCCAGTGTGCCGATAACATCGTCGGCTTCAACACCTTCGATGGCTAATAATGGCAGCCCCATTGCTTTAATAATGTCATGTATAGGCTCGATTTGCTGGCGTAAGTCATCGGGCATTGAAGGGCGGTTGGCTTTGTATTCAGGATAGATATCATCACGAAAGGTTTTACCTTTGGCATCAAAAACGACCATAACGGGGCTGTCTGGATACTGTTTTAACAGGCTTCTTAACATGCTGGTGACGACCCGAATGGCACCTGTTGGCAAACCTTCAGAATTACGTAAGTCGGCTTGTTGTGAAGCAAAAAAAGCACGGTACAAGTAGGATGAGCCATCCACTAAAATTACCGGTGTTGCAGTATCTTTATCAGCCATGAAGTTTCTTCTCTGTCCAGCGACGATCTCAGCAAGACATCATAAAGAATCGTTGCGCTAAAAGCAGGTTAGAATGCGATAGAATGACTTTATCCAGTAAAGAAACCTGTTAAGGTCGGCATTTATGATTAAAATGCACACTTAACGACCCGTAACGGAGGTTATTTTATGAAGTTTAAACAGTGCATAACGGCTTTATTTTTATCGATGGTGATGATGTTAGGCTTCCAACCCGCAGCTATTGCCCAAGATCCGAGCTATAACGGTGAAGAACCTGAAATCGTTATCCGTAAAGGAATCAATGGTGAAGTCTATTATGACTACCGAGTGAACGGCGAAGTGGTCGAGATTAAGGTTGTTCCCACAAAAGGTAAGCCTTATTACCTAGTGCCAAAAGACGGTGGCTTTATCAAGTTAGACCGTACTCAGTTATTGATCCCATCGTGGGTTTTATTCCGCTGGTAATTTTCTTTTTTAATCCCTTTTGGAGTTTATCGCATGGCTTTTTACACCACGCTCACGGGTGAACAAGTCGAGTCTTTTATTGAAGAGTACGAAATTGGGCGATTGCTGCGTTTCAAAGGGATTGAAGGAGGAATTGAGAACACTAATTATTTTGTCACCGCTGAGCAAGACGGCAAAGAAAACACCTATGTGTTGACCTTGTTTGAAGAGCTTGAGCTGAAAGAGCTGCCTTATTTTAGCCGTTTAACAACACACCTTACGGAAAAAAAGATGCCCGTGCCGGCACCATTGCGTGATCGTAATGGTAAAGCAATGAAGGTGTTGGCTGATCGTCCTGCGTTGCTTTTCCATAAGTTTGCAGGGCAGCAAGTTGAGCAGCCGGAGGCTTCTCATTGCACGCAAGTGGGTAAGGTGCTTGGGCAAATTCATGTTAATGCACAGTATTTCCCGTTAATGCGAGAAGCTCATCGTGGCCGCCGCTGGTGGGATGCAGAGTCGCAACGAGTGGCACCTCATCTTAGCGCTGAAGATGCCGAGCTGTTACTCAACCAAGTTGATGCTTATAAAGCCATTGCAGCGAACGGCTGGGAGCTTCCACAAGGAACAATCCACGGCGATTTATTTGTCGATAACCTGTTGTTTGTTGACGGCGAACTATCCGCTGTTATCGATTTTTACAATGCTTGTACCGGTTACATGCTGTTCGATTTGGCGATTGCGGTAAACGACTGGTGTATGGATGAGAATGGACAAATCATCGATGAGCTGGCGAGTGCCTTTATTCAAGCGTATGCCAATGAGCGCCCATTCACAGAAGACGAACATGCGGCTTGGCCTTTGATGCTACAAACCGCCGCAATGCGTTTTTGGCTCTCACGGCTGATAACCTTCCATCGTTTAGAAGAACAAATTTACGAGGCAGAGCGAGTCATTAAGGATCCGGATGAATATCGCCGGATTTTAGTCACACATTTAACGACTAAAGCGCCGAGCCTGATACCTTAGAGCTCATTGTCGCTATTTTCTTTACAGAGTGGCGTAATCTAGCCTTTCTCTGTTTTATGTCGTTGTGCTGTAGCTTGGCCAGTCTTAGTAAGCTCTTCCAGCCGGTTGATCGCTATAATGTGTTCTTGGTCCGCCGCGAGTTGGTAGTAATGTGCCGCTTTTTCGGGGTTCGGTTTAAAGTGAGCAGTGAAGCCTTGGTCGTAAATTCTGCCGACTAAATACTGGGCCTTCATGTCGCCCATGTCTGCGGCTCTTTCTAGGTAAATCCCACCTTGAATCTTACTTTGCTGATTCTCACCATGCAGATGCAATAAATGTCCATAGACTGAAAGCGCTCGCTGGTGATTAAAATCTGCGGCAAGGCGAAGCAGTTTCATGATCCACTGGTTACGGCCTTGCGTGATCGGAAACTTTCCACTGCGAATCGCGCCATAGCCCAACCAAAAATATAAAGGCCTCATTAGGCTGAAGAGTAGGCGGAATAGGTGCTTCATAATGTTCTCCTGAATCATCACAGTATAACGATCATAATCGGCATCGTCAGTGACTTACGCTATGCGTATAATCCTCTTTTTGCCTTGAAACGATAAACGAGTAACGCAATGGATGTATCCCCGATTCTGGATGGTTTGAACGATGCGCAGCGCGAAGCGGTAGCAGCGCCTCTAGGTAACACGCTGGTATTGGCGGGTGCGGGTAGTGGTAAAACGCGGGTTCTCGTGCATCGTATTGCGTGGCTGATTAATGCGGAGCAGGTGTCGCCAGCTAATATTTTATCCGTCACCTTTACCAATAAAGCGGCACACGAAATGCGTGGCCGCGTGGAATCGATGCTGGGTGCGAACCCTTTTGGTTTATGGATGGGCACCTTTCATAGTATTGCGCATCGTCTATTACGTGCGCACTGGCAGGATGCAGGGCTTGATCAAAACTTCCAAATTATGGATTCAGACGACCAGCTACGTTTAGTGAAGCGGTTGATGAAAGAGCGAAACTTGGATGAAAACCATTGGCAGCCGCGTCAGCTTCAAGGCTTTATTAATACCCAGAAAGACGAAGGTTTGCGGGCTAAGCACCTTGATGATGGCGGTAACCCCTATCAGCGCACGCTAATTAGCTTTTATAAATTTTATGAAGACACCTGCAACCGCAGCTCATTAGTGGATTTCAACGAACTGCTTCTGCGAGCTCATGAGTTGTGGCTCTATAAGCCGCAAATTTTGGCGCATTATCAGCAACGTTTTCAGCATATTTTGGTGGACGAGTTTCAGGATACCAACAGCATTCAGTATGCATGGTTACGAGTACTGGCTGGTAGCACGGGTATGATGATGGCAGTGGGCGATGATGACCAATCCATCTATGGTTGGCGCGGGGCTAAGATTGAAAACATTCAGCAGTTCGAAAATGATTTTGACGGCGTTAAAACCATTCGCTTAGAACAAAACTATCGTTCAACAGGAACTATTTTGCGCGCTGCTAACGGGTTAATTGCCAACAACCAAGGTCGTTTGGGTAAAGAGTTATGGACCCAAGATTCAGATGGCGAATCGATCTCTTTGTATTCTGGTTTTAACGAGCAAGATGAAGCGCGGTTTATTGTTGATAGCATTGATAAATGGGTGAAAAACGGCGACCTTCGTTCTGAATGCGCAATTTTATATCGTTCTAACGCACAATCACGAGTATTAGAAGAAGCATTACTTCGCGCTAGCATGCCGTATCGTATTTATGGTGGTCAGCGATTCTATGAACGACTAGAAATCAAAAATGCACTTTCCTATCTTCGTTTATTAAATAATCGTCATGATGATACGGCGATGGAACGCGTTATTAACGTACCGACTCGTGCTATTGGCCCAAAAACAGTGGATGAGTTGCGTCGTCATGCTCGTGCGGAAGGCATGAGTCTATGGCAGGCGGCAGTCGATATTGTTAATCAAAAGCTATTACCTGCGCGTGCTTCGAATGCATTAGTGGGCTTTTTGAAGTTGATTGATGAGATGGAGTCAGAAAGCATCAACTTACCGTTGCATGAGCAAACCGAGCAAGTGATTCGCCTAAGCGGTTTGATTGAACACCATCAAAAAGAGAAAGGTGAAAAAGCACAAGCGCGGATCGAAAACTTGGAAGAACTGGTTAGTGCTGGTCGCCAGTTCGAAAGCACGTGGGAAAAAGACAACAATCCAGAAATGGAAGGTGTTTCTGTAATTTCGGCGTTTTTAGATCAAGCGGCCCTGGATGCAGGCGATACGCAGGCTGATGAGTTTGAAGACAGCGTTCAATTAATGACACTGCACTCGGCCAAAGGTTTGGAATTTCCGCTGGTGTTTCTCGCCGGCGTCGAGGAAGGCTTGTTCCCTCATAAAATGTCCATGGAAGAACCGGGTCGCTTAGAAGAGGAACGCCGCCTGTGTTATGTCGGTATCACTCGAGCCATGCAAAAACTCTACATCACTTACGCAGAGTCTCGCCGCATGCACGGCCAAGAAACCTTCAATCGACCTAGCCGGTTTATCCAAGAATTACCTGAGGGTGTGCTAGAAGAGGTCCGTTTACGCACACAGTTCAGTCGCCCTGTGAGTTTTAATCGCCCTAAACAAAATAACGGCAGCAGTTTTGCGGGCACCGAGATTGTCGATACAGGCTTAACGCTAGGTCAGCGAGTAAGGCACTCCATCTTTGGTGATGGCATTGTCCTTAATTACGAAGGGCAAGGCCCTAACGCTCGAGTGCAGGTGAACTTTGATTCCGAAGGGACTAAGTGGCTGGTCGCATCTTATGCGAAGTTAGAAGTCATTGGCTAATTAAGGCCTTCATGGGCATTGAAATGCTCAATATTTCAGCGTCCATGAAGGAATTGCTATTAATACTTTTTCAATTCGTCGGTTACCGCTCAGGGGTGAAAGCATGCCGAATCACTCGGTGGGCAATCGTCACCGGCAGCGACATATGGTTTTCATCCTCTTGCAGATAAAAACTACTCCGTAAACCGTAAGCGCTTAACGGACGTAGCCGCTCACTAATGAGTTCGGCATCTTCTTTCTCTTGGATTGGGTCACCTTCGGCAACCACCATCAATAAACTTTTACCAATAACCGATGTTTCTCCTGATCTCACCTGTTCGCTAAATCGCTGCTCCGGCGCTAATAGATAGCTGTCATGCCACCAAAGGCTCGGACTAGAAACGATGTAATGATTGAACAATTCAGGTCGATTAAACATGGCATAGAGCGTAAACATGCCGCCGAAAGAATGGCCGTAGATGGCTTGCCGGCTGTTATCCATTGAATAACGACGGGCGATCTCTGGTTGTAAACGGTTTTCTAAAAAGTCGATGAATGCATCTTGCCCACCCTGAGGTGGGTCATTTTTCGCGTCACTGACTGGCGGGGAAAAGTCGTAAGAGCGGCGGTAAAAATCGAACGGTTTCTCGGTAGGATACGCTACGGCGACGATGATGCTATTCGCAAATTTACTTTCCATGCGCTTAGCGTCATGAAAAGCAGCGAAAGTGGCGTTACCGTCGAGAACATAAAGTACCGGTGGTGGCTTTGCCGAGGGTTCACTATCCGCGCTCTTTTTGACGTTAGGAAGGCTCACCATGATTTGATAAGTCTGTCCTGCCGCATTGCGTAAATCAAACTGCTCAGTGGCGGGAAGCCTTACCGCATCTGCATTGCTGTGAGTTGTCATAAATACCCAAAGTAGACCGAATACAGCGCTCCAAAGAGCGCTGGTTGGACGTCTTAATGAACACAATTGCTGCATGAGGGTTACCAGTTGTAGTTCAAGCTGGCGACAACTTTTCGTCCAGCTCCGCGGTAGCAGTAGCCTGAATCGCAGATCAAGTATTCCTTATCGAATAAGTTAGACGCGTTCACGCTAAGTGTTGCGCCAGGTAACCATTGGTCTAAGTCGTAGGCGGCACGACCTTCAACAAGGGTGTAGTCTTCATTTTTGCTGGTGTTATCGCTATCGCTGTATGACTCTCCGACCCAGCGGACTCCCATGCCTAATTCCCATGAATTGTCGAAATCATAGTTCGTCCATATAGATGCCATGTGCTCAGGAACCCCCACAAATTTATTCCCTTGGTCACCATCATTGCTCTTTGAGATACTGGCGTCTTGGTAGGTGTAGCTTGCGATTAGGTCGAGTTGCGAGGTAACAGCCAAATTCGCTTCTAACTCTAATCCTTGCGATGACTTTTCGCCTTTTTGGATGCGGTTGTTAATGTCTACGGGGTCTTGAGTGAGTACATTTTTCTCTTTCAGATCAAACAAACTAGCGGAATAAAAACTTTTGGAGCCTGTCGGTTGATATTTAACCCCGACCTCCCATTGCTGACCTTCGGTTGGCTTGAGTTCGTCGCCTGCGGTATTGGTGCTGAATTGTGGGATAAATGAACTGGCATAGCTGAGATAAGGAGCCACACCGTTTTCAAATTTATAGAGCAGCCCCGCGCTTGCCGTTGCTTTACTTTCTTCAGTACTACTTTGTGTATCGGTAAGGTCATTTTTTCTTTTCTTGTTTACCCAGTCGTTGCGCAACCCTGCGCTAAAACGCCAATTATCTAAGCTAATTTGATCTTGCAGGTAAATACCAGCTTGGCGACCAATTGTTTGCGAATCGGTGTATACAGTGTCCGGGCGATTAATCGTTTGATGGTAGTCAGGATCGTCCATATCAATCGACGGTGCAGACCCTGTGGCATAGATGACATTGCTATTCACTTCATAAAAATCGATACCCGATAAAAATGTGTGCTTAGCGCTGCCTGTTTTGAAGTGGCTTTCTAAGGCTGTATCCAAGGCAAAATTGTGCATTCCTTCATAAATCCCCCATGCTGAACGATCAACTGTATGGCCATCAGCATTGAGCGAACCGCTCGTGTATTGATTGGTTGTATCAACGTAGGAATAGCGAGCATTTTGGCGGAAGGTGAATGTATCATTGAATCGGTGCTCAAACTCGTAACCCACCGAGGTTTGTTTTTGTAGCAGTTGGTCGAAGTCGTTATCCCCAGACCAGAAATGTGTCAATTCACCAGAAGGTAACTGGAAAGGTCTTGGCGAGCCGGCGGTTTCGTACCGTTGGTGCTGGGCCAAGAATGTCAGGGAAGTGTCTTCGCTGGGCTTCCAAGTAAAAGAAGGCGCTAAATAGAAGTTGTCATCGATGACGCCGCCGACATCTGAGTCGCTATTTCTGGCCAGACCTGTCAAACGATAAGACCATTCATCGGTATTCCCTAGCTTGTCAGATAAATCAAACTGGCCTTGGTAGTGATCATAGCTTCCTGCTTGAACCTCGACTTCACGAATTCGTTCGCCTGTTGGGCGTTTGCTAACGCGATTGACTAACCCTCCAGGGCTAATTTGTCCGAATAGCACTGAGTCCGGCCCTTTAACAACCTCAATGCGTTCTAGGCCATAAGGCTCCGTGCGAAAATACGATAACCAGCCTGTATTCGGTTGTCGTAAACCATCTCGGTAATCGGCGTTGGTTGTTACTTCATAACCCCGGATGGTGATTTGATCGAAGCGAGGATCAAATCCTGAATTGCCCACACGCACGCCAGCGGCATAAGCGACGGCATCTTCGACGGTAAGAGCTTTACGGTCTTCAATTTGCTCCGAAGTCACCACGGTTACTGAGCGCGGAGTCTCGATGAGTAAGGTGTCGGTTTTATTGGCAGAGGCGCTTCGGGTGGCGACGTAACCATTCACAGGGCCGCGAGCATGTTCGTCGAGTGCAGAGGCGTTGATGTTCATTGTCGGTAGAACTAGGTCGTCATTTGTTGATGCTGACTTTATGGCAAAGCTATTAGTCGATGTCTGTACGGCAAGCAAACCCACAGGGTTTAGAATCTTCTGTAGACCGCTCTTGATGCTAAATTGGCCCGATAAGCCAGGACTTTCTAGGTTTACGGTGATGCGTGAATCCACCGATAAATTAATATTTGCAGCCAATGCAAATTGATTAAGCACACTGTCTAGTGAGCCTGCGCGGATATTGAATCGCTGCTTTTTGTCCACAATGGGTGATTGCTCAGCGCCTTGAGCAAAAGCCGCCACCGGTAAGGTGGTTAAACCTACGCCCATTGCAACCATAATGGATAAAGGAAGGAGTTTTAGTGTGAATGTTTTTTTCGCAGCGGATGTACGGTAAGACATATCAACCTCGTTTATAAAATGTCGTTACCTGTACTTCGAGCCAAACCGCAAAACCCGTAAAAATAAATACAAAAAGCATAAAATTCTTTTAACTTATTATATTTGATGGATTTTTGTGACTTTCTCTTTGTTTTTCATGCAAAGGACGGGGGTCAGTAGATTTATTGCAATGTGCAGATTATAGGTTGATTCTCTCGCCCCTAAAAGATAATGTTTCTTATTAACAAATGAGAATGGTTATTTTTACGGATGTCGCAGGAAAACATTGAAACCCTCTATAAGGATCACCATGGCTGGCTTCAGCGTTGGCTGCGTGGTCGTTTAGGTTGCGAACACCGTGCAGCAGATCTAGCACATGATACCTATGTACGCGCGCTCATCTCGGACAATATTCCAGCGGATAATCAGCCTCGGCGGTATTTAACACGAATTGCAAAAAGCCTGATGATTGACTTCTTTCGTCGACGACAAATAGAAGAAGCCTATTTGCAGACGATTAGCTGTTTACCTGAACCTGAGGTCCCTAGCGCTGAAACTCAGCATTTGGTTGTCGAGACGTTGTTAGAAATTGATCAAATGCTGCACACCTTGCCACATAAAGTACAGCGGGCCTTTCTCATGCGAAAAATTGACGGCGCCAGCTACTATGAGATAGCAACCGTATTGGGTGTGTCTATTTCATCAGTCGAAAAATATGTAGCACGTGCTCTAACGACTTGTTATTTAATGAGCATGGAGGCTGAATGAACAGCAAGGCAAGCGTGCCACGAACAGAAGTCATCGAAACGGCCGCCGCATGGATGGCAAAACTATGGTCGGAGCAGGCCAGCCAACAAGATCAACAAGCGTGCCGACAATGGCGTAATCAAGATCCCGAGCATGAACGAGCGTGGCAAGCCTTGGTTGCGGTTGCTGAACCTTTTAATCGTCTTCCTGAGCACGCTAACAGCAAGCTGTTGGATAAAAGTGCTGTCGGTCGTCGTCAATTGCTGACTTGGGCAAGTGTAGTTGTTGCCGGTTCAGCAGGCTTTTATGGCGCGAGGGAAGCAAACTTATTACCTATGGACGTTGATTATGCTACGGGGGTGGGTGAAACACGCACTGTACATTTGGCTGATGGCAGCCAAGTTGTGATGAATACGAATACTCAAATTGATGTACTAATGGATCATTACCAACGGACTATCAGGCTTCATCAAGGCGAAATTATGATTACCACGGGGCACGACGGGCCTTTTCAGAATGAAGTGTTTAGCGTTGTTACCGAACACGGTCGAGTTCAAGCCTTAGGTACTCGTTTTAATGTACGTGATTTTGACGGTATATCAGAAGTTGCGGTTCTAGAAGATGCCGTTTTGCTCCATCATGGTGTAGAAAGCGTACGTATTGTTGCTGGCCAACAATTACAATTTGATCATGCCAGTCGCGGTACGATAAAACCTTTACAACAAAGCCGCACGAGTTGGCAGGAGCAAAAATTTGTTGCTGAACAATTACCGGTGAAAACCTTCATTAACGAAATACAACGCTACAAAAGAGGCGTTATTCGCTGTGATGAAGAGGCTGGAAAACTTCGTGTGACCGGGGTCTTTCCGCTAAATGACCCAACTCAAGCATTAAAAAATTTGGCTGAAGTGTTACCGATTGAGGTGCGCTCTATCACTCCGTATTGGGTAACCATCAGCGCTGCCCGATAGTTTTACCTATTCGCTTTCGGTGCTGTCGTCGTGAAAACAGGAAAAATTCACTAGAGTTTTTCTCTTTAACATTACTGTCACATAACCGACCTATAGTGCTCCTCATCGGGAAGTTATTCCTGTACCGAATTTCGAATATAGATAGATAACTTTAGGAGCAATCCATGAAAGCTAATAAATTGCTAGCCGCGGTAACGCTGGCTACTGCTGGTTTCGCAATGAACGCGCAAGCTAGCGATCTGCTTGATCCAAACCTACCGACTTACACTAAGGCAAGCGGCGTTTCTGGTAACCTATCTTCAGTAGGTTCTGACACTCTAGCTAACCTAATGACACTTTGGGCTGAAGAGTTCAAGCGTGCATACCCTAACGTCAACGTTCAGATTCAAGCGGCTGGTTCTTCTACTGCGCCACCAGCATTGACTGAAGGCACTTCAAACCTTGGCCCTATGTCTCGTAAGATGAAAGACAAAGAGCTTGCTGCATTTGAAAAGAAATTCGGCTACAAGCCAACTGCTATCCCAGTTGCTATTGATGCACTTGCTGTATTCGCACACAAAGATAACCCAATCAAAGGGTTGAGCATTGCTGAAGTGGATGCAATCTTCTCAAGCACGCGTAAGTGTGGTGGTACTGCTGACGTTTCTAAGTGGGGCGACCTAGGCCTAACTGGTGCGATCGCTGGTCAAGACATCCAGATTTATGGTCGTAACTCAGTATCTGGTACTTACGGTTATTTCAAGTCAAAAGCACTTTGTAAAGGTGACTACAAGAGCAACGTAAACGAGCAGCCTGGTTCTGCATCAGTTGTTCAGTCTGTATCGACTTCTTTGAACGGTATTGGTTACTCAGGTATCGGTTACAAGACTTCTTCTGTTAAAGCTGTAGCGCTTTCTAAGTCTGGTACTGATTACGTAGATGCAACGCCAGAAAACGCAGTAAGTGGCAAATACCCACTATCTCGTTTCTTGTACGTTTACGTTAACAAGAAGCCTAACCAGCCTCTAGCACCTCTTGAGCGCGAATTCGTTAAGATGGTTATGTCTAAAGTGGGCCAGGAAGTGGTTGTGAAGGATGGTTATATCCCTCTACCAGCTAAAGTTGTTGAAAAGACGTTAGCTTCTATCAAGTAATACGTAGTAAATATAATTTCATGGATGAAATGGAAGGGAAGCAGAAATGCTTCCCTTTTTCTTTATCGGTTATCGTCAAATCTTAGCTGTTTAATTCAGTTAGCTGCTTTTTTTAAGATATTCATGAAATTTCCTCTGTTGTCACTAAAACGTCATTCCCTTTCGGTATCGTAATTACTCAATTAAGTATCCACAGGAATCGTTTTTATGACAGGTCGGTAATATTTCTGTCATAAATAGAGATTAGTCTTAGCGCATGAAAAATACAGTCCCTATCAATGCCGCTCCAGATCTTGAATTCGACACGCCAGCTGCGCATCGTTTGCGTAAGTTTCGTAAATTCAAGGACAAAGTGACCACTGTCTCCGTTGGCATCGGAGGTTCCAGTGTTATCGTCGCCATATTGTTGATCTTCGTTTATTTACTTTACGAGGTGCTGCCGTTATTTCACTCAGCAACGGTAAAACCTTGGGAGTATCAGGGGAAGCCTGTTGCGCCTTACGAGGTTCCAGGGGCAGATGTTTCTACCATTTATACAGCGGTAGAAGAGCAAAATGAAGTTGCTTTTCGACTGACAGAAAGTGGTGAATATGTCTTCTTTGATGCACGGACAGGTGCTGTAAATACTGAAGGTAAAGCGGGCGTTTCGGATGCAGACATTGCAGCATTCGCGCTGGATTCAGAAGCGGGTGGTCAATTTGCCTTTGCGCACAGCGACAACACTCTCAGCTTTATGAAACAGCAATATAAAGTGACCTACCCGAACGATGTTCGCTTGATCACGCCTTCCATTGTTTATCCTTACGGTCAAAGCCCCATCGCTTTAAACCCAAGTATTAGTGATATTTCACATCTTGCTATTAAAGATGATGAAGTGGGTGTTATGGCGGTAATAGCTAATGACAGCAATCAAATGGCTTTCACCTACTTGTTGAAAGACGAGAACTTGATTACTGGCGATGTCGAATTGATATCAAGTCAGTACGCCCTACCTACACTGTCTAGCAATATTCAAAAGATTCTGATTAGTGCCGGTCAAGAGTGGTTGTTCGTTGCTGATAAAAAAGGGCAAATCACAGTTATCGATGTTCGTAAGAAAGCCTCTCCGGTTGTTCATCAGGCGGTGAAAGCATCCAATGGCGAGATCCAAGGCTTTAACCTGTTACTGGGTGGTAACTCTATCCTAGTGACGGATAGCCAAGGTGTAGTGAGTCAATGGTTCTTGATTCGTGATGATAATAATGACTATACCTTGCAAAAAATTCGCTCGTTTGAGCATACCGCCAGCGATGCAGACTCGGCTCAAGTCATTGTTGAACACCGCCGTAAAGGCTTTGTCGTAGCCAAAAGCGATGGCGAAGTCAGCTTTTACAACACAACTGCTCATAATATGGTGTTGAGTGAGCCTTTGGCAAAGTCGGCGCTTTCCATTGCTATTTCACCACGTTCTAACGGTGTCCTTGTTGAGGATGCTAGCGGCAAGATGAGCTTCTGGAAAGTGGATAACGAGCACCCGGATGTGTCCATGAGCGCGCTATGGAGCAAGGTGTGGTACGAAGGCTACCAAGAGCCTGAGTATATCTGGCAGTCATCTGCGTCAAACAATGATTTTGAGCCTAAATACAGCCTCATGCCCCTGGCTTTTGGTACCTTGAAAGCCGCTTTCTACGCGATGCTGCTTGCAACCCCGTTAGCCATCTTCGGTGCTATTTATACCGCTTATTTTATGGCTCCTGGCTTACGTCGTAAGGTGAAACCTTTCATTGAGTTAATGGAGGCTTTACCAACCGTTATCTTAGGTTTCTTAGCGGGCTTATGGTTGGCGCCTTATATCGAAACGAATTTGGCGACGATTTTCACCATTCTGTTCTTTGTTCCTATGGGCGTCTTGCTCTTCGCGTTTACTTGGCAGCAAATGCCGAAGCAAATTCGTTGGCTCGTCCCTGAAGGTTGGGACGCCGCCCTGTTGATTCCGGTGATTATCTTATTAACCTTATTCTGCTTGCCCTTCAGTGAAGTGATAGAAGCGTTATTGTTTGGCGGCGATATGCGTCACTTTGTTAGCAATGACCTAGGCATCAGCTTTGATCAGCGTAACGCGTTGGTGGTTGGCTTGGCGATGGGGTTTGCAGTTATCCCTACCATTTTCTCAATTACCGAAGATGCGATCTTTAGTGTTCCTCAACACTTGAGTAACGGCTCGCTGGCTTTAGGTGCTTCACCTTGGCAGACACTAACGCGGGTTGTTATCCCAACAGCTAGCCCGGGTATTTTCTCTGCAGTGATGATCGGTATGGGACGTGCGGTTGGTGAAACCATGATCGTACTGATGGCAACCGGTAACACCCCGATTATGGACATGAATATCTTTGAAGGTATGCGTACGTTAGCAGCCAACATTGCGGTTGAAATGCCGGAATCGGAAGTCGGTAGTTCCCATTACCGCATACTGTTCTTAGCCGCCTTGGTGCTCTTTACGTTTACGTTCTTCGTTAACACCATGGCAGAGATCGTGCGACAGCGCTTACGTCGCAAATACGGTTCACTTTAATTAGCCCAGACGTTTCAGGAAATTGATACGAAAATGAAAATGTCATTAAACGAATGGTTTAAATCAGGTGCTCCCTGGGTGTGGCTAACAGGTGCTGCTGTTGCTATCAATGTCATTATGGTTGCGGGGTTGCTGATTCTTATCGCCTCTCGAGGCCTAGGACACTTTTGGCCAGCAGATATTCTGGAAGCCGACTTGGTCCATGACAATGGTACGAAGATTGTTATTGCCGGTGAGCAGGTTGAGTCTGAAGAGGTTTCAACCATCCAGCTTCGCGATGCGGGCATGGATATTAAGAGCAACGAAGAGTTCATCACGCGGAACCTGATGAAGGTGGGTAACCGTGATGTTACCGGCCTAGACTTCACGTGGGTACTCGACAATCGCCTTGAGGATGTTCGTTATCCTTCTGAATTGTTTGCTGCAGAGCGACGTGAATGGGGTAACTTTTATGGCTACCTTCGTGCTGTTAAAGAAAATGGTAATGAAGTAAGCCGCCACGGTGCGGGTCAATCGTTAGAGTCATATAACGTGATGTGGGCTGATTTACAGTCCCGTATCGAACGGGCGCTGGATATCTACGATGAAATCAAAGATATCGAAAAAGGTGAAATCGGTTCGATCAACTATAACATTGAGCGTTTGCGCCTTAAGCAACGTTCTTTGGAATTAAAGAACGAGCTAACACCGGCTGCCTTAGCGGAGCTTGATACTGAACGTGCAGAGAATAACGCGCGCTATGAGGTGTTACAGCAGGAATTGCTGGATCTTTACAATCAGGTCAACCGTGACAGCATTGAAGTTGAAACGGCTCAGGGCAACAAGCTTGATATCGCCATTAGTAAAATTGTCCATGCCTATCGACCAAACGACATGGGGGTTGCTCAAAAGCTGATGTTCTACTTCAGTAAATTGTGGGAATTCCTTACAGACGAGCCTCGCGAAGCGAATACAGAAGGCGGTGTCTTCCCAGCGATTTTCGGTACCGTGATGATGGTCTTGCTGATGTCGGTCATGGTCACCCCATTTGGTGTTGTTGCGGCTGTTTATCTCCGTGAATACGCCAAGCAAGGCCCAATGACTCGCTTGATTCGTATCGCAGTGAATAACTTAGCGGGTGTGCCATCAATTGTTTACGGTGTATTCGGTCTAGGTTTCTTCATCTACTTCTTGGGGGGCAATATAGATGCACTGTTCTTCCCAGAATCTGCACCAGCCCCAACCTTCGGTACGCCAGGTTTGTTATGGGCATCATTAACACTTGCATTATTGACCGTGCCAGTTGTTATCGTTGCTACAGAAGAAGGTCTTTCACGGATACCTCGTGCAGTGCGTGAAGGTAGCTTGGCGCTAGGTGCAACGAAGTCCGAGACTCTGTGGAAAGTGGTCTTGCCAATGGCTAGCCCAGCGATGATGACGGGTGTTATTCTTGCGGTAGCACGTGCCGCTGGTGAGGTAGCACCGTTAATGTTGGTTGGTGTAGTTAAACTGGCACCTTCCTTACCGTTAGATGGAAACTACCCTTACATCCATCTAGACCAGAAATTTATGCACTTGGGTTTCCACATCTACGATGTTGGTTTCCAAAGTCCAAACGTAGAAGCAGCTCGTCCTTTGGTTTACGCCACTGCCTTGTTACTGGTAGCGGTTATCGCATTGCTCAACTTAAGTGCTGTAGCAATTCGTAACCATTTGCGTGAAAAATACAAAGCACTTGAGCACTAAGCAGATATTTAACTATGACTACGACGGCCAAGACAGCGGATCAAGATATGACTGATACTCAGAAAGCCCATGGCATCGATTTGAGTTCGATCCCTCGCGACAATACGGATCGTAATATTAATGATGAGACAATCGCCCTCAAGGTGCGCGACCTAAAGTTGTTCTACGGTGAAAAACAAGCCCTGAACAGCGTCAACATGGATATTCCAAAGAACCGCGTGACTGCATTCATCGGTCCGTCAGGTTGCGGTAAGTCAACGTTGTTGCGTTGTTTCAACCGCATGAATGACCTAGTGGATGGATGCCGCATTGAAGGCGGTATCGAAATGGATGGCGGTAATATCTATGATCGTTCGGTTGAGGTTGCAGACCTTCGCCGCCGCGTTGGTATGGTATTCCAGAAGCCAAACCCATTCCCAAAAAGCATTTATGAAAACGTGGCTTACGGTTTGCGGATCCAAGGTGTTAAGAAAAAGCGTGTGATCGACGAAACTGTCGAATGGGCACTACGTTCTGCTGCCTTGTGGGATGAAGTTAAAGATCGCTTAGACGAAAGTGCCTTAGGCATGTCCGGTGGTCAGCAGCAACGTTTGGTTATCGCCCGTACCGTTGCGGTTAAGCCAGAGGTTCTATTGTTAGATGAGCCCGCATCTGCACTTGACCCTATCTCTACACTTAAGATTGAAGAGTTGGTTCATACCCTTAAAGATGAATTCACCATCGTTATTGTAACGCACAACATGCAACAAGCAGCCCGTGTTTCTGATTACACAGCATTCATGTACATGGGTGACCTAATTGAGTTTGGTTCTACAGACGCGTTGTTCACTACGCCGAAGAAGAAACAAACTGAAGATTACATTACTGGTCGTTACGGATAACGGAGAGAGTTATGGAATTTGATAAAGACGGTCATAGCGACCATATTTCCCAAGAGTTTAATGAAGAGCTTGAATCGTTAAAAACCAACCTGATGACTATGGGTGGTTTGGTTGAAAAACAAATTAGCGATGCAATGAACGGCTTACTGGGTGGTAATGTTGAATTGGCAAGCCAAGCTGTCAATTTGGACACCCAAACTAATGATTGGGATATTGTTATTGATGAGCTTTGCGTAAAAATCATCGCCCGTCGCCAGCCAACAGCGGGTGATTTACGGATGGTTATTGCTGTTAATAAAGCCTCAGCTGACCTCGAGCGTATTGGTGATGAAGCCGCTAAAATTGGTCGTCACGCGGTGATGTTGGTGAATGAAGGTGAATCCCCAGCAGGTTATGCAGAAACGCGCCACATCAGCGTATTAGTGCGCGATATGCTCAATAATGCACTAACGGCTTTTGCTCGCTACGATACAGAATTAGCCTATAAAGTGGCTAAGAAAGATCGTGAAGTGGATGAAGAATACACCTCGGCAATGCGTTCATTAGCGACCTATATGATGGAAGATCCGCGCAGTATTACTCGAGTGATGAATATCATATGGGTGCTTCGCAGTCTCGAGCGTATTGGCGATCACTCGCAGAATATCTGTCAACACCTCATTTATTTGGTGAAAGGTGTGAACGTGAGCCACAGCAGCATGAAAGAGATTAAAAAGACGATTCGCGAAGAATAGCCTCGCGGGTATCTAAGCTACCTGAAAAGCCTCATTACATGAGGCTTTTTTTATGGATTAAGACCTATTGACGGCATCTTTTTATCACTGCTATTTCATCGCATCACGATATCACGTGGCTATCTGTGGAGTGATTCACTAAGGCTATTCGTTAGGCTATTCATTAGGTTCTTCGTTAAGGCTGTTCGGACGGTCTAAGCGTCCTAAATCAAGCATCGGCGCAGCATCTAAATCTTGGGCATCTAGCATCACCGCAATGCGCTCTAAAGAAGAAATCACCATTGACTGCTCCCAGTCTTGTATATCATCAAAGCGCCGTGAAAACGTGTCTTGTTGGGTTTTTGGTGCACCTTTCATCAATGTTTCACCATCAGTGGTAAGGCTAATCCACACTTTTCGTTTATCGGTTGTTCCTCGCTCTCGGGTCACAAAGCCTTTCTTAACAAGCCGGTCAAGAATGCTAGTAACCGTGGCTTGAGTTAAAAAGATCTCTTTTGCTAAATCGCCCGTAGTTAATGGCGCGGTAAGCTGTAGCGTTTCCATGACCATCAGTTGTGGGAGTGTTAAACCAGTACAACGACTAATTTCCTTATCTTGCATATCTGTGGATTTGATGATTTGTCGGAGCAAGGTTAATGCTTCTTGGCTTTTGTTCATGGGCGGCTCAACAGGCGGCGTTTGGAGTAGCGCCGTTTCTATAAGAAAAAGATAAAGGTCGATTTATGACACATATTTATTTAGTATTACGAAGTATTTTTAGACAGATCTCAACCATTGTGAGCCGATTGCTACTCAATTCTTTATCTTTACTTCCCAACAAACCGGCGAGAGTCCTTGCGATTCTCTGCGCTAGATACTGGCCCGGTCCGTTTTCTGCAACTATTCAATAATCACTCAATAAGGTCATAACCGACCTATACTTTGAGTTCCTATGTAATCGTTTGTTTGATGAGAATGATTACAAGCTACTTTTTTTCACACGGCACAAACGATGACTCGACTTGTGTCGATGATGACAACTCACTCCACAGGAGAAACCATGAAAAAGGTACTCGCCTCAGCGATTCCGCTATTACTCACTAGCACGATGAGCTTTGCGGCCAGTGACTGCGGCAAAGTCACAATTGCAGACATGAACTGGAGCTCAGCCACCCTAATGGCAAACGTCGACCGATTTATCTTAGAGCACGGCTATGGTTGTGATGCTGAGTTGATTGCTGGTGACACAATGCCAACAGGGACTTCGATGATAGAAAAAGGTGAGCCGGATATAGCCCCCGAATTTTGGAGCAATAACCTGCGTGACGCCTTACTAAAAGGTGTCGAAGAAAAACGCCTACGTTTCGCGGGAGCCTCGTTGTCTGACGGTGGCGAAGAAGCTTTTTGGGTACCTGCGTATATGGTCGAACAAGACCCCACGTTAGCGACTATCGAAGGTATTAAAAAGAATGCAAAACTCTTTGAACACCCAGAAGACCCCAGCTTAGGCGCGTTCTATGGTTGCCCAGCGGGTTGGGGTTGCCAGATCAGTTCAACCAACTTGTTTCGTGCCTTGAAGCTTGAAGATGCTGGCTTTGAAATGGTTGACCCAGGTTCCGGTGCAGGCTTAGCCGGTGCAATTGCGAAAGCGTACGAGCGTGAGGAAGCATGGTTTGGTTATTACTGGGCTCCAACGGCCGTTCTTGGTAAATACAAAATGGTGAAAGTCGACTTTGGTTCCGGTGTTGATAAAGCGGAGTTTGAAAACTGTACCTCACAAGAAGACTGCTTAACGCCTAAAGTCACTATGTATCCACCTTCGCCGGTGCAAACCGTAACGACTGAGCAATTTGCGGCGGCATCGCCTGATGTTTTTGCTTACCTCTCTAAACGGTCATACACGAATGAGCAAATGAATAGCTTGCTTGCATGGATGGAAGATAACCAAGCTGATGGTGAAATCGGCATGGAGTACTTCCTAACTGAGCATGAAGCAACATGGACACAGTGGTTGAGTCCTGAAGTTGCTGAAAAAGTAAAAGCAGCGCTGTAAGTCTGCTGCTTAGAAACGACAAACATTAAGAGGAAAAAATGGCTGAATCTAATTGGCTGACGGAGTTTCCGCAGCTTGACCGATCTGAGCTGAGGGATATTCGTAAATATCTCGACTCCGCTTATCGAGACTTTTCACGAGAGTATGGTGATCTAATCGAGTCATTTTTTGACCCGCTATTGATGTTTTTAGTGTGGTTCGAGAAGTTGCTACTGGCGACGCCTTGGTGGCTGGTGATTATTGTCATAGCGACGCTCGCCTTTATGGCGAGTCGTTCATGGAAGTTAGTGCTGGGTGTTGTGGTGTCTTTTTTACTGATCGGTTATTTCGGTATGTGGGAAAACACCATGCGAACCATGAGTATCATACTGGTTTGTACCATGCTGGCTATTGCCCTTGGCGTGCCTATAGGAATTGCGATGGCCCGCTCGAACAGGACGCAATCAGTGGTTACGCCGATACTCGACGTGATGCAAACAATGCCGGCTTTTGTGTACCTGATTCCGGTCGTAATGCTGTTGGGGATCGGTAAGATACCCGGCGTTATCGCGGTGTTAATTTATGCGATTCCTCCCGTCATTCGTCTAACCAATTTAGGTATCCGGCTAGTGGATAAAGACGTGATGGAGGCCGCTGTTGCTTACGGGGCAACACCTTTTCAGCGACTCACTAGCGTGCAGATTCCGCTGGCGATGCCAACGATCATGGCGGGTATTAACCAGACCATTATGATGGCGTTATCTATGGTGGTTATTGCCTCAATGATCGGTGTTAAAGGTCTTGGTCAGCCTGTATTGAAATCTATTACTAACCAATATTTCACCTTAGGTTTGCTGAACGGTTTAGCAATTGTTGCTATTGCGATTATTTTTGACCGCGTGTCTCAAGCTTATGCAAAAAGAGCGCAACGTCATATGGAGGACTTGAAACATGGGTGAGCCACTCGTTCAGGTTGAGAACCTCTATAAACTCTTTGGTAACGCGCCAGAAAAGCATATGGACGCGGTAGGTGCCGGTAAAAGTAAGGACGAAATCCTTGCTGAAACGGGCCATGTGTTAGGCTTAAAAGACATTAATTTAACCATTAATCGTGGTGAGATTTTTGTCATCATGGGGCTTTCAGGCTCTGGCAAGTCGACATTAATTCGTCACTTTAATCGGCTTATTGATCCCACCGAAGGCAAAATTCTGGTGGAAGGCGTTGATGTGCTCAAACTGAGTAAAAAAGAGTTAGAGCAATTTCGCCGACATAAAATGTCGATGGTGTTTCAGCGTTTTGGTCTACTTCCACACCGCAATGTGTTGGATAACGTTGCTTATGGGTTAACTGTGCAAGGTGTCTCTCGTGACAAGTCGTCGGCAAAGGCCAAAGAGTGGCTCGACGTGGTTGGTCTTAATGGTTATGAAGAACAATACCCTGCGCAGCTTTCCGGCGGCCAACAACAGCGCGTGGGCTTAGCGCGAGCGCTTTGTACAGATGCGGAAGTACTGTTGATGGACGAGGCATTCTCTGCCCTTGATCCGCTTATTCGTTCTTCGATGCAAGATCAATTAATAGAGCTGCAAGAAAAGCTGCATAAAACCATTATCTTCATAACCCACGATTTGGATGAGGCGCTACGCCTGGGCGATCGCATTGCCATCCTTAAAGATGGTGAGGTCGTACAGCAAGGTGAACCAGAAGATATTCTGCTCAACCCTGCCAATGATTATGTTGAAGCCTTTGTTCGTGATGTAAATCGCGCCCGAGCCCTAACCGTTGAAACGGTGATGAAAGACCCTGCTTATCGTATTACCGCAGAAACCATTGAAGAAGCACTTCAGCAAATGAAAAGCTTTAAGAAAGATTATGGTTATGTGGTGACCAGTGAAGGTTATCAAGGCACAGTAACGGAAGACTCTCTGCGCGAGCTTTATATTGATGATAACAAGGCTGATCTGTGCGAAGAGTGCTACGTTGATGTTGAACCGTTAGAGCAGGATTCCGTCTTGGAATCAGTTATTTCTAATACCTTAGACTCTGATTTCCCATTGCCTGTGGTGGATGAAGATGGTCAGCTCACCGGTAGGCTATCCCGTAATACATTGTCGGATGTATTAGGTGAACGACAATAGCTAAGCAATAAAATGTTGCGCTGTTTATACGATCACAGCGAACAAAAAAGGCCCTTAAAGGGCCTTTTTTATGCACGACGGCTTATGTGATTTGTTGTCATGCAGGTCATGTTCATCTCAAGGGTTATGACTTGGATGCGATGAGTGCTTGCTCAATATCGGCAATAACATCGTCGATATGCTCAATACCTACCGAGAGGCGAACCATGTCTTTGCTGACACCTGCAGCAGCTAATTCATCATCATTAAGCTGACGGTGTGTGGTGCTGGCCGGATGACAGGCCAACGACTTAGCATCACCGATGTTGACTAAACGAGTCACCAATTGAAGTGCATCAATAAACCGTGTGCCTGCTTCAATCCCGCCTTTGACGCCAAAACTCAAAATGGCGGAGGGTCGACCATCGACATATTTCTTCGCCAGTTCATAGCCCGGGTTATCTTCTAAACCGCTGAAGTTTACCCATTCAACCTGATCATGCTTGGACAAGTAATTAGCCACCGCAATGGCATTATCACAGTGGCGCTCCATTCGTAGTGGTAGCGTCTCAATCCCTTGTAGAATGAGGAAGGCGTTCATTGGTGAGATCGCAGCGCCAGTATTCCGTAAAGGAACGACACGACAACGGCCGATAAAAGCAGCAGGACCCAGAGCCTCGGTATAAACCACACCGTGGTAAGAGGGATCTGGTTCGTTCAACATAGGAAAGCGTTCTTTGTGCTCAGCCCATGGAAATTTACCTGAATCTACAATGATGCCACCAACGCTGGTGCCGTGGCCGCCCATATATTTGGTGAGCGAGTGAACCACAATATCTGCGCCATGTTCAATTGGTCGTAATAATGCAGGAGTCGCCACAGTGTTATCCACAATGAGTGGAACACCTTTAGCATGGGCTGCTTCAGCAAGTGCAGCAAGGTCGACAATATTGCCTAGTGGATTACCAATGGATTCGCAGAATACGGCTTTGGTGTTATCGTCAATCAATGCGGCTAGTGCGTCGATATCGTCATGGGGCGCCATGCGAACTTCGATCCCTTGCTTTGGCAACGAGTGCGCAAAAAGGTTATAGGTGCCGCCATACAGCTTGTTGATGCTGACGATATTGTCACCAACTTCAGCGATGGCTTGAATCGCATAGGTGATGGCTGACATACCAGAAGCTAGAGCCAAACCGGCAATACCACCTTCCATATCAGCAACACGTTGTTCTAATACAGCCGTTGTTGGGTTCATGATGCGGGTGTAGATATTACCCTGTACTTTTAGGTCGAATAAATCTGCACCATGCTGGGTATCGTCAAAGGCATAAGAGGTGGTTTGATAGATCGGCACGGCGACAGCTTTTGTCGTCGGCTCTGGCGAGTAACCGCTGTGAATTACCTGCGTTTCTAATTTCATAGTTATATCCATGTTGCTAGTCGTTAGTTATTTTCCCAACAGCCATTTGGGGTGACGACTAGACTAGCTCAAAGCAGGTCGTGTTATCATCTTTTCTTTTCTTCTGTGCGATCGGAGAGGCTATGGCCAAGCAAAAAACCGCCTACGTATGTAATGATTGCGGTTCTGACTATTCAAAGTGGCAAGGCCAATGTACGGACTGCGGCGCGTGGAACACGCTAACGGAAGTCCGCTTGGGTTCTGCGACCCGAAGCACAAACCAGCAGCGTCTGAGTGGTTATTCTGGAACAGCGGGAGCCGCCGCAAACGTACAACGTTTAGAAGAAGTCGAACTAAAGGATATGCCGCGCTTTAGCACCTCGTGCTCGGAGCTCGATCGAGTGTTGGGTGGCGGCTTGGTGCCAGGTTCCGCCATTTTAATTGGCGGTCATCCAGGCGCCGGTAAAAGTACATTATTGTTGCAAACGCTCTGTGAACTAGCTGAGACAATGCCAGCGCTTTACATCACCGGTGAGGAGTCGTTGCAGCAAGTGGCTCTTCGCGCTCAACGCCTTGGTTTACCCACTGATAAATTGAACATGTTGTCGGAAACGAATGTGGAGCAGATTTGCCAGATTGCTAGTGAGCACAAGCCCAAAGTTATTGTCATCGACTCTATTCAAGTGATGCACATGGATGAAATCCAATCTGCGCCGGGCAGCGTTTCTCAAGTGCGCGAATGCGCCGCCTACTTAACGCGGTTCGCCAAGCAAACCAATACCGTGTTGTTTTTGGTCGGTCACGTGACAAAAGATGGCTCATTGGCTGGCCCTAAAGTCTTAGAACACATGATCGATTGTTCGCTGCTATTAGAAGGGGATAACGACAGCCGTTACCGTACGCTGCGTGGGCAGAAAAACCGTTTTGGTGCCATCAACGAGCTAGGTGTATTTGCGATGATGGAAGAAGGGTTGAAAGAGGTAAAGAACCCCAGCGCTATCTTCTTAAACCGTTCAGAGCAGCAAAATCCGGGTAGTTTAGTGATGGTTATTTGGGAAGGCACGCGCCCCATGTTGGTTGAAGTGCAAGCCTTGGTGGATGAGAGCCATCTCAGTAACCCTCGCCGTATCGCAGTGGGCTTGGATCATAATCGACTATCAATGTTACTTGCTGTCCTGCATCGCCACGGTGGTTTGCATACTGGTGATCAAGACGTTTTTGCTAACGTGGTTGGTGGTGTAAAAGTGCTTGAGACCAGTGCCGACTTAGCGTTGCTGATTGCTATCGTGTCGAGCTTGCGTGATCGCCCTTTGCCCCGTGACATGGTGGTTTTTGGGGAAGTTGGTTTGTCGGGTGAAATCCGCCCTGTTCCTTCAGGCCAAGAGCGTATTCGTGAGGCGGCGAAGCATGGGTTCCGCCGTGCTATTGTGCCTAAGGGTAATTGCCCTAAGAAATTACCAGACGGTATGGAAGTGCTCGCCGTGGAGCACTTAAGTGAAGCCTTAGAAGCGATTTAATCAGTATGGCTATCGAGCTGCTCAACTAAATGCTCAAGCTCTCGGTCTAATAGGTCAGCGTCGCCTAAGTTCAACTCTACAAGGCGGCGCAAGTGGCTAATGCTCTCCAGCTCCATCGCTTTGCATTCCATCCCTAAATAGGGGGTATGGACGTGCACTAAACGCACAGGCAAGTGGAGTTCAATTTCTTCTCCCGCCAACTGAACCACCGCCATATATTCTTGGCCTTTGCTGGCATTTAACTGTCCGGATTCTTTCAGTAGTAAACCGTGTAGTGAGATATCGATTAACTCAACGGGCCAGCTTCGTTCGCCTTGTACGAGTTCAGTTTTTGCGTCAAAAGCAATACGAGTGAAACGTCGACGTTCTTGTTGTTGTATGTCAGAAGTCACAATTATCTCCATCAAACTTCTTATCAGGTTGGTATCAATATAGCTGTTAAGCGGTGCAAAAACACCTTCACGCCACTTGTTTAATCCTTGTTGCTTTGCAAGCCCGTATTCTCGAGTGGAATAACGCGAGTTATGCGATGGCTAGCTAGGTCGGCATCATGTCCACAGCTGGCCGTTATCGTAAGAGTCAGCGCGTTGTTTTCAGCAGGGTGACAGTGACTTTGGGTACGACATTCTGGTGAGACTTTCAAGGCTTGTGTATTCTGCGTTAGTTCGCAGTGTTCCCCGGCGGCTAATGCTGCCAGCGTCTTTTGTAATGCACTTTCAGCGGCGAAATGTGCTTTGACACTGAGAATTTGCTGGCTATGGCTATGCTGGTTGCTAATTACTAAACGGCTGATCCCGGTGGCAATCACTGCCATGAGTGTAATGACAAAGATTGCCGAAATAAGCCCTAATCCAGCTTGTTGAGGTTTGACTATTCGTTTTGGCGCTACCTTATCCATCACTCAGACTCCAAGGGGATAAACCAATCTCTTGCTGTATTAGCAAGTGGCTATTAGCGCTGGTGAAGTCTAGGGTTAATAGTACCCATTGTGGCTGACCTAACCCGTTTTCGATGATTTCAAATGGTCTAGTGGGGGAAGACACGTGATCAGCGAGCATTAACCGCCCCTGTGTCGTGTTACTCGGTAATGGTGTGTTGATGGTATTTGCATAACGGTATAAATAGCCCTCTACATGACAGAATGTAACTACCTGCTGATCTTTTATTGCTGAACCTTCTACAGGTTTTTTTTCTACTTCAGCGACTGCGACATATGACTGATTTGGCTGTAACTGAAGGCACTCTGCGGTTTTATCTTGATAGACCTTTAGTGAGTGAACCGGTGCGTTTTTGATTTCTTGCGTGAGCCGCTCAACTGTTGATGTGGCTAATAAGCCTAAACGGCTGCGTTCTTGGCTGGATGCATAGGCCCCACTAGTGTTGAGGATAAATTGCACAGAGCCGTAGGCTAGAATTCCCATTATAGTGATGGTGACAATCAGCTCAATCAGGGTAAAACCCCGTTGGTGTCTTGGCATCTTCAGCACTAGTGGTTCCCCCGATAAAATACAAATTGCTGTGCTTTTTGCCCAGGGGGGGTGATGGTTAGGTCGATCCTTTTTGCGGATTGTGGCTTTTGAAGCCCAAGTTCATGGCCGGCATAGCTTACATTGATTGCAACATGGTAATTCGCATAACCTTCGCGGGGTTCGCCTAAAATGTTCAGCGTTTGCTCATTTACACCGTGGTAATCATCAACATCATCGAACTGATTAAGGCTTTTTCCTCGGCGCTCATTATCCGCTCCAAAGCGACTTTCCGGCGTACAGGGCTGGCAAGGGGTTAGTGCCTGAGCTGGTGATGTTTCATCAAATGCTTGGGCGAGAATTTCTTCACGATAGGCAGTGGCTAGTGAGAGCGTTTTGGTTTGCCATAATGGGTCGGCACTATAGCGAACACTAAACTGTAACGAGTACGTTACGCCTAATAAGGCAATGCCTATCAGACTAATAGCAATGACTAGCTCAATAAGTGTAAATCCGCCGCTTATGGGTTTCGGTAAGCATCTAGCCATGCTCGCAAGCCTGTTTCGACGCTGGTTGCCATGCGAGCCCAGCAGGGCTAATGCAGAGATGTTTCTCAGCCAGTTTAAGGTAGATGTTAGCGGTTAACGCTTGATGGTTGAGTTGTGCAATATTGCCCAGCCGATCGAACTCGAAAAGCATGCCTTCGTTAATATTTAAAGGAGTTCGACCGAGCACGCTCACCGATAGTTCGGCGCGCCCCTCGGCTAGTTTTTCGCTAACAAGCGTCTGCTCGGAACGCTCATCACGGCGGTTTTTGGCCACAATATCTAATTGCCAATGTTCATTTTTGGTGACACGAAGTGCAAGGTTTTGTGATTCGCGACTCAGTGCATGAAGTCGTGTTTTCAACACCATGTTCATTAATTGGTCGGTGAGAATGCGTTCTTGAAATGAAGGAGTGCTGGCGAATTTAGGAAAGATAACAGCGGCAAGTATGCCAATCAGTGTCAGTACAGCAATCAGTTCGATCAGTGTAAAACCGGATTCACGCCCGAAGCGCAGGTGAGAAATACAGCTCGGGCGTGTCATATCGGCCTACTTAGCGACTAGGCTAGCGAGGTTAAATGTTGATATATACGTCGCCAGTGTCAGCTTCGTAAGTGATTGATCGATCGCCACCACCACGCAGGTAGGTATAAGTACAGGTGGCACCAGACAGAGTCACCTGATAGTCCACTTTATCCGCTGGAGTTGTAGCGACAACAGGGCCGCTGGATGATAAAACCCCGTCCCATATTTCAACACAGTTATCGGCGCTTTGTAGCTTAGTACCAGAGCCGCCTTTACCAATGCTATAGCCTGAACTGTTGACTCGTAACGCGCTGCCATCGAATTCCACATCGGCTGCGCTGCCTAAAATGCCGTCGGCCACAGCTTGGGCTTTGAGTAGTGCAATACCTGTGGCTAGGCCTGCCCCTGCGCCTTCTACTGCGGCATCGTGTGCCTGTGATGTTACATTGATGAATCGAGGTAAGGCTACGGCTGAAAGAATGCCGAGTAACGCAATCACCACGATCAGCTCGATAATGGTAAAACCGGTTTGTTTGCGTTGCATGTTCTGTCCTCTACTTAACTCAGAGCGCGTTACTTTTGGATAGTTGCGCTATTTCATAGTCGTTAACGGTCTGTTGCGGTGGTCGCCCAAAACCGAGTGGTGATTGCCATAAATCACTATCATCGGCAACCAGCTGTAAACGTCCTGCGATTGTTTGCTCGTTAAGGGTGAGCGGATGCCTTACCTTTAATTGAAAATATATCCGCTGGTTTGCAACCAGTAACCCATCTAGGTTTTCAGTATAGCGCACGTGGTAGACCAGTCGTCGTTGATCAAGATCATAGTACCAGTGCGCCGGAGGAGCTTGGGACGCACTTTCCGTCGATATTTCTCCTAAGTAATTGCTGGGAACGGTCATTAGTGGTTGTAGCAGCTGCAAAGGGTTTGTGCTGTGTAGCTCATCGATTTCCTCAAGCTTGCCACGGCTGTATGCATCACTGAGGGTCAGGTTGATTCCTGCGTTCAGCCAGCTAACCATTCCTTTAAACGCTGCTTGTTCTGCTTCGATAGCGAGACTTTGGTAACGAGAATAGGTCCCTGTAGCAATGATGAGAATCAAACAGCCAGCGATCAAGCACTCGAATAGGCTGAAGCCTTGTTCAACGCGCTTCATCGGTTAACAGCTCCGCTGAGCTCCCATAACGGCAAGAAGACGCCTAACGCTAGTACTAGCACCATGCCTGCAATGGAGAGAATGAGTAGTGGCTCAATAGCACTTGCTAGACCTTTGAGGTCGTATTGGACTTCTTGATCATAAAAATCCGCAGTTTGTTCAAGCATGTCTTCGACTTGCCCGGTTTCTTCTCCAACGGCGATCATTTGCAAAACTAATGGAGTGAACATGCCGCTGTGTTGTGCCGCTTGAGTGAGCGTTTCACCGCGTTCTATACCTGCTTGCATATCAATGATTCGGCTTGCGACAAAACGATTTCCAACCGCGTTGGCAATGATGCTGAGGCTTTGCACAATCGGCACACCCGATGCGAGCGACAAGGACAGCATGCGGCTGAAGCGGCCAAGAGTAATTCGCTCAAATAAATTACCGATGAGCGGGAATTTCAGTTTGAGTCGATCCCAAGCTAATCCACCGTGGTCGGATGAGAGGTATTTTTTCCAAGCGAAGTACCCAGCGATGGAACCGATAAGCATGAGAGGCCAGCCTTGCTGAAATAACGCAGAAACCGCAAACAGTATTTGTGTCATTAATGGCAGTTCGGCTCCTAACCGACTAAACATGTCAGCAAAGTTAGGCAGCACAAATAGATTGATGATCACCATGGCGATCACAATCGCGCAGAGTACAAATAGCGGGTAGCGGGTGGCGGCTTTCAGGTTTTTTAAGGTGTCTCGCTCTAGCGCTAAATATTCACCAATTCGTTTGAATGACTGCTCTAGCTGACCGCTGTTTTCACCCACGTGGATGACACTGATATACAGTGTAGAAAATACTTTAGGATGCTGATGTAAACAGGTGGATAAGGTCAAACCCTGCTCAAGAGAAGCGGCAACCTGTTGTAGTGTTTTACTCAATAACGGATTACGAACAGACAAGGCTAAGCCGCGTATTGCTTGGGTGATGGGAACGCCCGCTTTCGTCAGGCTATACATTTGACGACTAAAAAGAATCAATTCATCAATAGTAATACGTTGCAGCAACGGTATGTCTGTCA
>JBLXCH010000011.1:42514-50913 GCA_048265065.1 Motiliproteus sp. | reverse complement strand
AAAAAATACTCACCAAAACGCGAATTCTCTTCAGCGAAGACATCAGATGCATTCATATTGCTATCTAGCCCGATAGCTTCTCCGTTAACTATGACTGCATTTCGCTGCAACGCATCTTTAACCTGTTTACCAGACGGCGCCATTCCCGCGTCCGATAAAATTGAGGTTAGTGGGTCTTCCATATTGCCAGGCAAGTTACTGGACGGTAAACCGTCTAATGACAACTGACGGTAATCATCCTCACTCAATGAGGTAGTATCACCGCTAAATAACGCTTGAGTGATTCGCTCTGCCGCCTCAAGCCCAGCTTCACCGTGCACCAACCGCGTAACCTCTTTAGCCAGTATGCCTTGTCCTTGAGGACGTCCTTGCGCTGCTTTATCTTCTGCTTCTATACGATCGATTTCTTCAACAGCAAGGAAGGTAAAGTAACGCAAGAATTTATAAACGTCGGCATCTGCTGTATTTATCCAGAACTGATAAAAGCTATAAGGGGATGTTTTAGCAGGGTCTAACCAAACTGCACCGGATTCCGTTTTGCCAAACTTGGTTCCATCAGATTTAGTCACCAAGGGCACAGTAACACCAAATGCTTGCTGCTGATTTTGGCGGCGCGCTAAGTCAATACCACCAACGATATTACCCCACTGATCCGAACCACCCACTTGAATGGAGCAATCATGACGACGATTCAGTTCCGCAAAGTCCATCCCTTGGAGTAACGCATAAGAGAACTCCGTAAACGAAATTCCTGAGCCTTCTCGATTGATACGTTGCTGAACCGACTCTTTATGAATCATTGCATTGACTGAAAAGTATTTACCCACATCACGCAGGAAGTCGAGCACATTCATTTCACCAGCCCAATCAAGGTTGTTAACTACCTTAGCGGGATTATCGACACCCTCAAAGTGAACAAACTGACTTAGCTGCTGCCGAATTCTATTAGACCAATTAGCAACAATGTCTGGGGTATTTAATTGGCGTTCCGCCGCTTTAAAGCTAGGATCACCGATCAAGCCGGTCGCACCACCAACTAATGCAATCGGATGATGCCCTGCATTTTGAAAACGCGTTAATACTAATAGAGGTACTAAATGCCCTAGGTGCAAGCTATCTGCTGTGGGGTCAAAACCACAATATAACGTACGCGGCTCAGACAAGTGCTCAGCAAGTTCGTCTTCGCTTGTCATTTGCGCAATCAAACCACGCGCTTGAAGTTCAGCCAGGAGATTAGTATCAACTGTCATTAATTCGTCCACCACCGATTACCACTTAAGGAATCTTGATTAATATAAGAAAGAGTGCAAAAAGGCCGACATTATAGACAGGCTGCACAAACCACACAATTAATGGTATTAATACACCGCAGATCAATGGATGAAGGCTTATAGATTCCCTATAATGGCCGACATACTGACTATAAATCCAACTTAGGGGCTGTTTTATCGTGCTACGCTTCGTGCCTTTTTTTCCTAAAGCACACCTATTTGCTTTAATTGCGTGCGCAACGCTCATTATCATTACGATGGTATTCATACCCAGTAATGATGTTGCCGCAGAGAAAAACTCAGACCAGCTAACAGTGATCCTTAAACCAGCTGAAGCTGTTGCAGAATCTCCGACTGAGTCTTCATTAACAAAAACCGCCACAACTCCTTCCAACACAGACACTGCTGCCCGCACAGATACGACTAAAAATATTACCGTAGCTTTGGCAAGTAACCTTAGCCCGGTGACAGAAGTGATAGAATCAACGCCAGAACCTAAAGAAAACTGGCTAAAAATCACCATTCGCTCTGGCGACAACCTAAGCACGCTATTCAAAAAGGCAGGTCTAGGTGCTAACGACATGTATCCAATGATTCATGGCATTAAGCCCGACAAGACACTGGACCGACTAATGCCAGGCGAACAGCTGGAGTTTTTAGTGCAATCCGGTGAGCTGGTTAAATTACGCCATATCAAGTCACCACTCATCAGCACGTTAATCACTAAAACCGAGAACGCCTACGCCGTTGAAAAACTGGAACGTACGCCAGAAGCACGCCACGTTTACAAGCAAGGCACTATCGATTCTTCGCTCTTTCTCGCTGGCCAAGCAGCGGGCCTTAGCCAATCTAAAATCATGGAATTAGCCGCTATATTCGGCTGGGATGTCGACTTTGTTCTCGATATTCGCAAAGGCGACAACTTTAGAGTGATCTATGAAGAGTTAATGCTTGATGGTGAAGTCATCAAAGATGGCAACATAATCGCTGCTGAATTCACCAACCAAGACAAAACCTTTCAAGCGATTCGCTACACCGACTCGGAAGGCCATAGCAATTATTACACCCCTGACGGCAGCAGCATGCGTAAAGCATTTTTGCGGACCCCCGTCGATTTCACCCGTATCAGCTCAAAGTTCAACCCGAACCGGAAGCACCCTATTTTCAAAACTAGTCGCCCCCACCGCGGTGTCGACTATGCTGCGCCACGGGGAACACCGATTAAAAGTGCCGGCGACGGTAAGGTTATTTTTGCAGGCACCAAAGGTGGCTACGGCAAAGTTGTTATCGTTCAGCACGGCCAAAAATACACCACACTTTATGCGCACATGAATCAAATTAAACCAGGTATGAAGCGTGGGAAGCGTGTTAGCCAAGGTCAAACTGTTGGTTATGTAGGCAGCACAGGCTACGCCACAGGACCGCATCTACATTATGAGTTTCGCGTAAATGGCGTGCACCGCAACCCACTAACCGTGCCGTTACCGCAAGCGCAACCACTACCAAAAACCGAGCTGGCGAACTTCAAACCACTTTCTAGCAAGATGCTAGCTCAACTGGAAACTTATAAACAAACGCGCTTCGCATCAGCAGAGTAAGGTACTCACATGTACTATATCGGCCTTATGTCCGGCACCAGTCTTGATGGCGTGGATGCCGCTTTGGTCGATTTTAGCGGCACCACTCCTGCTTTGTTGACCACACACCTTGAACCCATACCGAAAGCCCTACGCGCAAAGCTGCTCTCGCTAACTTTGCCTGGCGATAGTGAAATCGATCGGATGGGACAGGTGGATAACGCCTTCGCCGACTGCCAAGTGAATGCCGTTAATCACTTATTGGAAAAAGCAGGCATTCCACCCAGCCAGATCATTGCCATAGGCTCTCACGGTCAAACCATTCGCCACAGGCCGGACTTCGCTTCACCTTTCACCTTACAAATCGGCAACCCCGCAAGGATGACGGAGGCATTAAATATCACTGTTATTGCCGACTTTAGACGTCGGGATATGGCAGCAGAAGGACAAGGTGCGCCTTTAGTTCCAGCTTTTCACGAGTGGCTATTCCAGACATCCGCAGAGCATCGTTTTGTCGTTAACATCGGCGGGATCGCTAATGTAACGGTACTCGACAAAGATTCTTCAATACAGGCCATTGGCTACGATACCGGACCCGGTAACGTACTGATGGATTACTGGATCGACAAATGCCGGCAACTACCTTGTGACGTAAACGGACAATGGGCCGCCGAAGGACGCGTTAATCAAACGCTGCTTGAACACTTGCTTAGCACTGATTATTTACAACTGCCCCACCCGAAAAGCACTGGCAGAGAGCTGTTTAACGGTCCATGGCTAGAACAAAAGCTAATTAAGAGCGGCATTTCTTGCAGTGCAGAAGATATTCAAGCAACACTTCTTGAGTTCACCGCGATCTCAATCAGCCAAGCAATCGAACGTCACAACATCAGCGAAAAAAGCATTTTTATTTGTGGTGGCGGCGCCGAAAACCTCGGCTTATTTACACGCTTATCAGAATATCTAGCACCAAATCCTGTGCACAAAACCGACCACCTTGGCGTGCCAGCGTCCTGGCTAGAAGCCTGCGCCTTTGCCTGGTTAGCAAAGCAGTGTTTAGAAAAGCAAACAGGAAATTTACCTGCAGTCACAGGTGCCAAAGGCCGCCGAATACTCGGCGCAATTTATCAACCCTAGTAGCATCCCAAGAAAAAAAAACGCATGATCGCTAGGTCTTGGCGCTGATAATGAAATCAGCGCCTCAAAGACAATAAACTAAAAGACCTACCAAGAATTGAGTAGTGACAGTTAAACAGAGAAAGACGAACCACAACCGCAGGTTGTTGCTGCATTTGGGTTTTTGATGGAGAACTGAGAGCCTTGCAAACCTTCTTTATAATCGACTTCGGCACCAGCAAGATACTGGTAACTCATCGGATCAACTAACAAGGTAACACCGGCATTGACTACTGCAGTGTCGTCATCATTTTGATGTTCATCAAACGTAAAGCCATAAGAAAAGCCCGAACAACCACCGCCGGTTACGAACACACGCAACATAAGGTTATCGTTTTGCTCTTCATCAATTAAGCTTTTCACTTTCGATGCTGCTGCATCCGTAAAAACTAACGGAGATGGGGAATATTGTTCAACAGCGTTCATAGTACCTCCAACGTACATAAGAGGTCACAATCGTGACACAGTTGCAATTATGCAATTACCCAAGCAATTTAGTCAAGTATTAACCGCCTGCCTGAGTAATCGCTATGAAAACAAAAAAACGTTACGGCATTAACGCTACGACATCTAGCCCTGCTTTTTCATCAAGGCCGAACATGATATTCATATTATGAATCGCCTGGCCTGCCGCGCCTTTGACCAAGTTATCGATCACCGAAAGCACAACAACTGTATCACCGCCTTGTGGCCGATAGACCGCTATTCGACATAAGTTAGAACCTTTTACCGAACGGGTCTCGGGCAAGCTGCCAAGCGACATGACATCAACAAAAGGCTCATTACGGTAACGATCTTCATAAATAGACTGAATTTCTTCTAATGATAGCGCTTGGCCTTGTTCATTCAGCTGAGAATACAGTGTCGCCTGAATACCTCGTATCATAGGGACTAAGTGCGGCACAAAGGTAAGACCGACAGAATCATTCGCTGCCAATTCAAGACCTTGACGAATCTCTGGCAAATGACGGTGTCCTGCAACGCCGTACGCCTTAAAGTTTTCACTGGCCTCACATAACAATGATGGGACTTTGGCACCTCTACCCGCACCACTGACACCGGATTTACAGTCAGCAACAATTTGCTGCTTGTGCACTAACCCTTTTTCTAATAACGGAATCAATCCAAGTTGTGCCGCCGTCGGGTAACAGCCAGGATTCGCAATCAACTGTGCACTTTTCACTTGTTCACGATTAACCTCAGGCAGACCATAAACCGCTTCGGCAGCAGCCTCTTTAGCGATATGCGCTTGGTTGTACCATTGACACCAAACGTCCAGGTCTTTGATCCTAAAATCAGCACCTAGATCGATAATCCGCACCCCTTTTGCCATCAGCTCAGGGACCATTTCCATCGCCACGCCGTGAGGTGTAGCAAAAAACACGACATCACACGCAGCAAGCGTATCGACATTAGGCACAGTGAATCGTAGGTCAATATGGCCACGCAGGTTCGGATACATATCCGCAATATGCACGCCTTCTTCTGTACGCGAAGTAATAACGTCAATTTCTACTTCTGGGTGAAGTACAAGCAACCTCAGCAATTCAACACCGGTATAACCTGTGCCGCCTACGATACCTACCTTTATCACAGTAACCTCTTGGTCTACGAGACCATCATCATGGATCTACTATCTCAATAAACAGATAGTGCGAGCGAAAACCGCCTATGATAAGCCTCACACGCACAAAGGAAAAGCGGTAACCTAGAAACTCAAACTTACAAAGCCTATTTGATGGTGTTAGGCTACTTAATCTCAGCAAGTTTCCTTAGTTTTCATACTCAATGAGCCTACAACGACTATCTTTAACTCACTTTCGTAACCGTCTTGGCACCGCTGAGGCTTGGCCTCAGCTGATATTGCTTGGCTTACTGAGCGGTTTATTTACCGGTTTAATCATTCTTGCCTTTCGATTTGTCATCACTTGGCCGCTAGAACAACTGCTCCCGAACTACAATGCAGAAAATTTTGAAGACCTTTCGCCAATCTGGCACTTCTTTCTACCTATTATAGGCAGCGCTATTATCGCTTTGTTCCTCTGGCGAATACACCCAGATCATCTCAAGGTTGGTATTCCTCATGTCCTAGAGCGCCTTACTTACCACCAAGGGAAACTCCCTGCTGCCAACGCGATTGTGCAGTTTTTTGGTGGTGCATTAGCCATTCTCTTCGGTCACTCTGCCGGGCGAGAAGGGCCTGCTGTTCATATGGGCGCGACCAGCGGTAGCTTAATTGGCCAATGGCTTAAGCTCCCTAATAATTGCACACGCATGCTAGTAGGTTGCGGTGTCGCAGCAGCGATCTCGGCATCGTTTAATACACCGATTGCAGGAGTCATCTTCGCTATGGAGGTAGTGATGATGGAATACACATTAATCGGTTTCATTCCGGTGATTGTCGCCTCTGCAACCGCCGCTGTATTAATGCAATTAGTCATTGGTAATGAAATTGCTTTTATCGTTCCACCTTTTGAACTCACCCGTTTAGCAGAGATGCCTTTTATATTACTCATGGGTGTCGTCATCGGTTTTTTAGCCTTGCTGTTTAATCGTACAGTTATCACTACGATCAACACCGTCACTTGGCCTTTAAGTGCACGTATCATGCTTGCAGGCATACTAACCGGCAGTGTTGCTGTCTTTTCCCCTTACATCATGGGAATGGGCTATGACACCGTGTCTACCATCTTTTATGGCGACGTTTTCTTCGGTGACATGGGATTAAGCGTTCTTCTCTTATTAGTCGTCGCTAAGCTTTTCGTGACGGCTATCTGTATTGGGCTTGGTGTTCCGATGGGATTGATAGGTCCCACCTTAGTCATTGGCGCGGCCGCTGGTGCAGCCATTGGGTTGTTGGGTGATACCATTTCTCAGCACACGGTGTCAGACATTGGCTTTTATGCCATGTTGGGCATGGGAGCAATGATGGCCGCGGTGCTACAAGCCCCTCTAGCGGCAATAATGGCGGTCTTAGAGCTGACCCATAATTCAGCTGTGCTCTTCCCTGCCATGGCCGCTGTTATCAGCGCCTCCGTCACCTGTCGGTACTTTTTTCCTGAAGGCTCTATTTTTCAAGCCACCCTCCTTGCTAAAGGCACTGAATGGCGGCGGGCACCCATCGATCATATCCTTGAAGAGACCAACGTCACTCACTGCATGCACCGGACTTTCCATGTGAAACCGATGATCATTAGCGCCGAAGAAAGCAAAGACATTTTCCGCAATAAGGCGGACTGGCTCATTATTCTCGACGAAGAGAGCCAGCCTACCAACTTAATGCCTATCGCTGATGTGTCAATCGCCCTATCCAAAGAGGAGCTCGACAACATCAATCTGAACGAGCTTCCGGGATTACGCTATCAGCTATCGCCGATTTCACGCCACGCCACGCTGAAAGAAGCACAAGTCATTATGGATGACACCCTCATTGAAGCACTCTATGTTACAGACAGAAGGCCTGTGAATGCGTTAACGACAAACAAAACGCCTATCATTTTAGGTATACTTCGCCGCGAAGATATCACTCGCTTTTATACTGAACCGCATCAGCGTTAATCAAGGAATAAGAAGGCTTTACTATGCTGCCTAATATATCGTCTGAAACGTCACCAAAAACGTTAACGGATCTGCTCCACGGTCTCTATGCCATTACTGACACCCCGTTAATGGGAGGCCGTTTGCTCTCTTCTGTAGAAGACGCACTAAAGGCCGGCGTAACATTGGTTCAATACCGTGATAAAACAACCGATGAACATCGCCGTGAAGTTGAAGCCAGTGCATTACAAGCGCTTTGCAGCCAGTATGGTGCCATCTTATTGATTAACGATGACATAGCGCTTGCTGCCAAAGTGGGTACTAAAGCCGTCCATATTGGACAAACCGACGGTAATGTTGCCGAAGCTCGCACACTACTCGGTGACGATGCCATCATAGGCGTTACCTGTCACGACTCTCTAGAACTTGCTAAGCAAGCAGCCGACGAGGGCGCAGATTATGTGGCCTTCGGTGCTTTTTTCCCATCAAGCACGAAACCCAATGCGATTCCAGCACCCTTAGCCCTACTCTCGCAAGCGAAGGAAGAGCTAGATATTCCTGTGGTTGCCATTGGTGGTATCACGCTCAACAACGCGACCGACCTTATTGAGGCAGGCGCAGACATGCTAGCAGTAGTAAGCGCGCTATTTGCTGTAGATGACATTACGTGTCGGGCTCAAGAGTTCGCAGATTTATTTATTGCAACAGAAGCCTAATTTGGCACTCGTATATTCCTAGACTTTTCATTGATTGAACTTGCCTGTTAAGGACTCCACCATGAGCCGATCCGAAGACCTCTTTCAAAACGCTAAAGCCGTTATCCCTGGTGGTGTTAACT
>JBLXCH010000011.1:9367-42414 GCA_048265065.1 Motiliproteus sp. | reverse complement strand
TGTTAAGGACTCCACCATGAGCCGATCCGAAGACCTCTTTCAAAACGCTAAAGCCGTTATCCCTGGTGGTGTTAACTCACCCGTTCGTGCATTTAAAGCCGTTGGCGGAACACCTATATTCATTGACCGTGCAGAAGGTCCCTATATTTTTGATGCGGATAATAAGCGCTATGTAGATTACGTTTTAAGCTGGGGGCCAATGTTATTAGGTCATGCACACCCAGCTATCACTGCAGCCGTGATGGAAAAAATGAAAAAAGGCCTCAGCTTTGGTGCCCCAACGGAAATTGAAACTGAATTAGCTGAAAAGATCTGTGGCTTACTACCTCACATGGACATGGTACGCATGGTGAGCTCAGGCACAGAAGCCACAATGAGCGCCATTCGTCTTGCTCGCGGCTACACTGGCAGAGATAAAATCGTCAAATTCGAAGGCTGCTACCACGGTCATTCAGATTCGCTACTCATCAAAGCAGGTTCAGGCGCCCTCACACTCGGCGTTCCTAGCTCACCCGGTGTCCCCGCATCACTAGCTGATCATACGATTACCCTTACCTACAATGACATCGACAGCGTTAAGCAAGCCTTTGCTGAAGTCGGTGAAGAAATTGCCTGCATCATTGTTGAACCCGTCGCAGGCAACATGAACTGCGTCCCCCCAGTTCCAGGATTCTTAGAAGGCTTACGTGAAGTTTGCGACCAACACGGCACACTTCTAGTGATTGACGAAGTCATGACAGGTTTTCGCCTAGGTATCCAAGGTGCACAAGGCTATTACGGGGTGCAAGCCGACATTACCACCTTAGGTAAAGTCATCGGCGGCGGTATGCCGGTAGGCGCCTTTGGCGGTCGTCGTGAAGTCATGGAGCACATCGCGCCCACAGGTCCGGTTTACCAAGCTGGTACCTTATCAGGTAACCCTGTAGCGATGGCCGCAGGTTTAGCGATGCTGAACGAAATCAGCAAGCCCGGGTTCTATGAACCCTTGTTCGAGAAAACCTCACAACTAGTGAATGGACTTGAAACAATCGCTGAAGAAACCGGCATACCGTTTACGACCAATCACGTCGGCACCATGTTTGGTGGTTTCTTCACCGAAGATAAAAAAGTAATCAACTACCAACAAGTAATGAGCGGGAATATTGAGCGATTTAATCAATTCTTCCACGGCATGCTCGAAGGTGGTGTGTACTTAGCACCGGCGTGCTATGAGGCGGGTTTCTTATCAGCAGCACACACTGACGCTGATATTAGTTTCACCCTTGATGTGGCGCGCAACGTTTTCAAAACGCTCTAACAATATCGTTTAAAGCTGTCCGGCTAACCGCTTAATAGCGATGTGTAGCCGCGGCAGCTTAAAACACCTTAGCTAAATCAATAGCACCCTCAGTTAGTCAGGCTTATTGCTTTTGCCATCAAAAATATGACGAACGTCTTCTAACAACATCGGCCAATAAGACCGTAAGTTTTCCCATTTATTATCGACTGTTTCTAAATAATCATCCAAATGATCAATCGCTTCATGCTGCTCTTCTTCTTCAACATCATGTAACTGCGACTTTAATTCAGCAAGCGCTTGCTCTAATTCTTCAATATGTTTTTTAAGCTTCTTCTTTTTTTTACTCATTGATTGCCTCCCTTAACTTTCTAACGCATTCCCAATACCAATCAGAATCAGGGGAATTAAGAAAAATACGACAGCGATATAAGCCAATGCATAAGTTTTATTCTTCACCGTAGCTGCTGCCAGCGCCTCAGACGCAATGATAGGCAGCTCACGTAAAAACGGGATGCCGTAAATAACAACAACAGCCAGAGTGTTATAGGTAAGATGCACCAATGCCACTTGGAGTGCAAAAATAGCGTTATCTCCAGATACTGCTGTAGCCGCGAGTAAAGCGGTAATACAGGTACCAATATTTGCACCTAGAGTGAAAGGGTACACTTGCCGCAAAGAGAACACTTTTGTTCCCGCAAGCGGAACCAACAAACTCGTTGTGGTTGAGCTGGACTGCACAAGCACGGTCATCAAAGCACCCGAGGTAATACCACTGATGGGGCCTCGACCCACCGCCTTATGCAAAACGTCTTTGGCCTTACCCACCATTAACGACTTTAATAGTTTACCTATGAGGGTGATAACCACAAAAATCAATGCCACACCAAAGATAACCATCATCACACCAGCAGCAGTATCACTCATTGAACCCAACACATTGTTCTCAATAAACTTCACCGGTGGTTTAACTAAGGGCTTGATAAAATTAAAGCCTTTAATCGATAAGGACTCACTACCGACCAAAAAACTGGATAAGTAAGCACCTGTTTTTTCAAGCAAGCCAAACATGACTTCCAGCGGTAGAAATATCACCACGCTAATCAAATTAAAAAAGTCATGAATGGTGGCGGCGGCAAAAGCGCGTCTAAACTCTTTGCCTTTGCGAATATGACCTAAGCTAACGATGGTATTGGTTATGGTGGTACCAATGTTCGCACCCATCACCATTGGGATAGCAATACCAACAGGCAAGCCACCAGCCACAAGCCCGACGATGATCGACGTTACGGTACTTGAAGACTGAATGAGGGCGGTAGCCATGGTGCCAACCACCAAAGCGGCTACGGGGTTGCTTGCAAAAGCAAAAAGTTCTTTGGCTTGATCACCAGCGGCTAATTTGAACCCACCGCCTATGATAGAAACCGCTAACAGCAGCAAATAGACTAAGCCCGCGATTTGTAGCCACTTAATCCAATTTGAACCGGGATCTGCAGCGTTCTCTGGAGTCTGTGTTTCGACAGATAGATTCATGGTTAACACCCACTAGAAAGTTAACATCAGATAATCAGCCGAAACTGCGTCCTGCAGGGAAAGGAAGACGACTATCTAAAACCGCAACTACACCCATCATTATGAACAATAAATGACAGATTTGTTACGCAGATGCGCATTTTATACGTTCCACCTAGTGATACAACGCCTGAGTGGCTAAGAACGTCGAAAGAAGGGAAATTATTCGTCTAATAGTAGTTTCGTGATTGGGATAGGGCTGTCCATTAACGCTGCTAACGTTGTTAACATCTCGCGCTCAAGTAAGTTAAGTGTTTGATCATGATGCGCAGCATTCGCAAACGCTTTTAACACTTTGGCTTTTAACAATGGTGAACAGCAGGCTAGCTGACGTAACGCGACACCCATTTTTTCTTCTTGAAGGGTTTCTTGCGGCATCATCCGTAAGTTGTATAACCCTACGGTATTCGCCCCTCGGTTGAAGGCTTTTTCTGCATCATCAATCTGCTCGTGGGCATAACAAGTCATAATCGACAAAACATGATGAAAGCTTTCGGCCACTTGCTCAATCCGCGCATACTTAGGCTTACTGGGCGCTTCATCCATAAACTCAACATCAAGGTAATGCCGGACCAGTTGATACAAGCAGCACTCAAAAAACTCTATGGACTGGTCTGCCTGTATCAACAACATCATTTGTCGTTTAAATAATCGATATTGTGCTGATGACATGCACTTGAGCGCTGGAATACAGATCTCTAATAGCGGCAACCTCAATACGATATCTAAGCGACTGATGTCTTTAGTGACTTTTTCTATCTCCGCTAAGAGCCCTTGTGTTGGCGACTGCAATAGCAACTCAAATTGCTTTTGCTTGACCTCTTTTTCACAATCCAGCAATAACGCCAAAACGATGGCCATTGCGCCTAAAGGCTCTCTACTTGCTGAATATAAACGATCGGGGATCGCATCTAAGGTATCTTCCGCGGCGGCTACGGTGCCCTCTTCCGGCAAAGGTACGCCAAGCGATGAAGCGATGACTGCACCCGCCAGAGCTTGCTGCTTCTGCCGCTTTGCCTCTCTCTGCGCAGCTTGCTCCGCTTCTAATTGCTCTCGTGCTGCAGTTTCACTGGGCTTTGGCAAAATATAATTACCATCCCAGTGGGGATCGATTCGAGAAATTCGCTCGATTAATGGAGGATGAGTCGAAAATAACCCGGTGAGTGAGTTTAACGCCCGACCAAAAAACAAATGGCTGACTTCTTCAGGTTCCGTTTGTTCAAGTACCGTACCGTATTGATAACCGCCAATCACTTTTAATGCGTCAGCTATACCCTGTGGGTTTCGCGTGAACTGAACGGCAGAAGCATCTGCCAAGAACTCTCTTTGTCGGCTCACCGAGGCGCGAATCAGGCTGCCAAATAAACTGCCCAACCAACCCAACACAACTAGTGCCAAGCCCAACATCATTAATTGCGCACCACCGGATGAACGGCGATTTGACGATCCATGACTAACGCCATAGGAATGACGACGATGCCCGCCACGAGTATGCAACAACATCCGACCAACACCGCCAATAAAGACGATGCCGTTAAGCATAGCTACCAGCTGTAAATTGAGGCGCATGTCGCCGTTTAAAATATGGCTAAACTCATGAGCAATAACACCCTGCAACTGCTCTCTAGTTAGACTTGTCGCGCAACCTTTGGTAACACCAATCACCGCATCTGCAGGGGTTTTACCTGCAGCAAATGCATTAATACCTAATTCATGGTGAAGCAGATAAACAGGAGGGACGGGCATACCAGAAGCTAATGCCATTTCTTCAACGACATTAAGTACGCGTTTTTCGTCAGGGTTATCGGTATTGGGTTGAATGCGTGCACCACCCAGCGACTCTGCAACGCTTTTGCCACCACTGCCTAGTTGAAACCACTTAAAAATAATTGCGATACAGACAACGCTAGACACAAGGAAACCAATAAGCAGCATTTGGTCGACATTCACCCGTGCGAGTAACTCAGCAGTTGTCGTTTGCTCCAAGGTTTGTAAGGTGCCGTCAATGCTCCAAATCGTGATGGCAACGAGCACATTAGTAATCGCGATAAGTAGCAATACGGCCACCACGAAAAGCAGCACCAACAAACTAGTGTTACGTCTTGCGGTGTCTTGCTGGGTGAAGAAATCCATTCGCGACTACTCGTCCGGTACTACTCGCCTGTGAAAAAAGTCAGATAAAGGCTTAAAAACTGACTTTCGGTGCCGCTTGAATCTCAGCACTGTCTTCAAACTCTAACAAATCAGCATCAGTACCATGACCAAAACTTGGAGCAAACAGCACAGGAGGGAAGCTTTGACGATAGGTGTTGTATTGCGTGACCGCATCGTTGAATGCCTGACGGGCAAAGGCGACACGGTTTTCTGTCGAGGTTAATTCTTCAGAAAGCTGCATCATGTTCTGGTTGGCTTTTAGATCGGGGTAATCTTCCATCACGACATTCAAGCGACCCAGCGCACTACTTAACATCCCTTCTGCGCCTGCTAAATTTTGTAAAGCTAGCCCGCTTGGCTCACCCGCGATACCTTGCAACATAGCAGAGGCTTCATTACGGGCATTAATCACCGCCTCCAGGGTTTCACGTTCATGAGACATATAGGCTTTCGCCGTTTCGACCAAATTTGGGATAAGGTCATAGCGGCGTTTGAGCTGCACTTCAATCTGACTAAAGGCATTTTGGTAACGGTTTTTATACGTCACCAAATTGTTATAGATGCTAACGACATAAAAAATTATCGCTGCGAGTACTACCAGAAAGATAATCGTACTAAGTTCCATAATGCGTCCCTTCTTCCTATAAAGGCGTAGCCTGAATGAATACCAACAGGTTATACCATAAGATAATCGAGCACACTGGAAAGCTGATGATCTACGTCAGCTGTTAGTTATCAAAAACCTAAAGCACTAACGTGCATTCGTGATCAAATAACCTGCGACACTAAACATAACGGCAAAACTACCAAAATAGCCGCCAAGCACATGGTAGGGATTCGATTGTTTTTCAACTAACACTACCATCATATAGCTCACCGCCACATAGAACATAAAGTTCATCAACCACGGAAACTGCCCCGGATCCACTTCTTGAACAATCGCCAAAAAATAGAACAACACCAACCCGATGATGATGTTGATACCGAAAAGCAGACGAATAGGTATTGAAGTGAGTAAATCTTGCATCAGGCCGTTAACATCCTAGGTAAAATTGAGCATTGTCTAAACAACAACGCGAGCTGAGTATAATAAATCGAAGCAACGATATTGCAACTGACATTCCATTTAACCCAACCAGTCTCAGCAGACTTAATGACAGCAGCCTACGGTAATAAACGCTTAAACGCTTGGATCAAGCGAGTGTCATTTCCCGCTAAGCTTAAACCCTTTCGGGCAAATTGCTGGGCTTTTTGTGTCTGTCCCATATCTTGATGTAATTGCGCGAGTTGTAAGTAAACCAACGGTTGTCGAGGGGCAATGCGCTGCGCTCGTTCTAACGAAGTCAATGCTTGCTGATTTTGGCCTTGTCGTTGCTGGTCTTCAGCTTGTTCCAATAACGCCAACACCGCACCTTTAGGTTCGATATTCACCGTTGATTGCTCCGCTGCTTGCGGCTTATCTGGCCCTGTGCTTGATGGCTTTTCAGTAGGACTAGATTGCGAACTTTCCGATGGTGAGCTTCCACGGGAAGTCTCTGGAGTCTGCTCCTCTTGAGAAGAAGGTACAGGATAACCCGGGCTTGTAGTTACCGCAGGTGATGTCGTTTGACTGCCAGTACGGTCTTCAATAATCACCTGGCTAGACTGATGTGTTGTTGAGCACGCTGATATAATCATGGAAAACAGCAGTACAACTATCGCACGAGCAGTATGTACACTCGATCCAAAGGCACTAATTTTTTTATTAAACACAGTCAAACTCCTAAAAACCTACTCACCAAATAACCGACTAAACCAATCTTTTATACCACGAATACCCGGCGAGCCTGAGCAACTGGAACGTTCTTGCGGTTCTGAACCATTAATAAAAGGGACATAACGCGCACCTTCACAACCTTCAGCGCTAATCAAACCTTGAGCCTCATCAACCCAGTGGTAGGACACGTTGGCAGGCACTTGGCTTTCAAAAGATAAGGGGTGTAAGCCTGAGACAAGATCAGCCCAGACTTGTAAAGCACCACTACTACCGGTCAATGGCGTTGGCTGGTTATCGTCACGCCCTAACCAAACTACGGCTAAATAATCTCCAGTAAAACCTGCAAACCAGCTATCTCTCTGGTCGTTTGTAGTACCGGTTTTACCCGCTAGTTTTAATGATTCAGGGAATCGACGATAAACGGATTTAGCGGTTCCTTCGCGTACTGTTTCCTGCAAGTTGTACTGCAACAAGTGCATCACACCCGGATCAAATTGTTGTTCTAACTGCAGTCGATAAGCGCTGACTTCTTCGCCCTGTGCCGTCGAAACACTCCGGATAGAGCGCAGTGGTGTTTCAAAACCGTTGGCCGCAATGGTTTGATACATTTGCATCACTTCCAGCGGGCTTAAGCTTAGCGATCCGAGCAACGTCGAGGGATACGGTGGGACGTTTCGCTCGATACCTAACTGCTGCAAGGTATGAATAATGTCTCCCATACCAATATCTAAGCCTAGGTTTGCCGTCGCCAAGTTATAGGATTTGGCTAATGCCTCATGCAATGCTACGGGACCGTGAGTCTTATGATCAAAGTTATTCGGCTGCCATAACTCACCGTTCTCTGTTTTGACACTAACGGCCTCATCATTCACTTTGCTAATTAAATTATATTTTTCTGGGGAAGATAGTGCCGTCAAATAGACAGCAGGCTTTACCAAAGAGCCAATCGGACGTACAGCATCGACGGCTCGGTTAAAACCCTGATACCGAGCATCTCGACCACCAACTACAGCAACCACCTCACCCGTTTGGCTGTGGCTAACCACCACAGCACCCTCCAGTTGTTTTAATTTAGCGCCATGATGATTTTCCAAACCCTGACTCACTTGCGCTAAGCTTGTTTCTGCTTTTGCCTGAACAATAGGATCCAAACTGGTATAGATCTTCAACCCTTCGGAACTTAAATCTTCTTCTCGATATTCTTGCCGTAGCTGACGTTTAACCACATCAAGGTAAGCGGGATAGGCACCTTTTACGATACGTTGCTTAGGCACGACACTCAGTGGTTTAGCCATAGCAACTGTGGCTTGGCTTTGGCTTAAATGACCTTGATCGGTCAGTAATTTGAGGACTAAATCGCGCCGCTGCTTAGCTCGCTTCGGATGGCGGCGCGGGTCGTAATAAGAAGGCCCTTTCACCAAACCAGCCAAAAGGGCTAACTGATCGGTACGTAAGTTCGCTAGAGGGCGCCCGAAGTAATATTGACTCGCCAAACCAAAGCCATGGATGGCTCTCGCACCAGACTGTCCTAAATAAACTTCGTTGAGGTAGGCTTCTAGAATTTCGTCTTTGCTGTAATGGAGCTCTAACAACACGGCCATCGGCGCTTCTAATAATTTACGCCAAAGGCTGCGTTCACTGGTCAAAAAGAAGTTTTTAATCAACTGCTGCGTCAGAGTACTACCGCCTTGTACAATTTGACCGGCCCGAATATTACTCCACATAGCACGAGCTATACCTTTAAACGACAAGCCATGGTGCTCGTAAAAATCACGGTCTTCGACACTGATTAGCGCATCAATGAGTGGCTGCGGCACATCAGATAACTGAACCAGTTCACGGTCTTCATTATTTGCAGGATAAATACCGCCGATAACAACCGGCTCAAGGCGAGCTAAAGAAATAGCACGTCCGCTAGCATCGACCACCGAAGCCAGCTGCTGCCCACTAAAGGTCAGCGTCATGAGTCGTGAAGGCTCATCCCCATCAGAAAAGCGAAAGCCTTGGGTAAAAATGACTGCTCGATTTTTCCATATCGACACTTCACCAGGCTGCTTTGGTGAGGTAACCATGCGGTAGCCCAACTGAGTCAACTCGGTTTTTAAATCCACCGCCGTCAATGCTTGGCCGCTATAAAGCTCCAAAGGACGCGCATAAACTTTGGCAGGAATAGCCCAGCGCTTGCCTTCGAACTGCTGACGTATTGATGCATCTAAATAGATAAGCAAGACACCAGCACACAGGCAACCAACGAGGAAAAGCTTAAAAAACAGCCCCCGCCATGTCGATTTTTTAGTGTTACTTCTTTTTGAAGAAGCAGACTTAGACTTTGATGAGGTCGATTTTTTCGCTTTAGGCTTTGCCATGATTAACCATTAAAAGAAACGGCCTGCAGTGGCTAATACAATCACCAATAAGCCTAAAATGCCGTTAGCCATAACCACACGACGCACCGAGTTTAGCTGGCCCGCAGCCTCACTCCATTGCTCTTGTGCAGAAAATTTTAGCAATCGACGGTAGGGTAAAAAATAGAGGTAGAAGAATTTAAGAATCATTAATACGCCAATACCTGCCATTGCATGTATCGACCAATGAGCACCTGCAAAGCCACCATAAAGATGCATCACCATCCAAAAGCCAGTGATTAACAAGGTGATGACCGCAGCCCAAACAATAATAAAAAACCGGCCGATAGCCCGAGTTAAAAAGGGAATTCGCTCCGGAGGAGACAATAGATCAACAGCCACAGGACGAACCACAAAAACCATGGTGATCATGCCACCGACCCACACTGTAGCAGCAACAACATGTAAAGCTAATGCAGCAATCATAAGAACTCCGATCAGTTATTGTTCTATTATTTTGCTAAATACGGTTTTAATTGTTGCCAAATTTCTGCATCAATAGGCCCCGCATAGCGATAACGAATAATTCCTTCTGCATCAACCACATAGGTTTCCGGCGCACCATACACACCAAGATCTAACCCGAGATGGCCTTGCGCATCGTATATATTAAATCGATAAGGGTTACCCAGTTGAGACAACCATTGCTTCGCTGACGTTCGATCATCTTTATAATTAATTCCAACTATCTTAACGCCTTCGTTCGCAATATTTATTAAGTGTTCATGCTCAATTTTACACGCTGGGCACCAAGTTCCCCAGACATTGACCAACAGCGGCTCTCCTTTTAAGTCTGCCGTTGTAATGATTTTCTCTGGGTTTTGTAATGATTCAATGTGGAATTCTGGAAACGGCTTACCAATCAACGCAGAAGGTAGCTCGTTCGGATCTAAGTCCAGCCCTTTCCATAAAAATAGGCCAAGACCTAATGCGATAAGGAAAGGAACAAACAATAACAAACGACGTGCAGACATGCCTTAAGCTACCTTTGTTGCAGTGGGTGATGAACCAGTTGAAGCCGATGATGAACCAGCCTTAACCGCCGCACTAGCGGTCTTTTTTCGACGATAGCGCTTATCCGATGCGGCCAATAAACCACCTGCGGCCATAAAGATAGCGCCAAGCCATATCCAACGAATAAATGGTTTGTGTTGAATTCTTACCGCCCAGGCCGTGCCGGGTAAAGGCTCACCCAACGCAATATAGAGATCACGGGTAAAGCCAGCGTCTATTGCTGCTTCTGTCATGATCGACTGTTGAGCTAAATAACGTCGTTTTTCGGGCTGCATAATCGAATACGGCTTACCGTTTTTATAGACCTCAAAGGTACCGCGATCACTCACATAATTAGGCCCTTGCACTTTGTCGATACCTTTAAAGACAAAAGTGTAATTAGACATAGTCGCCGAATCGCCAGTATCCATGCGTAAATCTCTCGCATCACTGTAAATCGTTACCAAGGCTATACCAACAATGGTGATCCCCACACCGATATGCGCAAGAGTCATGGCGTAATAGCTACGAGATAATTGACGTAAACCCTGCCATTTATTTGATTTATGCTGCAGCTTATTTTGAATATCGCGCACAGAAACTAGCAGCAGCCACATCAACAAACCGATACCAAGTACGGCTCCAAATTCTAAAGCCCGCGTGAAGGTTAAAACCAAACCAATCGCAACAAGTACAGCAATCGCCATCACATACCATAAATTAGCGACAAGAAAGCTGGCCTTAGTTTCTTTCCAGCGTGAGACAACACCAATACCCATTAAGACTGCTAATACACTCATAAAGGGAACAAAAAAGGCATTAAAATAAGGAGGGCCGACAGAAATCTTACCCATATTAAGCGCATCCGCTAACAAAGGATAAAGCGTGCCTAATAACACCGTTAAACAAACCACCACCAAAATGATGTTATTACTTAACAGCAAAGTCTCTCGTGATAACAAACTAAAGTTGGACTCACTTTTAACACTCGGTGCTTTAATCGCATAAAGGAGCAAAGAGCCACCCACAGCAATTGCCAGCAAGATCAACACAAAGAACCCACGCGTGGGGTCAGTTGCGAATGCGTGAACAGAGGTTAACACCCCAGAACGAACCAAGAACGTACCTAGCAAACTCAATGAAAAAGCGAAGATGGCTAACAGCAATGTCCAGCTTTTAAACACGCCGCGTTTTTCACTCACTGCCAAAGAATGTATTAATGCAGTGCCCACTAACCACGGCATAAAGGAGGCATTCTCTACAGGATCCCAAAACCACCAGCCGCCCCAGCCGAGCTCGTAGTATGCCCACCAACTGCCTAGCGCGATTCCTAAGGTTAAAAAAGCCCAAGCAACAACTGTCCAAGGTCTCGACCAGCGAGCCCAAGCGGCATCCAAACGACCACTCAATAAGGCCGCAATAGCAAAAGCAAAGGCCACAGAAAAACCGACATACCCCATGTACAACATCGGTGGATGAACGATAAGCCCGAAATCTTGCAGCAGCGGGTTCAAATCAGCACCATCCATCGGCGAATTTGGTAAATACCGGTCGAATGGATTAGACGTCAACAAAATAAACAAGCAAAAACCAATACCGATCATCCCCATTATCGCCAGAACCCGCGCCATAATATCTAACGGCATATTGCGGCTAAAAATACTAACGGCAAAGGTCCACGCACCCAAAATCCAGATCCACAACAACAATGACCCTTCATGACCACCCCAAACCGCACTGGCTTTATAAGGGGTCGGCAGCAAAGAGTTTGAATGGTTAGCTACATAGGCAACAGAAAAGTCATCCGTCAGAAAGGCATAAAACAAGCACGCCATACTGATTGACAGAAAACTAAACATCGCCCATGACAGCGGTCTTGCGTAATTCATTAACAGCGCATTATTGGATCTCACGCCTACCAGCGGCACAACAGCCAATACGGCAAAAAAACACAGCGCAAGTATAAGAGAGAAATGTCCGAGCTCTGGAATCATCGAAACTGCTCCGCTAGCTTTCTTTAATTGAGTAAGATGATCCCATTGCTGGAACTGACTGCCCGTCTGCGGTTTTCCCTGCCGCATCCAACGCATCTTTTACTTCGGGAGGCATATAAGTTTCATCATGCTTAGCAAGCACTTCAGAGGCCACAAAAATACCCTGATCGTTAATCTCCCCTTGCGCCACGATCCCTTGTCCTTCACGAAATAAGTCAGGCAGAATGCCAGAATATTGAACGGTCACTGTCTCTTTAAAATCAGTGAGTCCAAAAGTCACCAACAAGCTACTAGGGTCACGTTCGACACTACCCGTCACCACCATACCGCCTGCGCGCATACGTTGATTCGCTGGCGCTTCACCACCAGCAATCTGTGTTGGAGAAAAGAATAAATTGATGTTTTGCTGCAAACCGTACAAGGTTAATCCTACCGCCGCGCCCACACCAAAGACTATCGACAGCACTAATGCTAATCGTTTTTTACGTTTGGGAGTCATACCAAATTTACCTCTGTAAACCTTCAACGATTACTCGTTCAAAGTTCTTCGTTCTTGTTGCCATTCTCATTCGCTGAGCCAACCGGCAAACATTCTCTATAGGCCGCACTTATCGACCTTAATCATTTGAGTTGCTACTACAGAACAACCGTTAGTCATTACGTTCACTTAAAGCTTTCGCTAACGCCTTTTATTAACTGCTTTTATTTAACGATCTGATCAATCACCAGCTCTATTGTCTGAACATCCTCAGCGCTTAAACTGACAGGCGCACTCTGCCCAACAAAATCTCCAGCGTTTGAACCCGCCGATCCACTAAAACTGACGATTGCTTTAACCTTCGTTTGCGACACAGACGATAGCCTGGCCATCGGCGACATCGCATTTGAATCATTCAATAAAATCTTTTGTGGTAGATCCGCCACGGTCAAACGTTTGGCTGCCAGAGGCATTGCCGGACCATCAACGGCTTGTGCGATTAAGAACACCGTCGTCGAAGGATCAGCTTGGCTTTGCAGGGATGGAGCCAAACTCAACAACACTTCAACGCCGGCAGTTTGTGCGGTGTTTTCTTCGTGTTTTTGCGTATTATCAGTGGTTGCTTGGGGATCAACAGTTGTAGCGCTATCACTACCCTCACCGCCTTTCCCGTTTACCGCTGCATTATTTGCAAGCTCAATCTGAGCACGATCGATCGCTGTTAACAGCGCTTCGCGATTAATTTCTGGTTTACCGGTATTTAAGGCCGCTTGCCATAATCGGATTGCCTGCTCAAACTCATTCCGATCAAAAGCGACAATTCCAGCAAAGCCCAACATGCTCGGGTCTTGAGGGTCGAGTTCTTCAGCACGTGTGAGCAACGCTTTCGCTTCTGCCGTCAATTGCGATTGATTCAAATAATAAAGCGCTTGGGCTTGCTGACTTAAAATAGCGGGATGATCGCCAATCAAGCGCCCTACCACAGCGAAAGCATCATGTGCTTCTTGATAACGCTCCATACTGACAAAAGTGCGCGCTAGCAAGAACCAGCCTTCAGGGTCATCAGGATTTGCTTCTAGTTGATTCTTTAGTTGCTGCAAATGATCAATGGCTGCGGCGCGTGCTGTCTCATTAGCAGCGGGTGTATTACCACGTTCAATAGCGACGGCTAAAGGCTCACTAAAGCCATTTTGAAAATAAAAAGCTACGGCCACAACGGGGATGGCAATAGTAAGCAATAGTGGATAAACCACAGAAAACTTCGCTTTGTGAGTTCGGTGTTCTGAATGCTCGCCAACTTCATCAAGCAAGTTCGCTTCTAGCTCTGCCTTCAAATCATAAAACGATGCCTGATCAAGGTTATTTTCAGCGCGCTCTTTTTCTAACTCAGATAAGCGCTGCTTAAAAATAGCGACATTTTCAGCGGTGCGATCAATATCAACGGAGGGAGCTTTTGACCTTAAAAAAACAGGGAGCCAAATGAATAGAAGAGCAAGAACAACCAGCGCGGCTAAACCAAGCCAAAGATCAATCATAAATAGATAACCCAAAAACAGCCAAAGCAGCCTTTCTGCGAGGCAACAGTTGTGACAGGTAAAGCCACTAAAAGTTTAACCGCCACATTATACTTAAATCCGGCTTTGGTGGCATAACTTCTGCTACAGAACTTTAAAAGACGGTTTTCAGCTAAGAACAAAGCAGCCGCGCACAAACCAACGGAAAGCGTAAAAGCATGACCTGCAGATACAAAAAAGGCCGTGCAAAAGCACAGCCTTAATGAGCCAGTAAGATCTTACTTAGCAGTAGACATGAACTCGATAGCAGCTTTTAGCTGATCATCAGTACAGTCCATGCACATGCCCATAGGAGGCATTGCACCTTTACCTGCTTTAGCAGAAGCTACAGCGGCGTCCATACCATTAGCCAAACGTGGAGCCCATGCTGCTACATCGTGAGCTGCTGGTGAACCCATCGCTGGAGCGATAGCAGGAGCGTGACAAGTGCTGCACGTTGAGTTGAACAAGTCTTCACCTGAAGCGAGAACACCAGTGCTGAACATAGCTGCAGCGGCAATTGCTAAGATTTTTTTCATAATACCAACCTGATTAATTATCGAAATCTTTGTTTAAGCGCCGATTACGCCAGAAGTTACAGGAATTCACTCTAACTTCAAATCGGTCGCGAACCTCAATATGGGTTCATTATTGTTTGATCAACCTGAACACTTCCTTAATAAAACGAAAGTAAAGTATAGGATACCAATTCAACGCTGTGCATTATCATCATCGGACCGCCATCTTTCAATATGCGCAGATTAATTTACCCACACTAAGGTAAGGTTTTTTTCCATATTTCAGGCTTATCCCACGCCTTAGCGCCCAAGGTTCTTGAATACAGTTGACCTGATGACTCAATTACTAAGGTCTCAGGAAAGCCCGTCAATCCAAATACACCATTCGCCAAAGCCATCGTAGGGTCCACATAGGCAGGCAGCTGAATAGCTAAATCAGCCAGCATATTATCCGCATTTGAAGGGTCCGCATCGACGCTAATTAGCAATACCTGATATTGGCTCTTATCTAAAGATTCAGCCATGCGCTGTAAAGCAGGAAGCTCTTCAACACAAGGAGCGCACCAGCTTGCCCAGAAATTGATAATGAGTACCGGTGGCTCAAAACTTTCCAAGCTTCGTGCTTCACCATCTGAGGTTGTTACTACAATTGAAGCGAGGTCATAAACTGTTGGAGGTGAGTCGTCAGCACAGGCTGCCAGGAGCGCCAACACAGCTCCCAATAGCCCATACCTGAATTTTTTCATCAACAACCATCACCCTTCGAGGTGATCCAGTCCCTGCTCGGCCATTGCCACTGCTCTGAACACAGCACGGCCTTTGTTCATTGTTTCCTTCCATTCTAATGTTGGAATAGAGTCTGCAACAATGCCTGCGCCCGCCTGAATGTGCAGCTGCTGATCTTTAATAACCGCAGTACGGATAGCAATTGCCGTATCCATATTGCCATTCCAAGAAAGATATCCCACAGCACCACCGTAGACACCGCGTTTAACTGGCTCAAGCTCATCAATGATTTCCATCGCCCGTATTTTCGGCGCACCACTGAGTGTGCCAGCTGGGTGAGTAGCACGTAACACATCAATAGCTGACTGCCCTGCTTTCAACTTGCCCGTAACGTTAGAAACGATATGCATCACATGAGAATAACGTTCAACCACCATTTTGTCGGTTAACTCTACAGTACCCACTTCTGCAACCCGACCAACATCGTTGCGGCCTAGATCAATCAACATTAAATGTTCAGCAATTTCTTTAGGGTCGCTTAACAGCTCTTCTTCTAAGGCTAAATCTTGCTCTGGGGTTTTCCCACGCTTGCGAGTTCCTGCGATAGGTCGAACGGTTACATCACCATCTTCGACTCGAGCGAGGATTTCAGGCGATGAGCCTACAACGTGAAAATCACCTAGATTAAGTGCATACATGTAAGGCGAAGGATTTAAACAACGTAGCGCACGATAAAGGTCAATCGGACGTGATTTAAAAGGAATCGATAAACGCTGAGAGATGACCGTTTGCATCACATCACCGGCTAACACGTACTCCTTGATCTTATTTACAGCTGCCTCAAATTCAGGCTGCGCGAAGCCGGAAATAAAATCCTCTTCATTCACTTCTGCACCCACTACCGCCTCGGTCGGTTGCGGTATAGCAAAACGTAAGCGCGCGACCAGCTCATCCAAATGCAACTGCGCCTGGTTATACGCATCTTCTTCGGACGGGTCGACATGGGTAATCAAAATCAGCTTGCCGCTCAGGTTGTCGAACACCACCACATCATCGGAGACCATTAGCAAAATATCCGGGGTCCCCAGTTTATCAACAGGAGCTGAGCCTGCCAGCCTAGGCTCGATATACCGAACGGTGTCGTAACCAAAGTAACCGACCAAGCCACCATTAAAACGGGGTAGTCCCTCTAGGTCTGGCACACTAAAGCGTTGGTGAAAGTCTTCGACAAAGGCGAGTGGGTCGTCAGCCTCTATGGATTCAACGATCTCGCCATCAGTTTCGATTTGGACCTTGTTACCAAAAACTTTAAGCACGGTACGGCAAGGTAAACCAATAATCGAGTAACGCCCCCATTTTTCACCCCCTTGAACGGACTCAAGCAAGTAGGTATAGGCTTCATTAGCGAGTTTAAGGTAAGTACTCAGCGGAGTATCTAAGTCGGCAAGCACTTCTCGGTTAACAGGAATACGGTTGTAATTTTGCTGCGCAAGCTCAGCGAAGTGTTCAGGTGTCATGTTCATCTTCCAATAAAAAACGTTTCAGGGACGCAAAGAATTTCCTAACGCCACCATCGCCAACGCAATAGAACACTGCGGAATGCGTAAAACGCTTGAATCAACATGAATACACCTACTCAAAATAAATAATAATGATAGCAGCCCGATAACTCCTAATGAGGATCAAGCAGCCTTAATCGAACCTTATAGCAGCTCCATCATTGAATCAACTACCCAGTCAGGCTGACTGTCTTCAATAGACTCACCGTGATTATATCCGTAAGTCACTGCCGCCACAGGAATAAACGCGTTTCTAGCTGCTTCAATGTCATTCTTTGAATCACCGATCATTAAAGCGCGAATCGCCACCACGTCACGTTCTTTTAGCGCATACAACAAAGGTTCTGGGTGAGGCTTGGCATGTTTCAACGTATCGCCACCTACTGTTAAGGAAAAATAATGATTGATGTCCAAATGCTCAAGCAACGGAGCCACAAAATGTTCTGGCTTATTTGTCACTACCGCCATATCTATTTTCCGCTCATGGAGTGCTTGCAAAAATAATCGAACCCCAGGGTACAGAACAACCCCGTCACACAATGCATCGGTGTAGTGTTTCAAAAAGAGTTCAGATGCCTTGGCTTGCAACTCATGCTCTTCCAGCTCATTCACAGCTAAGCTGTTATATAACGCGCGCTTAACTAAGATGCCTGCACCGTTTCCAACCCACGTGCGAACCACCGATTCACCCACGGTTTCCTTACCAAGCTCAACCAACATGCGATCAACCGCTAAGGCTAAACCGGGCACACTGTCTACTAGAGTTCCATCAAGATCGAACAACACCAATGACGGCGGGTACGCGGCAAACGGCGATTCAAAATAAGACATGCAACAACCTTACAGCAGAAAAACGAACGTATTAAAAACGCTGAGGAAAAATCACACAGCAAAGCGATGGCTTAAACTTTTGCCAATTCAGCACGCATGGCTGCAATCGTAGCGGCATAATCGTCGGTGTTGAAAATGGCTGAACCAGCAACAAAGGTATCTGCCCCTGCTGCGGCGATTTCCGCAATATTCTGAATACCAACACCACCATCCACTTCGAGGCGAATAGGAAAACCACTAGCATCAATTAGCGCTCTTGCTTGGCGCAATTTGGTTAGTGTTTGCGGGATAAATTTTTGACCACCGAAACCCGGGTTAACGGACATCAGTAACACCATATCGACTTTGTCCATGACGTGTTCTAGCAACGATAGTGGTGTAGCTGGGTTAAAAACCAAACCCGATTTACAGCCACTATCACGAACCAATTGCAGGCTACGATCAATATGCTCGCTAGCCTCAGGGTGAAAAGTGATATAGCTAGCTCCGGCTTCCGCAAAATCACCAATCATGCGATCAACAGGCTTAACCATCAAGTGCACGTCAATGGGCGCAGTCACACCATGATTACGCAATGCTTTACAAACCATAGGACCAATCGTCAAATTAGGCACATAATGATTATCCATCACATCAAAATGAACGATGTCTGCACCTGCCGCCAGCACCGCATCAACCTCCTCCCCCAAACGAGCGAAATCAGCAGAAAGAATCGAGGGAGCGATAAGATGAGATGTCATGATTGCATTGTCCTGTAAATAATCGATACGACGTAGTGTAGTCGTTAGCCTCTAACGAAGCGCTATTGTATACGAAGGCGTATTTGAACCGAAACGCGTATTGCCATTAATCTAAGGACACTGAAACCTAAGGAGACTGAAACCTAAGGACACCGATACCTAAGGACACCGAAACCTAAGGACACCGAGTATTTATGGGTTTATAACTATCAGTCGATTAAAACTGGTAATCCACAGACAAACTTAACGAACCATAACGGTGTGAATTTTCTTGCTTAACATACTCCCGCGTACGAAGAATTCGCGCATAAGAAAACTTCACCTGTTTATAAGTCAGGCTAACCCCTAAGGCCGCATCTGCAACCCAAGGCTCTTTCTCTACAGAGTGGCTATCAGAAAACGTATTGCCATCCAGAAAAATATCACGCAGCACATAGCGACCGTCGGCAGAAATAAACCCATGGAAGCCCCAATCATTAGGCGATACGCCATCAGGGGTATGGTTATCAGCGCCAGATCGTAATGTGGAGGTGCCGAAGTCATCAGGCACATGCCAGCCTAGACGGAACTCGCCACCAAAGTTCACGTAAGTCGCGACATTACCCACACTTGCGCCATAATGGCTGATAAAGTCATAGCCGAAGTCATTTTGAGTTTGTTTAAACAGCTTATCTTTTTTCTCAAAGACCAACTGCAGCCCTAACTCATTATCCAGCTGATTGTCCCAACCTTTAAACTTCTCAATATCCCGAATATCGTGAATTAAATCCTGACTTTCTTCTCCTAGTGACGCTGGACCGACTAAACCGACATTCAAGCCAATAGTTTTCAACTGGTCACCTAAGCGCGCATGGAAAAAAGTGCCCATATACAGCCACCCCGCATACGGGCGTTCGTCCTCAACCAACTCCGTCGCATCGCGATCAGAAGGCGTATAAATCTGCTGACCTAAAGTCAAAACCACTCGACGACTACGCAACGCGGTATCTTCAACACCTTCTGGCGGGCTAGGATGGAAAAACTCAAGTCGTGCATTAAGCCACTCATACCAGTCACGGAACTGATCATTTTTAATAAAGGCTTCATCAAAGCGCAACAGATTCGGGGAAGATAGCGACACCCTTACCCCGTTGGTGTAGTTCTGGTCGGTATCGGTGAACATGTCGTTTTCTAGATAAAAACTCACCGTACCTCGGCCCAGAAAAGGCAGTTGTTCTTTAACGGTTTCAACCAAATCATCAAGCTCGGTGGGTTGCTCTTGAGCACTCGACAGAGCACTAAAAAACAGACACCCTAAAACACAAAGCGACGGGCAAAAACGAGATTTAGCGAAGTTCATGTACTACTCCAACGTGCTTCTGGCTATCCAACGAAGACTATATTAGGCTGCAAAAAGTGACAGATTGTACGCCGCCAGATCACAGTGAAAACAAAAAACGGGAAAATCTCCAACGATTTATGAAAAATCCTTATCTTTTTGCATGCTTTATCGCCACCAGCACACTCTGGTCGAGTTTCACTACGGCACAGCAATCATCACAACCGTCTGCAGATGCTAATGCAGCAGAGAGCCGACACCTTCCTGACCCACGCCAAGAAGCCATGGCGCAACTGGCGAAATCACAGTCACCAGATACCGAAGTCATTTGGTTAGAAACACAGCTAGAAGCTTTCCTAGGGCTCTACCACCCAGCAAACGCAGCAGAACCCATTGGCACAGCGTTAATTCTACCTCATGACCGCACTAGTCCAGATTGGCCTGAAATGGTTCACAGCATTCGTACTGAACTGCCTAACCAAGACTGGAACACGCTAGCCATTGCCATGCCCGAAGAGCCTCGCCCAACAGCACCCACTAGGCAGCCTGACACCTCAGAACCCACAGATAGCGCGCAAGCCGAGCCTAATTCGTTTAAAGACAAAGTGTTCGAACGGATTGACGCTGGCGTCAACACCGCCAGAGAAAAGTCTCCTAAACGGCTATTATTAATTGGCGTAGGTACTGGGGCTTACTGGGCGAGTCGTTATTTAAATGAAAAGCCGCCAGCTAATAGCACGTTATTGGTGTTAATAGATGCCCGCCCTCCGCTGGGAGAAATCGAACCAACATTGGCAGAAGCGGTAGCCAAAATCACGATTCCAACGGCTGATCTCATGCACTCAGCGCTGCCTGACAACAACTATATGGAACACCTAGCCAAACGTCGTAAAAACCAGGCTATCAGGGATTCTCAACCGTATTATCTACAAAGAAAGATTCCAGGAAAGCCGGTAGCACGACAGAACACCGACCGGGTGTTAGTCAATATTTTGCGAGGTGTGCTTGAGGAAAGAATGCTAAATATGATCCCTAGTGAGTTTTTAAAAAACAACAAAGGGAACAATATGAAACCGGGCCAGTAATTACTGGCCTTTTCGGTATTCTCGCACACGGTCATAGGCAGCTTGAATCTCTTGGGTCTTTTCCTTCGCTAGCTGCATCATTTCCTCGGGCAAGCCTTTCGAAATTAATTTATCAGGATGATGCTGGCTCATTAATTTCCGGTAAGCACGTTTCAGCTCTGCATCACTCACCGAAGACTCTACCCCTAGTACGCCATAAGCCTCTTCTAACAATTTCGCAGGATCACCCTGCTGACCGCCAAACCCTGACTGATGAAATGCTTGCTCCGATTGAGCACGTCGTAAAATCGCCTCTAAATCTGCATACCGTAACTGTAGCAATCCACAAATTTCTTGGATCACCTGTAACTCCGCTTGGCTAACCTGATGATCAGCCATCGCAGCTTGGAGCTGAATTTCTACAAACATCTGCTTAACATCGGGACGAAAGCGAACTATTCGTGCCAAGGGGTTTAATAGGCTTGAAATTTCAAAATCAGAGTCTTTACCTTGAGTAAACAAGTCGATCGCTTCACGGCGCTTTTCTTCACTAAGCCCCATTCGATCCATGACATGACGCGCATAACTAATTTCTTTTTCAGTAACCTGTCCATCCGCTTTTGCGATTCGCCCCATGCACGCGAAGGTCGCTTGGAAGAACAGTTTTTGCGGGTTCACCGCATCCATCACTTTGGCACTCAGCGCTCGCTGCAAAAACAATCCTATCGCACCACCAAAAACCAACCCAAACAGCCCGCCAGTGAGCAGTCCAAAAAGGCCACCTAGGGCTACACCTGTGCGATTTTCTGAAATTGCTTTGCTGATGTTATCCCAACTAAAGCTTGTACCTGTCATGTGATCCACATTCCCATGTCATGGTTAATATTGTTAACAGCCGGACCTGAGCCGGCTATCTAATTCTGCTAAGCGCTCGGGCGTACCCACATCTAACCAAAAACCATCATAAGCAACACCCCCTACGCGGTTATTGGTCATGGCATCACGCAATAATGGTGCTAAAGCAAACTTGCCTCCGGTTTGTTCTTTAAACAACCGAGGATGCAGAATACTGATACCGCTAAAAGTCAGTTTTAAAGCACGGGTTAGACTTTGCTGTTGCGAGCCAGATAGTGCCACTTTAACGCGATTTTGTTCGAGGTAAAAATCACCTGTTGGATGATGAGGAGGATTACTGACCAAAACCAAATGCGCATCATCACCAGCAGCTAAGGTTACGGAAGTCAGGTCAAAGTCGCACCACACATCACCATTCACTACTAAAAAAGGCTGCTCATGGCCCAAAAACTCCAACGCTTTAAAAATTCCACCACCGGTTTCTAATAATTCAGCTTCTGGTGAATATGTCAGCTCGACACCCCACTGTTGTCCGCTGCCTAGATAGTCTTGGATCTGCTCACCGAGGTAAGAAACATTAATAACGATCTCTCGGATACCTATTGCCGCCAAACGCTCAACATGATGTTCAATCAACGGTTTACCCGCAACTTTCAATAACGGCTTTGGGCAACTATCGGTTAGCGGACGCATTCGAGTTCCCTTGCCCGCAGCCAGAATCATTGCTTTCAATGGTCTGAGCCCGCAGAGAAATCCACTGAAGAGAGGTCTTGAAACAACCCCGAGCATTTCATCGCCGGAATCACTCGCCCTTGAATGAATTCAATCAAGGGTTTCATAGGTTCGTAGGTCGTTAATTCGATTAGATAATTCAAGGTTCTTGGGATATCCGCTAAATAGGTCGACTTATCGTCTCGTACATGTAACCGGGAAAAAATACCAATGGCTTTAAGGTGACGCTGCGCACCCATTAGGTCAAACCACTGAGGAAAGTCGTTTTTCTCGGCTTCCGTTAGTATCCCATACTCAATCGCTTTGCTCAGGTAGTCATTCATCCAAGTATCGCGTTCAAGCGCCGGCCAGTTGATATAACAATCCTTTAACAATGAAACCACGTCATAGCTGACGGGCCCTTTCACAGCATCTTGAAAATCAATAATAGCCAGATCAGATGAAGACTCAGCACCTCTTGTCACCATAAGGTTACGGCTATGATAGTCCCGATGTACCACCACCTTAGGCTGACTTAATGCACTATTGCTCAAATCATTATAAGCTGCTTGTAGTAACGTTTTTTCAGCACGAGTTAATTCAAGCTTTAGTAATTTCTCTAAAAACCACTCATCAAAGAGAGCCATTTCACGCTGTAACAAGGAGCTATCATAGTCCGGTAACGGGTAATTCTCAGGATCAGTGGTTTGCTGTATTGCCAATAAATGGTCAATCGCCGATGCATAAAACCCAGACGCGGTAGCATCATCGAGCGCTGATAAAAGTGTTTCATCTCCTAAATCTTCCAAAAGCATAAAACCTTGCGCATCATCCTCAGCGAGCAATTCAGGAACGGGGATCGACGCGGCTTCCCAGTGCTTACACAAAGAAGAAAACCCGAGGTAATTACTGACATCTAGCGGTGTATCAACGGCAATATAAGGCTGCCCAGCATGCTGCCAACGGTAATATCGACGCTGACTAGCATCACCACACAACGGCGTTAGTACAAGGTTATTGGCAGTCTCTTCCAGGGAGGAAAAAGGCAAGGACAAGGTAGTCACTAACCATTGACGTAAATGAGCTTCGCGCTTATCCATTAGAATGTTTATTGCAACTCCGATCGCTTTGGGGTGGTATCGCCGCTACAGGATGCATTATCATGCGTGCGCGAACAATGGCTTATTGTATTGAGATGACGTATCAATCGCCATTATATATTCAGGCCGTTCAGCCCTGTGCGGTTAACGGTTTTCCACCAAGTGTGTATTTTTAATAATTAGTGTTTTTAAATGACAGCAGCGCTTAACCATTCCACAACATTTTGCTTAGCGAAGCTGTTGAAACCAGTTTTACTGGCCTGCACCCTACTTTTTTCCGCACTGCCTGCTGTTGCACAAGATGCCGGAATGCTTTGGACTTGTTCCTCAGATAGCTCTGGCGAATGGGTCTGTACTGGTAACGACAACGCAACTGATGATGATCCCATAGATAACATCAGTTCCGCAGGCCAAGAAGCCGAAGGCAACACTGAAAACAACACTAACGCTAAGGTTAACAGCAACGACGGCAGCCTCAATAGCGATGCAGTTGCAGAAACCTCCACATCAACAACGAGTACAGGCGACAAAGCCTCTACTCCTGAGTCAACACCGGCAGCAACAAGTTCCACCGCCGCTGCAGTTTCATCCGGATCCTCATCAGGTTCACCACCCCCAACTGCAGCGCCTACAGCGCAAGCACCTATCCAGCGCCCAACAGGACCAGACTTCACACCCAGCACACCAGCTACCGCCATTGCACCGGCAGCCATTACAACACGAGCACCCAAAGCCTGTGACGACCCGAAAAACCCGGATTGCGTACTAAACAACAACTCACTCCGAACAGATAAAATGAGTCTTGCAGAACTGCAAGCCTATCCTCGTCAATATCCTCAAGCCTACGCTGTAGACACAGTGAGAACCTCTACTGGCGACGCTGACAAACTCAGCAAGGCTGCTGCAACTCAGGGTTTTGAATGGAAGTGTAAACCGACAACGACAGGTACCGGCTGGGATTGTTCAGAAATAGCAGCGAATCAACTTAAAAGCTTCAAACGCACATTGCCTGCACAAGCTTTCCCTTATGCTTTTTTAGATTGGTACGACTACAGTGACGGCAAGGCTAATCCTCAAACTCACTGCTCAGGCGAATATATTCAACCTGAATTTACCGCAGCGACCAACACAGATTCGACGAACATCACCGCCAACCAAAGCCGAACCGAAAACGGCAACTTTACTCGTATGACGGGCAACGTCCACCTGCAAAAAGGTGACAAACATTTGTATGCTGATGAAGCCGCACTAGATCATGAAAATGAAGTAGCGACACTGCAAGGCAAAGTGCTTTACCGAGAACCCAACACATTAATGCTCGGACAAAATGCACGCTTCGATCAACAGCAAGGGACTACAGAACTAAACCAAGTTGAGTTTGTGTTCCAAGATCAACATATGCACGGTGACGCAGAGCGCGTCGTGCAGCTAGAAAACGAAGACGTCTACATTACCGGTGGACGCTACACCCGCTGTGAACCAGGCAACGAAGACTGGGTATTGAGCGGGTCAGAAATCATTCTCTATCAAGAAGAAGGTTACGGTGTTGCGAAACATGCCACCATTAGAGTCGCTGGCGTACCTATTTTCTACCTACCTTACTTCACCTTCCCCATTGATGATCGTCGTAAGTCAGGTTTCTTATTCCCTAAAGCAGGCCACAGCAACGACAACGGTTTCGATATTGCCGCGCCATACTACTTCAACATTGCGCCAGACGTAGACGATACGTTAACCCCACGTTACCTGACTGAGCGTGGTCTCATGCTAGAAAACGAGCTGCGTTACTTGAATGAGTATGGGCTTTACACACTAAGCTTAGGCCTACTACCCAACGATGACGTAACAGGCGAGGATCGCTGGTTATTTGGTATTGATCACTCCGGTAGCCCTTACAACAGAGTGACTACCTACATTGATTACACGGCTGTCAGTGATGATGATTACTTTGACGACCTCAGCACAAACTTAAATATTTCCAAAGAAACGCACTTAGACAAACGACTTGGCATTAATTACACCGCCGAAAATTGGAAAGCCTCTGCTAAGTTACAGGGCTATCAAACGATTACTGATGCAGACAAGCCGTATCAAGAACTTCCCTCTTTAACATTCTCAGGATACGAAGGCTTCCAAGACAACCTATACAACCTAACCTATAAGTCTAATTACACTTATTTTGACCGTGATAATGATGACTTCACTGGTATCAAAGCAACTACAGGGCAACGCCTCTATTTAGAAAGCGCCATTGCTGCTGACTATCGCTGGCCGTGGGCTTACGTAAAGCCAAAAGCCACATTGACGTACACTCAATACAACCTGTCAGACCAACCCTCTACAACCGAAGACAGCCCAAGCCGTCTATTACCGATTGTTAGCGTAGATTCTGGTTTGTATTTTGATCGCAGCATGTCCATCAATGAAAAGAGCTACACCCATACACTTGAGCCCCGTTTATTCTACTTATATGTGCCTGATGAAGATCAAAGTGACTTACCTTACTTTGACTCCTCAGAGCTCTCTTTCAGCTATAGCCAGCTGTTCCGCGAAAACCGCTTTAGTGGTAAAGACCGTATCGGCGATGCCAACCAGCTCACTGTAGGTTTAACTAGCCGCTTACTTGAAGATAATGGTGCAGAACTGGGTTACATCAGCGTGGGTCAAATTTTCTACTTTGATGATCGTGAAGTCCGACTTGAAAGTGGCGCAGCAACTTTAGAAGATTCAACCTCTAACTTTGCCGCAGAAGGCCTCTGGCAAGTCTCTAAACATATGCGTTTTACCGCTGACGGTGAATGGGAAAACAACGATTTTAATAACGTACAACGAAACCTTAAGCTAAGTTACCGCTCAGATAGAGATCACCAATTTAATTTAGGTTATCGATACACCCAAGACGATATCAAACAAGCTGAAGCGTCGATGATCTGGCCAATAGATGGCAACTGGAGCGTATTAGCGCGCTGGTTACAAGACTTAGAAGAGAAAGAAACCCTAGACCGAATACTTGGTTTAGAATACGAAAACTGCTGCTGGAAAGTTCGTACTGTCTTACGCAGCTGGGTTGACGATGATACAGACGACCGTAAAAACAATGGTATATTCCTAGAATTCACCTTAAAAGGCTTAGCTTCTGTTGGCACTCAAGCGAGTGGCGATAGCGGACCAGGAGCCAAGACATTCTTAGACGAAATAACCGGTTACCAAGAGCGAGAAGACTACGATGACTAGCTTCACCCAACGATTTAATGCGTTTGGTCTTATCCTTTGTTCTCTATTTGCAACATTTTCTACCGCCCACGCGGAAGAAAAGTTTTTAGACCGCATTGTGGCTATTGTTAACGATGACATCATCATGATGTCCGAACTCGACAGTCGCGTTAACGTTATTAGAGATCAGTTGATTAATCGCGGTACGGCATTACCCACTGCTGAAAAGCTACGCGAGCAAGTGCTCGATAAAATGATCACGGACAAGCTTCAACTTAAAGCGGGCGACCTCAATGGCATTCGTGTCAGCGACCCTTTACTCAACCAAACACTTGAGAAAATCGCCGCCTCTAACGGTTTATCGCTAGAAGAATTTAAACGCCAGCTTGAACAAGAGGGCCAAGACTACGCCACCGTTCGCGACCAAATTCGTGAAGAAATGCTGATCACCCGCACACGCCAACAGCTTGTTAATCGCCGCATTAAAATTACTGACCAAGAAGTCGAAAACTACCTCACTTCTGAGCAAGGTAAGCAGACGGTCCAACAAGAACTTCACTTAGCGCACATCCTGATTCCTATTCCACCGCGCCCAACCACAGCACAAGTGCAACAAGCACAAAAGACCATTGGACAAGCCTACCAACAAATTCAACAAGGTAGCGATTTTGCTGAAGTCTCTATTGCGTTATCGAAAAGCCCTCGCGCCCTTGAAGGTGGTGATCTGGGCTGGCGTAAAGAGTCAGAATTACCTGACGCCATCCGTGATGCTTTACAACACTTAGAGCCGGGCGAAACCAGCGAGCCTTTTCGTTTAGGCGGCGCATTTCAAATCGTGAAGTTAATTGAAAAACGCGGCGGTGCAGTGCGTCTTGTCCAGAAAACCCAAGTACGTCACATTCTGATCAAAGAAAGTAAAATCCGAACCGAAGCGCAAGCGCAAAAACTTGCTAGCAAACTCCGCCAACGCATTCTCAATGGTGAAAATTTTGCGGACCTTGCCAAAGAATTCTCCGATGATGCAGGTAGCGGCAGCTTAGGCGGTGATCTTGGCTGGGCACTTCCTGGTCAAATGGTTCCGAGCTTTGACAGCATGATGAACAACACTCCCGTTGGTGAAATCAGCCCTGTTTTCAAAAGCCGTTTCGGCTGGCACTTCCTCGAAGTGATTGATCGTCAAAAAGAAGACCTTGGTGAACGAATCATTGCTAACGAAGCAAAAGAAACCATTCGCCAACGCAAGTTCAACGAAGAGCTTATTAACTGGATCAGCGAGATTCGCGCAGAAGCCTACATCGAGTTAAAGCTCTAAAATGGGCCAGAACACAAACGGCAACCTGGATCCTGTATTTCGTTTTGCTGTTACCACCGGCGAACCTGCAGGTATTGGCCCAGACTTATGCATTCAGCTGGCACAGAAAGCACAGACGAACGAACTGGTTCACTTTGCCGATCCAGACTTACTCTTAGCACGGGCTGACGAACTCGGTCTGCCAATACGCCTTCGTTACTTTGATACCGAACAACCTCCAGCACCGACCGCGGCAGGTGAACTCTGTGTCTTCCCTATTCCGTTGGCGCAACCTTGCAGCGCTGGCGTTCTCAATACGGCCAATGCCGCTTATGTGCTAGAAACCTTACGACAAGCAACGGATGGCTGCCTAACCGGTCAGTTTGCCGGTGTCATTACCGCACCCGTTCATAAAGGCATTATTAACGATGCAGGCATTCCCTTTAGTGGTCATACCGAGTTTCTACAAGCACAGTGCCATGTCAATGATGTCGTCATGATGCTAGCCAGCGAAAATTTGCGCGTTGCGTTAGTCACCACACACTTACCACTATCCGCTGTATCAGCAGCCATCACGCCGGCAAAGCTCTCACGTATTTGTCGCATATTACATCAAGACCTTGTCACTAAATTTGGCATAGCGAATCCACGCATTCTCGTCTGTGGCCTAAACCCACATGCGGGTGAAAGTGGTCATCTTGGACGAGAAGAAATTGAGGTTATCGAACCTACACTTCAACGTTTGCGCAACGAAGGACTCAACCTTATTGGCCCACTCCCAGCAGACACACTCTATACGGCACATCATCTAAAAGATGCCGACGCAACGCTTGCTATGTATCATGATCAAGGTTTACCGGTTCTAAAATACCAAGGTTTTGGACAAGCAGTGAATATCACACTGGGCTTACCGATCATCCGTACTTCAGTGGATCACGGCACCGCCCTAGATTTAGCAGGTACAGGTAAGGCTGACCTAGGCAGTTTACAAACCGCAATTCGCTACGCCAGCCTAATGGCCAGCGCTAGTCTTCACTAAAACCTAGCGCCATCCTCGAAACCTTTAACGGATTTATCCCACCCAACCGTCGAAAATGCTAATATAGCCGACTACCCATATTTCAAAACTAGCAGGTACTTTGTGGTCAAAGCACGTAAACGGTTCGGCCAAAACTTCTTACAAGACGATAACGTTATCAGCGGAATCATAGGCGCGATAGCACCAAGACCTGGCCAGAAACTCGTTGAAATCGGCCCTGGGCTAGGCGCCTTAACTGAGCACCTATTGGCCGGCGCCGGTGAACTGGATGTCGTTGAGCTGGATCGCGATTTGATTCCAATCCTTCGAACTCAGTTCTTTCGTTACGAGGATAAATTTCGTATTCACCAAGGCGATGCACTGAAGTTTAATTTCAGCGACCTCGCAGAAACCGACAAGCCATTACGTATCGTCGGCAACCTGCCTTACAACATTTCCACGCCATTAATTTTCCATTTATTAAGCTTTGGCGCGCAAATCAAAGACATGCATTTCATGCTGCAAAAAGAAGTGGTACAGCGCCTTGCCGCAGCCCCCGGCGATAAGAATTATGGCCGCCTTAGCATCATGGCCCAATACTTTTGCCAAGTGGACAACCTGTTTGAAGTACCACCCGAAGCCTTTGACCCGCAGCCTAAAGTCGACTCTGCCATTGTTCGTCTGATACCTCACGCTACACTGCCGGTTATCGCCGACAGCGAAAAGGATCTAACCGACCTTGTCAGAACCTCTTTTAGTCAACGTCGAAAAACGCTGCGCAACAATTTGAAAAAAATGTTACCTTCTGCAGCCATTGAAGCGGCCGAAATTGACCCCAGTATTAGGCCAGAGAACCTAAGTTTGGCAGAGTTTGTAAAACTAGCGAACCTATACACCGCCAGTAAAACCGCCAAGCCATCATAAACCGTCTATCCGAGGAGGTAGTGTCGGATGACACCAAGCGAAACACCGATCGATATCAAAGTAGAAACTCATTATTTGGACGAACAATCAGACCCAGATAACAAGCGTTATGTTTTTTCTTACTTCATCACGATCACGAACGATACACCTGAAGAAGTACAGCTATTAAGCCGCTACTGGATGATTACTGACGGCGACCAGAAAACGCAAGAAGTTGAAGGCGATGGTGTTATTGGCGAACAGCCAAAGATCCAACCCGGTAAAAGCTATAGCTACTCCAGCGGCACTGTAATTGCCACAGAAGTTGGCAGCATGATGGGACACTACAAAATGGTCAGCGAATCTGGCAGCCATTTTGACGCGCCGATTCCCACCTTCACCCTCGCACTGCCTAACGCTCTGCATTAGGCAGCATCTCGATGGCGACCTATGCCGTAGGTGATATCCAAGGCTGCTTTGATGAGCTTATCCAGCTTATTGAGTTGATCAACCTTTCACCAGACGATCAACTCTGGTTAGCTGGCGACTTAGTCAATCGCGGACCTCAGTCTTTAAAAACATTACGCTTAGCTCGTAGTTTATGCGACCAAGTCAAAGTCGTGCTTGGCAACCACGATTTACACCTACTTGCGGTTGCCAGAGGCGGCGCTAAGTCGGCACGCAAAGACACCTTAGACGCGATACTCAACGCCCCTGATCGCGAGTTATTACTCGACTGGCTACAACAACAGCCTCTCTTGCACCACGACCAGCAACTAGGCTTCACCATGACTCACGCAGGCATTCCACCGCAGTGGTCATTAGCTGAAGCCAAATCCCGCGCAGACGAAGTTGCTAGCGCATTACAAAGCGAGAATGCTGGCGCGTTTCTAAAAAGCATGTATGGCAACAAACCCAGCCGCTGGAAAGACAGCCACACCGGCATCGAGCGCTTACGCTGCATCACCAACTACTTCACCCGCATGCGTTTTTGTGACGAACGCGGCAAGCTCGACTTCGACTACAAAGAGTCACCGGCAAAACCACCGCTGGGTTACGCTCCGTGGTTTGCTTACCCCTACCGCGCCATGAAAAACCAAAAAATTGTCTTTGGTCACTGGGCCGCACTGAATGGGAAAACGCACACACCTAATACCTATGCATTGGACACAGGTTGCGCTTGGGGCGGAAGCCTTACCGCAATGCGACTAGAAACCGAGACCCTTTTCAGCGTACCCTCTCTACAACAAACAAACGGCTAACCTGTACGCCAGCGTTGCATCGCAGAACGGCGCACACAAAATCCTGCCGAATTAGTACAAATCACACGAGGCACCACCATGAACGACGAGTTAAACTTCACCCGCGTTTCAGTCGAACAAGCCAAAGCCTTGATTGACGACGGTGCGACATTGGCCGACATTCGCGACCCTGACAGCTTTGCTAGCGCCCATATTGAAAACGCACAGCATCTGACTAACACCAGCATTGAAGACTTTGTTCGTGAAAACGATCTCGACAAACCCTTAGTAGTCTATTGCTATCATGGCAACAGCAGCCAACCTGCATCGGCCTATCTTTTTGAGCGTGGCTTTGAGCAGGTATACAGTGTTGATGGTGGCTTCGAGCACTGGCGCCAAGCCTATCCTGAAACCATCAAATCAGGCGAATAAGATGAAAACCTACCTCGTCGGTGGCGCTGTAAGGGATCAACTCTTAAACATTCCCGTTTATGATAATGACTGGGTTGTGGTAGGTAGCACAGCTGAGGCCATGACCCAACAAGGCTTTCAGCCAGTCGGCAAAGACTTTCCCGTTTTTCTGCATCCGAAAACCAAAGAAGAATATGCCCTTGCTCGCACTGAACGCAAAAGCGGCCACGGCTATAAAGGCTTCGATTTTTACGCCAGCCCTGACGTGACGTTAGAAGAAGATTTGGAACGTCGAGATCTCACCATTAATGCGATGGCGATGGACGATGCACAAAACATTATCGACCCCTTCAGCGGTCAGCAAGACCTTAACGACAAACTATTAAGGCACGTCTCTTCGGCCTTTGTAGAAGATCCTTTACGCGTGTTACGCGTCGCTCGCTTTAACGCTCGCTTCGCACATCTGGGTTTTCATGTTGCAGATGAAACCTTGGCGCTAATGCAACAATTAGCGGCACAAGGTGAAATCGAACACCTAACCAAAGAGCGTGTCTGGCAAGAACTCTACCGAGCATTAGGGGAGCAATCACCCGATGTCTTTTTCCGCGTATTATTTGAAGCACAAGCACTGCCAGTACTAATGCCAGAAATCAGCGAGGCTTTCGCCACTCAAGGTATTACTCCCTGCTCTTCGCTTTTGCATACCGCCGGCACGTTAAAAACCGAAGCAGAACTACGCTTCGCAATGTTGTGTTACCAAGCACAATTAACCGCTGATCAGCTAGAATCATTACTGCCACGCATTAACGCCACTAAACGCTGCCAACGCTGCTGCAAACTTATTACACAACAGCTCGATACGCTGATTCACTTTTCACAGCAACCAGCAGAAGCATTACTCGAACTGTATCAACAACTTGAACCTCAGCGCAGACCAGAGCAACTAGAATGGATGAAACAAGCTATGTCGATCGTCGCTAATGACGGTAGCTTTTCAACATTCGACACAACCAAGCAAGACGCCACTATCGCTGCAATGGATCAACTAATGACTGTCGCTGATTCAATTAAGCCTGCGGATCTAGTTAGCGAAGGCTTTCAAGGCAAAGCCTTGGGCAAGGAATTACACCAGAGGCAACTAAAAGCGATTGCTCAGACATTCGACGCAGTTACAGATACAGTTACAGCTACAGCGGCAGCAACGACAACCTTACAAGCAGGTAAAGACAATGTCTGAACAACCCGTTGCTTTAGTCACTGGCGCGGCCCGCCGTATTGGCGCAGCTATTTGTCAGCATTTGCATCAACACGGTTACCGAATCGTGCTGCATTACGGCCGTTCGCAAACCGAGGCTAACGCATTAGCC
>JBLXCH010000011.1:0-9267 GCA_048265065.1 Motiliproteus sp. | reverse complement strand
CCTAGCATTCGTGTCAATGGCGTATCGCCAGGTCCTATTTTATTACCCGAAGGCGACCACCCCCAAGCGACCGATGCGTTAATGGAGAAAACACCCTTACAGCGCATGGGCTGCCCTAATGATATTGCTGAAACCGTTGTGTTCTTAGCAAAGCAATCCTTCATTACCGGCCAGATCATCGCGGTAGATGGCGGAAAATCGCTCTATAGCTAACAATGAGCTTACAAAGAGCGAACAACGAACTAACAAACAGTTAACAACACCAGAAGGCGAAAAATACAGCGGCCGTCCTATGCCTGCTGCCCGATTCACTTCTGTCCAACCGATTAAGCCAACGCAGCCACCCATAATGAGCAACCTAATCGATACACCCCAAAACCCTATTGCCAGAGTACTATTCGCCCATGGCGCCGGCGCAGGACAAGATCACCCCTTTATGGAGCTCATTGCCCAAGGATTGAAAGCACACCGTATTGAAGTCATTCGATTTAACTTTCCTTATATGAAAAAACGGCAAGAAGACGGCAAGAAACGACCGCCTGATCGTCAACCTAAATTGCTTGCAGCTTTCGCAGAAGAAGCCATGAATTGCAAAGATGATTTACCGCTTTTTCTTGCAGGGAAATCCATGGGTGGGCGCATGGCTACGCTGCTCATGGCAGGCCAATTAGCTGAGCCAATAGCAGGTTTTCAGCCTGAAAGAATTCTCGGTTTGCTTTGCTTAGGCTATCCGTTCCATGCCCCAGCAAAAAAAGACCAGTGGCGTGCGGATCATTTTGTTGATGTCAGCTGCCCTTGTTTAATACTTCAAGGTGAAAGGGACACTTTTGGGAATAAAGAAGAAATGACTATGCACACGCTCCCCGTTCACTTTCAACAGGTCTATTTACCCGATGGAGATCACAGTCTAAAGCCAAGAAAAAAATCTGAGGTGACCGAGGAAGAAAACATCAATACCGCTATCGGGGCGATGGTCGATTTTATTCAACAAACCCTGAGTTAGCCTTTAAGTCAGACAATTCTCGACCTTGCCATTCAAAAGCAACACGCCAAAGCGACTGTCGATCAATGCCGTATTCAGCCCACAGTGTCGCGTAGGTTTTTCCTGTCGGCGGATGTAGTTCATCTGCTGCTATTTCAGCTAGCGGCCAAAGCACAAAGGCATTGCGGGTGATTTCTTCACGAGGTAACACGCCACCAGCAAAAGCACCTTGTTGTTCGTCGTATGTCAAAATATCGATATCTAGGGTTCGTGCGCTGAATTTTTCGATATCACGACGACGGTGGTTTTGATGCTCGATGTCTCTTAACTGATGATACAAATCATCTACCGGCAAGTCGGTATCAATTCCCACCACCAAGTTCAAAAAGGCATCACCATCAAAGCCCACCGCTTCACTTTCGTAAATACTGGAAATCAGCAACTCGCCAAAATGTGCCGTTAAAGCATCTAGGCAAACAGTAATATAATGTTCTCGGTCGATATTGCTGCCGAGGCTCAGATAAACTCTGGCCATTAGTTCCAGTTTCCTCGTTCAATCGCAACACCAACCGTATCGGCCTCAGCCACGGCACCGGGCTTATATAATCTCAGCGTCAACCACGGGATAGAGAATTCCTCCATCAATAAGCTTGCTAGGCGTTCCGCTAGGGTTTCAATGAGCTTGAACTCACTCATTTGAATGAACTCGATAAGACGATTGGAAATTGAGGCGTAATCTAGCGTGTGCACCAGGTCATCAGTTCCAGCCGCAGGTTTGATATCGGTACCTAGCTCAAGATCAAGCAGCAACGACTGGCGAATTTCTCGCTCCCAGTCATAAACACCGATAACCGCATCAGCCTTTAAGCCCTTAATAAAAACCTTATCCATTCAATTCGTCCAAATCATTCTTTTATACAATCGAGGTCATTTAATCCAAATCCAGACAGCACGCAGCGGTACAAAACAGCCAACCTTCAACCACGCAAGGGTTTACAGCGTAACGACCATTTGCTACAACCGATTGAATAGAATCTCTCACCGGCTGAGCAATCAACACTTATGCTAACTGCCTTAAGCGTCATAGATCTTGTTCTTATCGCCACCGCTTATTTGCTCGGTTCAATATCCTGTGCCATTTTACTCTGTCGCCACTACGGCTTTGCCGACCCTCGCGAACAGGGATCTGGAAACCCAGGCGCGACAAATGTACTCCGAACGACAACCAAACAGTTAGCAATTTTTACGGTAATTGGCGACACACTTAAAGGGCTTATTGCTGTATTAATTGCCACTCACTTTACCGACTCAGCATTCGTTATTTCTCTTACTGCCTTTGCTGCAGTGCTTGGCCATTTGTACCCAGTGTTCTTTCAATTCCGTGGTGGTAAGGGCGTCGCGACAACTTTTGGCGTATGTCTTGGCCTTAACCCCTTGCTCGGACTTGGACAAATGCTCTGCTGGCTGGTGGTTGCTGTGCCTTTTCGTATCTCAGCCGTGGCAGCACTTGTTACTGCCATGGTGACGCCTGCAATGTGCTTTTGGCTATCACCGGAGTATGTAGTGGTGAGCATTGTGATGGCGATACTGATTATTTATCGACACCGCAAAAACCTATCCCACCTTTTTACCGGTAAAAAAACCAATCTCACTCTTTAATCGAAGCCAACTCTGTCATTGGCCAACGTGGTCGCGCCTGTATACCTAAATCATCTTGCTGACCGACCAACAAACGCTGACAGCCCGCATAAGCAATCATCGCTCCATTATCGGTACAGAACTCCGCACGGGCATAACTCAGCGAAGCCTGCTGCTTAGCCACCATGGCTTCTAACTTTTCACGTAACAAACGATTGGCGCTCACCCCACCGGCAATAATCAATTGCTTCAAGCCTGTTTGCTGCAAAGCACGTTTGCACTTAATGGTGAGCGTATCTACCACAGCTTCTTGAAATGCCAGTGCGATATCCGCTTTGCCTTGATCATCCAACTCACCAGACTTCCGCAAAGCTTCAACGGTGTTGAGGGTGTAGGTTTTCAACCCGCTAAAACTCAAATCCAAGCCGGGCCTATCTGTCATTGGGCGCGGAAACTTAAACCGGCCTGCCGTGCCATTTTCTGCCAACTTAGCAATACGCGGCCCACCGGGGTAATCCAGCCCTAGCATTTTCGCTGCTTTATCAAAGGCTTCACCAGCCGCATCGTCCAGAGACTCGCCCAGCAGCTCATACTGACCGATACCATCAACGCGCATTAATTGAGTATGACCACCAGAAACCAGCAATGCGATAAACGGAAAAGCTGGTGGGTTATCTTCTAACATGGGCGCCAACAAATGGCCCTCCATATGGTGCACACCTAAAACCGGCACACCCCACGCATAACCCAAAGAGCGAGACACCGAGGCACCAACCATTAATGCACCAATCAGACCGGGGCCTGCGGTGTAAGCTATCGCGTCAATGTCTTTTGCGGTAGTACCTGAATCATCAAGGATCTCGTTAATCATCGGTACTAACTTACGAATATGGTCACGAGAGGCAAGCTCCGGCACCACGCCACCGTAATCGGCATGCATCGCCACTTGGCTATATAGCGCATCCGCCACAAGGCCTTGCTCGCTATCGTAGATGGCGACACCAGTTTCATCACAGGATGTTTCGATCCCTAGAACACGCATGGGCTGATAAGCTCTTTTAACTAAAAATGAATAATAATCGATACCTCAACACCGCGACAAACAAGGTATCTCACACCGATCACCGACCTCAAAACGGTGATAAATATCGATCAACACCGCCATTATTAGCCAACTGATCAGTACAACCAATAAATAAAAGCGGCGACATAATAACAGTACCCTGAAGTTTTCCCCAGTAAGTGTTTACAGTCTGAGCAATAAAAGCATAAAATATGCGCCCCTCTTTGTTGTGGGGATGCCTTAACAGCATTTATTGAACCGTAACTTTTTAACATTAGCTTTGAAAACCGGCTCTCGTGAAACAAGATCTGCTGGCCAGTAAAAAGTTAACAAGGAAATTTTGATGCCAAATGTAAAAGTTCGTGACAGCGAACCATTTGATATTGCACTTCGCCGTTTCAAGCGTTCTTGCGAAAAAGCAGGTGTACTAGCTGACGTTCGTCGTCGTGAATTCTACGAGAAGCCAACATCTGTTCGTAAGCGTAAAGCTGCAGCAGCGGTTAAGCGTCACGCGAAGAAAGTATCACGCGAAACTCGTCGCGCAGTACGTTTGTACTAAGAGCTTTTGTACAAAGCTTTTGTATAAAGCTCTTGTATCAGAGTTCTTTTTAAGGGCTCATACAAGCATTCTGTACGGACATTATTGTTAATCTTACTTTAGTAAGCTAAAAGCATAAGTAAGTGAAAACCATAAACAAGTACAGCGCATGACGGATTAACACAGGTACAGTAGGTCTACACCATGAGTTCAGCCATTCAAGCCAGCATCAAAGCCGCGCAAAAAGACGCTATGCGTAATCGCGACAAAGAACGTCTGGGCACTATTCGAATGATACTTGCTGAATGTAAACGGATTGAAGTAGATGAGCGCATCGAATTAGATGACGAACGTGTGCTAGTGGTTCTGGATAAAATGCAGAAACAACGCCGCGATTCATTAGCTCAATTTGAAGCTGCTGGCCGTGAAGATTTGTCTGAGGTAGAGAGGACCGAATTGGAGGTGATTAAAACCTTCCTTCCTACCCAGCTAACTGATGAAGAACTAGAACAACTGATTGACAGCGCCATTGAAAGCACCGGCGCCAGCTCCATGCAAGACATGGGGAAAGTAATGGGCGTGATCAAGCCACAAGCTCAAGGCCGCGCCGATATGGGTCAACTTAGTCAAAAGATCAAAGCTAAACTTAGCTAGATCACAACACGGCTTTTTTGCACCTCGGATTGATGCTACCCATCAATCTTACCCAATAGATTTAACCGGTTTTGTCCGATAACGAGGACTGCGATAAGCTACGTTCTCAACTGATCGAGTACCCTAATGGCCGGACGTATTCCACAATCGTTTATTGATGACCTGCTCAACCGCACGGATATTGCCGATGTGGTCGAAGAGCGCGTCAGCCTCAAACGCACAGGCCGTAACTATTCTGCGCTCTGCCCTTTCCATAAAGAAAAATCACCTTCTTTCAGCGTTAACCCTGAAAAACAATTTTACTATTGCTTCGGCTGCGGCGCTGCTGGCAACGCCATTGGCTTTGTCATGGAGTATGACCGCATCGACTTTCCACAAGCGGTTGAACAACTCTCACGCCGACTGGGCATTGAAGTTCCGCAAGAAGCCAGCATTCACCACCACGAAAAGACCGAACGGCTGAAAGAAAACTACAGCATTCTCGACAAAAGCGCCGACTACTACGAGCAACAACTCCGCAACCATGCTGATCGAGCCAAAGCCGTTGAATACCTCAAGCAACGTGGCCTAAGCGGACAGATTGCCAAGCGCTACCAGATCGGCTTTGCCCCTGCGGGCTGGGACAACCTAATCAACTACCTCAACAAAGCCATGCCAGAAAAGCCCACCGAGGAGCAACTCGATGAAGCCGGCATGGTGATATACCGCCCTGAAGACAAAAAATGCTACGACCGATTCCGTGACCGCATTATGTTTCCTATTGTGGACATGCGTGGCCGCGTTATCGCCTTTGGTGGTCGCGTATTAACAGACGAGAAACCGAAATATTTAAACTCACCAGAAACCCCGACATTCCACAAAAACCAAGAACTTTACGGACTCTACCAAGCACGCCAAGCCAATCGAAAATTAGACAGAGTGGTTATTGTTGAAGGGTACATGGACGTCGTCGCCCTAGCTCAATTCGATATCAACAACGCTGTCGCTACACTCGGCACCGCCACCAGCGAACATCACCTAACACGTTTATTTAAAATCGTCCCAGAAGTGATTTTTTGCTTCGATGGTGACGCCGCAGGTCGCAAAGCTGCCCATCGCGCTCTAGAAACCGCGCTGCCAGTTATGGAAGACGGTCGCGAAGCACGCTTCCTATTTTTGCCTGAAGGCGAAGACCCTGATTCACTGGTTCGCCAAGAAGGCAAAGACGCCTTTCAGCAACGCCTTAACCAAGCCACGCCGCTATCCAGCTTTTTCTTTGATGCACACTCAGAAGGCTTAAACACTGAGACATCGGAAGGCGCGTCACGGCTCAGTAAAACTGTGTTGCCGTTACTCGACAGCATTCCCGGCAATGTTTTTCGTGAACTGATGCGTCAAAAATTAGCCGCGATTACCGGCCTGAGCCCGGAATTTATGGCGCAACTTGCAGCCAGTTCAGCAGAACAGACTAGTAAACGAGCTAATCAGCCATCCAATGACGCATCCAATCAACAGCTCAACTCAGAACCTAACGCATCATCAAATACAGCGCTCGATAAGCAGTCAGCAAATACAAACTATCCAAACAATTCTCATGAGGCTCACGAGACCAACAATTACTACGAAGCAATGCCTGACTACGGGGACATGCCCGACTACAGCGATGGTAGCCATTTCACGAACGAACCCAACAGCCACCACGCGTCAGCCCCAACAACCTTTGCCCCCAAACCGGCGGCAAGGCATCGCTTCAACATTTCAACATTAGGCCAACGGATAATTCGCACGCTTTTACATTTTCCTCAGCTAACCCTAAAAGTTGATTTAGAAACCACCGACACCCTTGGGCAACTCAACGATCCAGAGCTATTACTGCTGAAAAAGTTAATCGAACGCATTCGTCAACAACCAGACATTGCCACCATCCACCTACTTGTTGAATGGCAAGGGGAACCTGAGTTCGACATTCTGAAAGATTTAGCTGAGCAAGAAGTGCTTGTTATCGACACAGAAGCCCTTGCTAACGAACTCCTAGACGGTCTTGTTCAACTCGTTAAAAAACAAGAACAAATTCAATGTGATGAGCTACGGTTGAAAATTCGAAACAAAACCCCATTAAGCAATGAGGAACGCACTTTATTTACTCGTTTGCTAAGCAAAAGGTAATAACCGCACAAGCAATGAACTTTGCCAATGCCTGAACAACTAAGGCTGTGGCAAAGTTGCCTAAATACGTCTATAATATGCGGCTATTTTTCTGAGATCTCACACCAGGTTTAACAATCTATGTCTGACACTTCCAAGCAGCAGTCTCGCCTGAAAGAGCTGATTCAGCGCGGCAAAGAGCAAGGCTATCTGACCTTTACAGAAGTTAACGACCACTTGCCAGAAGACATCTCTGATCCCGATCAGGTAGAAGATATCATCCGCATGATCAACGACATGGGTATTTCCGTGTCCGAAGAAGCACCCGATGCCGATGAACTTCTCACCGCGGAAGAAAACGATGCTACTGACGAAGCGGCCGTTGAAGAAGCTGCCGCTGCTCTTGCTTCAGTAGAAACTGACGCCGGTCGTACTACTGACCCAGTCCGCATGTACATGCGTGAAATGGGTACCGTTGAACTTCTTACCCGTGAAGGCGAAATCTTACTCGCTAAGCGTATAGAAGAAGGCTTAATCGACGTAATGTCTGCGCTAGCATACTACCCAAGCGCAGTACCTGCAGTGATTGATGTCTACCACACAACACAGGAAGAAGAAGGCCGTTTAAGCGACTTGCTTAATGGTTTTATCGACCCTGATGATGACGGTGCAGCAGCAACGCCTCCTCCAGCACCCGTTGTAGAAGAAGCGTCTGACGACGCCGATGATGACGCCGATGACGACGACGCGGATGATGAAGAGGAAGAAACTGACAACGGACCAGATCCAGAAGAAGTTCGTCGTCGCTTCGAAGAAATCATCGCCCAGCACAAAAAAGCGATGGCTGCGTTAGAAAAGCACGGTCGCTCAAGCAAACAATTCAACAAAGAAATTGTTAAGCTGGCTGAAGTTTTCTCGCCTATCAAGCTTATTCCGCGCCTATTTGACGACCTCGTCGGCGGCGTACGTGACAGCATCGACAACTTACGCGCTCAAGAACGCACTATCATGCGTATCTGCACACAGCGCGGCAAAATGCCTCGTAAAGATTTCATCAAAGAATTCCCAGGCAACGAGCTCAACAACGAATGGGTTGAAAAACTGTGCAGCAAAGACAGCCCTTACGGTGTTCGTCTTGCCTCTTCTAAAATCGAACTATTACGTGCACAACGTAAATTAGTCGAACTAGAAGCTCGCACTGGCCTTACGTTATCCGAGTTGAAAGAAATCAACCGTCGTATGTCGATTGGTGAAGCTCGTGCTCGTCGCGCTAAGAAAGAAATGGTTGAAGCCAACCTACGTTTGGTTATCTCCATCGCGAAAAAATACACCAACCGCGGACTACAGTTCCTCGACCTTATTCAGGAAGGTAACATCGGCCTGATGAAAGCTGTCGACAAGTTCGAATACCGCCGTGGTTACAAGTTCTCTACCTACGCAACCTGGTGGATTCGTCAAGCAATCACTCGTTCGATTGCTGACCAAGCACGCACCATTCGTATTCCGGTTCACATGATCGAAACAATCAACAAACTGAACCGTATTTCTCGCCAAATGCTACAAGAAATGGGCCGAGAAGCGACGCCAGAAGAATTGTCAGAACGCATGGAAATGCCAGAAGACAAAGTGCGTAAAGTACTAAAAATCGCCAAAGAGCCAATCTCCATGGAAACACCGATTGGTGATGATGAAGATTCAAGCCTAGGCGACTTTATCGAAGATACAGCGATCCATTCACCAATGGACCGTGCAACCGGCGAAGGCCTTCGTGAAGCGACCAAAGACGTACTCTCTGGTCTAACCGCACGAGAAGCCAAAGTCCTACGCATGCGCTTCGGTATCGAAATGAACACAGACCACACCTTAGAAGAAGTGGGCAAACAGTTCGACGTAACCCGTGAGCGTATCCGTCAGATCGAAGCGAAGGCATTACGCAAGCTACGTCACCCTACTCGCTCTGAGCACCTACGCAGCTTCTTAGACGAATAAACTCAGCGATAACCATTAAACGCTGAGCATTAAAAAAGCCGCTGCCTTTCAACAAAGCAGCGGCTTTTTTGTGTGCGTCGATTAATCGCCCATTAAAAACCAACTAAATTCAATAGATAAACCTCGCATCACTTGGCTAGCAAACGGCTAACCGCTATAATCCTGCCTCTTCGTAACACCCTCTACGGGCCCTTAGCTCAGTTGGTTAGAGCACTCGACTCATAATCGATCGGTCGCCAGTTCAAGTCTGGCAGGGCCCACCACTTTCAGTCCAACCCA
>JBLXCH010000010.1:29091-53628 GCA_048265065.1 Motiliproteus sp. | reverse complement strand
GCCTCGATAAGCAAGCCGGTTTTAGTCCCTGATGCGTTACCAGAGCCGCCCCCAGAATCTAATCAGCCGGCGACGTATACCGCGGGACAATATATACAAGTAGGTGCTTATTCTAGTTGGACATCGGCACAAACAGTGAAAGCAAAATTGCAGGCGCTTATGCCGGACCTTGCAACGATTATCAATAAAAGAGAAGGAACTAATCCACTTTATCGAGTTCAGATTGGTCCTGTAAATCATTTAGAAACACTTAATGGCGTTTATCGTGTTTTAGACACCGCTGGGTTTGGCCAAGGTCACTTGGTAGACTTGCCTTGAGGCTTTCGTTAGAGTGTTTCGACCTTTGGATAAATAGCCTGTTTCTCTTATGTCTATGACTATGTTCTATACCGTTTTACACAAAACAAAGCTGATGTTTAAAAGTATCTTTCAGGGCTTGGCTGTTGTTTCATTAACTGCTTTCTCGGCGGCCTATGCAGCGCCTGTATTAATTCCTTCTCCACCAGGGTTAGCTGCGACAGCGTATATTTTGCTTGATGCTAAGACGGGTGAGATTCTTGTTTCCAAAAATGAACACACACGTAATCCTCCTGCCAGTTTGACTAAAATGATGACCAGCTATATCGCTGACTACGAAATATCAAAAGGTAATATTGGTATTGATGATCTTGCTCGCGTTAGTGAGAAGGCGTGGAGAACGCAAGGCTCACGAATGTTTATTCGTGAAGGCACGAACGTTAAAGTGGCTGACTTATTAAAAGGTATTGTGATTCAGTCGGGCAACGATGCCAGTGTGGCAATGGCTGAGCATATTGCCGGTAGTGAAGGTGCATTTGCTGATTTGATGAACCAGCATGCTGGCTTAATCGGCATGAAAAATTCGCACTTTATGAATGCCACCGGCTTACCTGCCGAAAACCATTACACGACAGCCTTTGACCTTGCTTTATTAGCTCAAGCCATCATTAATGATTTCCCTGAGTATTACAGCATCTATTCTGAGAAGTATTTCACCTACAACAAAATCAGACAACCTAACCGTAATAAGCTGTTGTGGCGTGATAAGAGCGTTGATGGTTTGAAAACCGGTCATACGGATGAAGCGGGGTATTGCTTAGTCGCTTCTGCCAAACGCGATGATATGCGCCTGATTTCTGTTGTGATGGGAACCAATAGTGAAGAAGCCCGCGCGCAAGAAACGCAAAAACTACTTTCCTATGGCTTTAGATACTACGAAACCATGGATTTATATGGCGCGAATGAAAATCTCAACACAGTGAAAGTTTGGTCCGGGACTAAAGACGAACTCGCGTTGGGTACTATCGAGCCTGTATCAGTGACAATTCCCCGAGGACAAAGTCAGGCGCTAGAGGTGACACTGGATCTAGATAAAACGATTAAAGCTCCAGTAGCTGTAGGCGACCGTTTCGGCACGGTGAACATCATGTTGAATGGTGAAGCTGTTGCTCAATCCCCGTTAGTTGCATTAGAAGCAGTTGAACCCGCGGGTCTATTCAAGCGCCTTTGGCATAGCGTTATGTTGTTTTTCTTGGGTCTGATCGGCTAACAGCTTTTTGGTTTGGTTGAAGCACGGAGTGTCTAAAGCATGGCTTGGTTAAAATATGGCCCGGTTAACATATCGCTTGGTTAATATATCCTTGGTCAAAACATAGCGAAGATTGACTACAGCGACTCGAAGCAGTAGCTGTAAATTTGGGGTAGAATACGCGTCTTAGTCAACTCGCTGTCGAATATAATTCTCTATGTCTGATACAACCCAGCAAGACCCACCAAAAATTGAGTTTCCTTGTCTTGACTATCCCATTAAAGTCATTGGTCGTGATGTTACGGGCTTTCAAGACTTAGTCATTGAAGTAATTCAAAAGCACGTTGCTGACTTTGATACGACAACGATTAGTATTCAAGGGAGTAGTAAAGGGAGCTTTATTTCAGTCAGATTGCGAATCACCGCAACCGGCGTTTCTCAACTGAAAGCAATTCATGAAGATCTAATGGCATCCACGCACGTAAAAATGGTGCTGTGATGGCGAACGCTGTCACGATACGTGAGCTTGGGTTGCAAGCGTATGAGCCGATTTTAGACGCTATGCACCAGTTTACCGATCAGCGTGATGAGCTTACTGCTGATGAGATTTGGGTGCTAGAGCACCACCCCGTATTTACTCAGGGGCAAGCAGGAAAACCAGAGCATGTGCTCATGCCTGGCGATATTCCTGTTGTTAGGTCTGATAGAGGCGGACAGGTGACGTATCATGGTCCAGGCCAGCTGATTATTTATCTGCTGTGGGATTTAAAACGTTTGAAAATGGGCGTGAGAGAATTAGTCACTCTGATGGAAGACGCGGTTATTGGTTTGATGCAAAACCAAGGCGTTGAGGCCTACGCAAAAGCCGACGCACCGGGTGTCTATGTTGAAGATGCGAAATTAGCCTCTCTTGGTTTACGTGTTCGTAAGGGGCGCTCATTCCATGGTTTAGCATTAAACCTTTGTATGGACTTAGAGCCATTCCAGCGTATTAACCCTTGTGGTTATCCCGGCCTTCATATGGTCCAGTTACAGGATATTAAAGGTGTCGTCGATACAGCTGCGATCCAACAATGGCTTGTCGCATTTTTTATTGAGCGAGCTAAATTCACGCAAGTTGAGTATTCTCAAGCATTACCGGCACAGCTAGAACTACAGAAGAAATAGCAGAGCTAAAATCGAAAGCTAACAATTATCTAATTGCAGGAATTCATGTGGCAGCAGGTAAAAAGGTAGAGCAGGGTGTTAAGTTACGTGGCGCAGAAAAAGTCGCACGTATCCCTATTAAGGTTATCCCTACCGAAAAAGAAGATTTGCCTAAAAAACCGGATTGGCTTCGCGTTACCTTGGGTAACTCTGCGGAAGTAACGCGTATTAAACAGCGTTTAAGAAAGCATAAACTTGCGTCTGTTTGTGAGGAAGCAAGCTGCCCTAATTTAGGTGAATGCTTTAGTAATGGTACAGCAACCTTCATGATTATGGGGGATATTTGTACACGTCGTTGTCCTTTTTGTGATGTGGCTCACGGACGGCCAAATGCGCTGAATGAAGACGAACCCGTTGAGTTAGCAACCGCTATTGCAGATATGGGATTACGCTATGTCGTTATTACTTCAGTAGACCGTGATGATTTACGAGACGGTGGTGCACGGCATTTTGCTCGTTGTGTGGCTGAGACGCGAAGTCGCGCTCCACATATTGAGGTTGAGTCCTTAGTGCCTGATTTTAGAGGGCGAATGGATGTTGCCCTTGATGAGCTCGAAAAATTCCCACCGGATGTGCTGAACCATAATTTAGAGTCTGTGCCTCGTTTGTATCCAAAAATTCGCCCAGGCTCAGACTATGAGTGGTCGTTGCAGTTACTGAAAAAGTTCAAGGAACGTTGCCCAGACGTAACAACAAAGTCAGGGTTAATGGTGGGTCTGGGTGAGACGAAAGATGAAATTATTCAAGTAATGAAGGACTTACGGGCTCATGATGTGGATATGATCACTATCGGCCAATACCTTCAGCCTAGCCGAGACCACCTACCCGTTGATCGCTTTGTTCATCCTGATGAATTTGATGAGTACGCGAATATTGCGGAAACACTGGGTTTTAAACATGCCGCCAGCGGCCCTTTGGTTCGTTCGTCATACCATGCCGACAAGCAAGCGCATGGCGATAAAGTTAAGTAACTTTGTGCCGAGACCTAAATGAAAAAGCCCTTCTGAGAAGGGCTTTTTTGATCCGGTTTACTATTTATTAATCCTGCCAAGTTGCTTCTCCGGCGCTAATTCCACCACTGTTATCTTTGTCCCATCGCTTAATACCGGTTGAGGTAAGCTCTAAATACCCATTACCTTCTTGAATACTACCTGCAATCGGTGTTGCGCGGATCACGTAAGAGCGTGCTTGAGCATCCTGGACAATCAAGTTATACACTTTGGTATTTGAATCGATAGGAGCTTGCGATGGAAAAACCGTGGCTGCAGGCGCACTTGCCGAGCCTGCGCTACTTTCAGTACCTACATAGGTGCTGTTCGCGCTTCTATAACGCTCCATAGCTGTTGCCATTGCTTCCAAGGTTGACTGTACTTCCTTGCGATTACTGTCAACGATATGGGCTTGATAGCTTGGGTAGGCAATGGCTAACAGGATACCGATAATGGCCACTGTGACCATCACCTCGATAAGTCCAAACCCTCGCTGTAAGGCTTTATTCATTACTGAGAAGACTCCTCAATCCAGTAAGTTCTAATCGATTCTATATCGGTATTAATGTTTTCCACACGCTCAGTACCAACCCATACAGTAGGTTTACTGTCGATGGTATCAATAACTGTTGGCGTTGAAGCGATAGACCCCGTTTTCAATTGCGTCACTCGGTCACTCTTATCGATAACCCCATCACCGTTAGAGTCCATCACCGGTCCGCCAAAATTGATATCCACAACATAGATTCGGTTTGTACCGTGTGCAGGTTTACAGCTGACAGTATCGGGCGCGCTCGGCTCATAAGTAGTGAAGGCTATTTGGTTGAGGATAGTGCTACTGCTGGCTAAGACTTTCTCGCCAGAGTTTTCCATTTCTAGTAACCAGCCTTCTTTACGGTCTGAATGAGTTAGTGACAAAGCGTGTTCCGCTTCTATCATCTCTTCAGTTTCGCCTTCATAGATCAGATTTTGGGTGATGTTGTACAGATCAGCCTCCGTGACTGACGAATAGCTGCTCGGTTTTGAATATAGGTCATGTTGTCTGATTTGATAGAAACGATCATTAATGACAGTATTTAATGGATGCGCGCGATAGCCTGAACCTATAGCTATAGACAGGTAACGGCCTTCTTTGGTTACGACGAGAGCAACATCGGGCTTGTAATAGAAGCGGCGATTACCTTCACTGGTATTGTCAGCTAAATTGGCGATCACGCCGCCATCGACCAGCTTATTCTTTAGTGTTGCACCGTTATTGATGTCGAAACGCCACACTTGACCGCCCATGTCACCGACATACATTTGGTCGGCTAAACCATCACGGTTCATATCGAGGACGTTGATGTTAGAAGGGATGCTGTAGTCCATAGCCGCAAAGGTTTCATCGTAGGTATTATCCTCGCCGCCTGACCATAACAGTGCGCCAGTTTCTGCATTGACGATGAAGATATTGTTGCCTTTAGTGTCGGCAGTGCGGGTAGAGACATTGTCTTGGTTTTCATCATACCCGCCAGCAAAAATAAGCACGTCGTAAGCGGTGCCATCAAAGTTGATTTTTGTTTTAACGGGCTCAGACCAAGTTTGTCCAAGTTTTTCAAATCCAGCCGTCTCGCCTCCTTTGATTTTCCACATGAGTTTTGGATTGTTGATTTCTGAAACATCAAGGGCATAGTAATTGCTGCCGCCACGACGCATGCCGACGTATAAACGAGCAAATTCGCCTTCACTCGGATCAATGATGTTGTCGTAGTTACTGTCTCTGGTCCAAACGGTGATGCCGCCATCAAGTCCGTATTTTCTGGAGCTGGTGTCCGGGTCGCTAGGCTCATCGTCATAAAAACTGCTGAGGTTGGGGAGCAGTTCTTCAGGAATATAGGCAAAGGCTTCTTCACCGTTGTTGATGTTTACTGCATGTAGATAGCCCTCGTTGGTGCCGAAGAAAATATAACTGCTAATAGGGTCTGAGTTACCGTCATAGGTAACTAGCTCAGGAACCGAGTGTAACGGATCACCAATTTGGTAACGGTTGGCGCCATTTTCATCTAACCCTTTGGCCCAACGAAGTAAGTTGCCACGATAAGAATCACTCTTATCCTCTATGCCTAAGTGAGCTTTGGTTAGTGCGCTGTTACTTTCACTAACAATATTGTCTTCGACGTTTAGGTTGGTTGTACCTGATTTAATGTCGGTATAAATCGTTCTGACTGAAGGCAGGTTGCTCGCCATTCCACCTTTGGCTGCATTGCCGCCGTCATCGTCTTCAGACCAAAAGCTTCGCGCGGTGTCAGTAAAGAAGCCTTCCTCATAATCGATGGCTAACTCTGAGGGAGTACTGCTATCGTACAGCTCAGCAGGATTACCTTTGAGTTGGTACTTTTTAAGGTTGCCTGGCCATTGTTTATTTTCTGAAGGTTCAAACATGGCGAAGTAAATGTCGTTTCGGTGCGCGAACCGGTTGAACTGGTTGACCGTGACGCTGGGCTCTACAAAAGAGGATGTGTCGGCTAAGAAACCACTGACAACGGAGTCAAAAACTTCCAGCAAATCTTCTTCGGAGGAGGCTAGTTTAAACTCCCCATTACCTGCATCGGCGAGTTTTTGTAACCATGAGGTCGAAATTTCAAGGCCAACAACATGTGTGTTGATATATTGATCACCACTTGTTGCTCCAATCTGATCGACGGTGCTCATGTTTCTGACTAGGTCGATACCGCATTTTTCACCCGATGTAGACGACTCACAGGAGCCGATGCCGAGTTGCGTTTTGATCAGGCTTTCCGAGTGGTTGCTGTTCGCTTGACCGTCGGTTAAAAGCACAATGTGGTTTTGTTGGCACGAGTGAGTCACCGGACTGATGTATTGTGGTGAGCCTGTGATTTGCTCACCTGAACAGTCTGAGTCATCTAAATTATCACTGGAGCAACCTGCTGGCTGAACCAAGAGCCCGCCAGTGTATGAGGACGGTGTAGACACCCGTTTTAGGTGCTTGTTACTCGCATCTCCTCGTGTTTTACCGTAATAAACGCCTTCACCGCGGAAATAGCGTTTGGCTTCATAGAGTGTATCTACGATAGGCGTATTACCGTTTGCGGGCAGTGTTTTGACCGCATCAATCAGATCTTGCCTAACGGTACCTGCGCCTGCAGTAACATCACTTGATTCTGCATAGTAGACGAGTTTTGGTGCGAGAATCGATCCGTCATAAGATTTTGCAACGCGCTTGCCTGAGCCTTCAATACTGAAAACAATGCTATTACCGGCGGCCCAGCTGTAGCGTGAAACAATTTCGTTAATGATGGGGGCAATGTTTGGCGTGCGGCTAACTTGGCCTTCATTGACCCAAACCTCAGGTACCCAAGTCACACTTGCGCTGGTTTTTGTGCGATTAGATAGGTTTCTGCTACTAGAGGTGAATTCAGGCGCATCAGATGTATCGTGAGCGGTAATCGTAAGTGTGGTCTCTCCGCTGTGGGACTCGTTGGCCACAAACTGTAAGTAAGCATAGTTGATGACGGAGTCTTTCACTATCGGCAGACCGTTATAACGAAGCCCGACGGATTTTTCACCCAGATCTAAGTCTGAGCTGGTTTTCTGCATATCGCCATCTGACTCTTCTTCAACATCATCATCTTTATCAGTAATTAGCTTGTCAGCGGCATACTGCATACAGGCGTTTTCTGGTATGGAGTCAGTATCATAAGTAATGGCAAGCTGGGGGGCTTCATCGTTGTCTTCGTCAAAAGAGGTAATGGAACGATTACCGCTAGTAACGGCTAAAATCAGACTTAAGCTGTTGTTACCACACCAGTCATCACGATCAACGATTTCTTGGATAACAGAGGTTAAATCTGGCGATGAGTAAGTAGTGTCAGCATCCCAATTGCCGGTGATAGACCATGAGGTGTTGGCCGTTGTTTTAGTACGGCCAGAGATATTATCGTCGCTGTCTAAAAACTGTTCGCTATGGCCAACATCCTCACCAGAAATGGTAATGGCTGTTGTGCCTGTTTCAGACTTTAATGCGGTTGTGTTTAATGTGGCGCCAGTAATTGTAGCGCCTGCAGGGATGGCAATTTCGTTGAAACGTAAACCTATGGTGTTTTGTCCAGCACCTGAGCCGTCATCATATTCAACATATAAGCGAGTTTTTCCGTTTTCACCATCGTGTGATTCGAAAGTACGCTTTGCGCTGCCACTACGGGTCTTTAACTTAAAAATAAACGCCATGTCGTTTTGGCTAGCCCAGCCACCACGGTTCACAATCTCTTGCACAATGTTGCTGATGTCAGGCGTTTGCATTTTGCTGTTGACGCTGGGCGAGCTGGTAATTGACCAGTCGACTTTGGCGTTTGTTAGATTTCTGTCACTTAGGTCCCATTTATTATCCTTAAAACGGTTAGCCGAATTAGTATCGTGACCATAGATAGTGACGGTCAGGTCGCCGCTTTTTTGCTCATCCACTTCAAACTCTAGATATGCATTGGTGATGGTGGCATTTTTAGGAATCGCTAGGGAGCGCATGCGGACACCCACGATTTGCTTTGTGGAGCCGTCGTGCATCATTTCTAAGTCAGAGCTATCAACACTGACTTTATTATTCGACAAATTTTGTTCTGCATCATCATCACCATGTTGGATGAATTGCTCTACAACACCGGTGCCGCTGCTTGTTGTAGGCAGGTCGTCCGTACTCAGGAACATATTGCCGGCGTCATTTTCATAGGCATCGTCAAACGAAGAAATAACACGTGATGTTACAGAACCGGTGAGTTCATAAACGGAGGCATCAGCCACTTCATCGACGTAGCGGATAGGTGAAATCACTGGGCCGCCAGGGTCGGTAAAGCGCATTAAGCCAACATTGACATCTTGGACAGAAGTCAGCAGGTTAGTGATAGCGTTTTTCATCCGGTCGATGCGCTGAACGGAGCCTCCATCTTTACCTGTCATGGAGCCAGATGTATCGAGAATGAACATGATATTGGGCCGAACTGTGATGGCTGATGTGCCACCGAAAAATATCTCGGTATCATCAGCCCAAGCAGGCGTGCAAATAAGAAGTGTGGCTGCAAAACTGAATGCCGTTTTCTGCAGTTTGGTCAATGTGTTCATACTACCTCCTCGCCAACCCATCAATTATTGGTTGGTTGAGCTAACAAAGCTGACACGGTAAAAGCCCTGACGAATCAGAGTCGATGCGTCATAGTTGGTCATTTCACCGGTTGCTAAAACTTCATAACGGAACGAAGAAACGCTACCTATAGAGTTTCCAGGTACCAACCCTTCGCCGATAAATTCGGTTTGTGCCGATGCGGTAACGCCTGATGTCCCTAATGGAACTTGAAGCGTGCTGGATAAATCGTCGTTGGCATCGATGGCTTCAAACATCAGTGTTTCATTGTTGATTACTTCTTCAACCGCGGATTCAGCAGCTTGGAATGTGCGGTTATAAGTTTGTGCGTTAGTGGCCATTTTCTCTTCATAGCCGGAGGTTCGCGTCATCGCGCTGGCGATAATCGTGATGATTACGACGACTAAAAGCGCGGCGATGAGCACGATACCTTGTTGCTGTTGAGGTCCTTTTAGGACAGTTTGAGGCTTGTTTCTGGTATGTTTCATCCCAAATTCCTCATGTACAAGGTAGTCGTGAAAACTTGGCGTAAGCGACGGTCGGCAGGGTGAACGGTTTCTGGACTGACTGCGCCAGCGGGCTCTACATCTACACCACTTAGCTTGTACGTGTTGCTATCATCTTCTTGGCGGATAGGGTCAGCATCACTCACTAATATCGAAATTCGTATAGATTCAACTTCCGTGAAATCAAGGTCGCCGTCATCAGCAGCCACATAACGAATATTCCCAGAGTCGAGCTTCTGCCCATAAAGTATCTGTAGCTGTTCGACGCCTTCGACAAGCTCTTCTTCATTGCCGGTGATAGCGCCACCGGTTTGAAAAGCTGCATCGAACTGATAGAGAGAGAAGATAGCGTTGCCTCGCTCGTTGGTTCTCCCTGTGTCTTTGACGTAATAAGCCAGTGCGTTATACGTCACGACCTGCGCAGAATCATCGTAAACCTTACTGAGATTATTAGTCGTGTTGAGCGCGTTGGAATGCGACAGGGTTGTCATGCCATCAGCAGCGTCATTAGGCATATTGACGATACGAAACAGGTCCGCGCTTTCGCAATCGGTAACCACAGCGATATCGTTTTGAGTAAGCCCGATGCTGTTGTTTTCGATTTTTATGTTGGCGTTGACGGCAGAGCATGAGTTGATAGAACCAGTACACATGACGTTAACGCCTGTTGGAGAAACAAACTGCACGAAGATGATATCTGAGCCGTTTGGAACGTCGGTTATTGGGTCTAATTGGCTGTCACGAGTACCGATATCCCAATCATCATCATCACTTTCATAACCCATGACTCCGCTGCTACTTAAGTCGGTGGTCGGTGGATCATCGGCAACAATGTTTAAGTCGATCATATTAGGATCGATGCAGCCTTGATAACCCGCCATGCGCAGGTTACGGGTGAGAATGTCTAGTGCTAGACGGCCGTTTTCTTGAATACGTGCGTTAGCATGAGCGACACGGTTGTTCTGATTGCTACTGAGGAATACCTCGAAAACGCCTAACATTAACAGGGAGCTAATGAGTAGGGTGACCATTAACTCAACCATGGATAGGCCGTGTTGTCGGTGTAGGCTGATGTTGGTTTTCGATTTCATCATTAGTGTGTCAACGTAAAGTCTACGGTGAAATTTTTAGTGGTGTCTGCTTTGTTAACGCCACCACCAATGTTCCAGTCCAGTTCATCCCAGGTGATCGCAACACTGAAGTTGGCTCCGCTAGCCATAACGGCTCCCGTCCCGTTTGGTAATACAGCGCGGTAATTTGCTGCATCATGGTCTTCTCCATCGACATCAATGAAGTTCTCCGTCCATTCGCGAATATCTCGGTTAGCTATCTGAGCACTGGTGCAGCCGGCCGTGGCCGACATGCAATTAGGTGAAGCGGGCACGGCAATAGAGGTGGTATCGATGGAGTAGTTAGCATTGCTTTCCAGCGCGTAGGCAGAATTAATGCGGATGCGTTCGGCAATATCGTAAGCAAGAATACTGGCTTGGGTACGGTAGTAGGCACCACGATTGGTCTGCATACCGGTAAGCTGTATGGCTGTGGCACCCAGCAGGGTGGTGGTCAGTAAAACAAGCGCTATCATCACTTCAAGCATGCCTACACCGCGTTGGCGGTTTAGAGCCTGAAACCGTTTATATGTTTTAAGTGCTGGCGTTAAGCAGGACATACAATTTCGTTCCCCGCACCGTTATGATTGTCTGGAGTGCCATTGTTGTTTTCGTCGGTTGCCGCTCGGGATGTACCTGAAATATTAATCACAATGGCCTTAGCGTCACTCACACCTCGACTGTCACAGAGTGTTAATGTGCCAGAGTCGGGTGCTGTAGCGAGTAAAAAACCATTGGTGTTAAAAATGATTCTTCCATTTGCAGGGAAATTGAAACCGGTTTCACGCAGGGTATTACCCCCTTCTAATGCTTCTTGATAGCGGACAAGCTCATCCGCACCGTCCAATATACCGTTTCCGTTGTTGGTATCGTCTGTAAAAATAATCCAACCGGCCTCCCAATTTTGAGTATTGCAAGTTGCACCATCACTGCTGGCACACATCGTGACAATCATTCGGCGAGTAGCGGCCTCAGCGCGTGCCATGTGAATGCTGGCTACAAGGTTATTCATTTGTGATGATAAGCGGCTTTGTTGCATGAAAGAGGAAAAGCTAGGCGCCACTACACCCACCAATATGGCGACAATAGCTAACGTGATCACTAACTCGATCAGCGTAAAGCCTTGTTGACGGTGTGTAACGGTGGAAAACATGATTGAGCCTCTTTTAACCGATCATTAACATAATATGACTGTTTTTGAATGGCGTTGACTTGGCTCAGTGTGTCAGAGGCTGTTTATTGATCTAGGGCAAAAATTGCTTCACTGATGGGTCTTTCCCTTGAGATAGGCCCAATAAAATGTGTGAGATAACCAGCCATGGTGATTGCTGTTCTATGCCCTTGATTGAATGATCTGCTTGATTGCAAAGGCTTAGCAACTTCAATAGGTTAGAAGAACTTAGTTGCTGGTGAGCGCGATTAAAGTAGCTTTTTCTTTTGCCCCATATTCGGTGCTTTTTGAATTGTTGCTCTGAGATGGAGGTGCCGCTATTTTGTTGTTTTAGCTCGAGTAACGTTCGAATCTCACGGCTCAGTGCCCAAATTAATAGTGTGGGTTCTGTTCCTTCTGTTTGTAATCCGCGTAACATTTTCAAGCAACGGGTTTGATTGCCTTGTAATGCGGCGTCCATTAGGCTGAATAAATCGTAACGAGCGCTATCAGCAACAAGCTCAAGGATCGTTTCTTCATCAATCACTTGACCAGGAGTCACCAGCAACTCAAGCTTTTCTATTTCTTGCATTGCTGCCAGCAGATTCCCTTCAACCTTCTCCGCTAAAATCTCAGCGGCAGTAGGTGTTGCTTTCATGCCTTTTTGGCTTAACCGGCTGCTAATCCAGCGAGGAAGCTGGTCAATTTCTATAGGCCAAAAAGTCAGGCTACTACCAAGTTGTTCAACCGTTTTATACCACTTTGTTTTTTGTGCGCTGCCGTCTAAGCGTGGGGTAACTATCAGCAGTAGGTTGTCGGGAGAGGGATTCTGGCAATAGTGTAGGAGCGCTTCAGTGCCTTGCGCGCCAGGCTTGCCGTTAGGGATATAAAGCTCAATGATTTTTTTCTCAGCGAATAGTGACAGGCTATTGGCTTCGTCAATGAGTCGCTCCCATTGGAAACTGTTGTCCGCATGAAAACGTGCACGTTCAGTAAAACCGGCGGCTGTCGCTGCTTGTCGAAGCTGGTCTGTGGCTTCTTGGATGAGGAGCGGCTCGTCGCCGCTAAATAGATAAACAGGAAGTAATTCAGGCCCAAGGTTTTTGAGGTGCTGTGGTAACTGCTCAGGCTTTAGCTTCATGTTATTTTGCCGGTATATTGGCGATGCTTCGGTAACGTCGGACAATTTGCTGCGCGAGGTTGTTGTACATTTCTTGTTTAATCAGCGATTCTTCAGCGGCTTTTGCGTTGACGTTATTTTCATCAAAACGATAAGTGCGCTCAGTGTAAAGCTGTGTGGGTGCTATCACTGTTTCACCGGCTTGGTCGAGGACTTCAAAAGTGAGGTTAGAGCGTAGTTCATATTCTTCTGTTTTGGCGGTGGAGCTCAGAGAAACAGAACGACGTTGGTGCTCTTCGTTAAGAATTTTCAGATGGTAAGGCGCCGTGACAGCACCGTTGGCTACATGAATGCCATTTGATTGCATGTAGCGCTTAAGTACAGGAAGTACAGAGGACGACTTAGTTGAGGAAAGGTACACCGTTTTCAGGGCATCAGGGATCTCTGTCAGCCCGCGTAGTTGAAATCCACACGCTGAAATTACTAAGCTGAAGATGAGAACAAGGCCGCCAGTTAGCAGCTTGCTTTGATTACTCAACAGAGATCCTTGCATTAGCCGTTACTCACAACAATATTAACTAGTTTGTTTGGCACAACAATCACTTTGCGAATGGTCATTCCTTCTGTGAAGCGGATGACATTAGGGTCAGCTAAAGCCATGTGTTGGATGTGATTGCGATCGGCGTCCGCAGGTACGCCAATTCGTGCACGCAGCTTGCCATTAACCTGAACCACGAGCTCTATGCTTGAGCGAACCAGCGCGCTTTCATCAACGATTGGCCAAGGGGCAGATAATATATTGCTGTCTTGACCCAGCGCGCCCCATAACTCATGGCAAATATGAGGAGTTATGGGCGAAAGAAGAAGCGTGGCAGCTTCAAGTGCTTCTTGAACAACAGCGCGACCTTGCTCCGATACGTCGACAAAACGGCTAATGGCGTTGGTCAACTCCATGACGGCTGCAATGGCTGTGTTAAACGTTTGTCGGCGTTCAATATCGTCGCCGACCTTGGCGATAGTTTCATGAGTTTTACGGCGTAGTTCCGTTTGTTCTTCACTGAGTGCTTCGGTATCAATCGCTACTGCAGCACCTTGAACTGTGTGATCGTAAACGAGTTTCCATAAACGGCGAAGGTAACGGTTAGCGCCTTCAACGCCGGCATCTGACCATTCAAGCGATTGTTCTGGTGGTGCTGCGAACATCATGAATAAACGGACGGTATCAGCGCCGTAAATGTCGATCATTACTTGTGGGTCGATACCGTTATTTTTAGATTTTGACATTTTTGACATGCCAGAATGCATAACAGGCTGGCCATCTGACTTCAAAGTCGCACCCGTAACACGGCCCTTATCATCAGTGTTAATATCAACTTCGCTGGGTGAGAACCAGACTTGACCTCCTTTTTCGTCTTCACGATAAAAGGTATCTGCCAATACCATGCCTTGGCACAGTAAACGTTTGAAAGGCTCATCAGAATCGACCAATCCTTCATCACGCATTAATTTATGGAAAAAGCGCGAGTACAGTAGGTGAAGAATAGCGTGCTCGATACCGCCAATGTATTGGTCCACTGGCAGCCAATAGTTTGCTTGCTCTGGGCTTAACATCGCGTTTGAGGTTGCACGACTCGCGTAACGGGCGTAATACCAGCTGGATTCCATGAAGGTATCAAACGTGTCAGTTTCACGTTCTGCTTTGCCACCACAAGATGGGCAGGTAGTATTAATAAATGAGTCCATTTTCTTGATGGGAGATCCAACGCCATCAAACTCGATATCTTCAGGTAGCAATACGGGCAATTGTTCTTCAGGTGTTGGAACTGCACCACAAGATGGGCAATTGATGACAGGAATCGGCGCTCCCCAATAGCGTTGACGAGAGACACCCCAGTCACGAAGGCGGAAATTGATTGTGACCTTTCCTTGGTTTTTAGCCTCTAAATTTGCCGCAATCATTTTAAAGGCGTGATCAAATTCAAGATCATCATAGATGCCAGAATTAATCAGGACACCCTTGTCCACAAAGGCAGACTCTTCGATGTTAATGTTGTCTTCTGGGTCTGTGGGGCGGATAACTTGTTTGATTGGCAAGTCGTACTTTTTTGCAAACTCCCAATCACGTTGATCGTGAGCAGGTACTGACATCACTGCGCCTGAACCATAATCCATTAATACGAAATTGGCAGTCCATACAGGCACTTTCTCACCTGTAATAGGATGAGTCGCTTCAATGCCCAATGCCATGCCTTTCTTTTCCATGGTGGCCATGTCCGCTTCTGCAACTTTCATGTTTTTACAGTCGTCGATAAATTGCTGCAGTTCAGGGTTTGTTTTGGCAGCCTTGAGTGCCAATGGATGTTGCGCGGCAACGGCAACATAGGTAACCCCCATTAGAGTGTCTGGGCGTGTCGTAAAGACTTCAAGTGCGCCAAAGCCATCAATATCAAAATTGAGTTCTAAACCTTGAGAGCGACCAATCCAGTTACGCTGCATGGTTTTGACTTGTTCGGGCCATTCTGTGAGCTGCTCTAAGTCTTCAAGTAGCTGGTCAGCATAGTCAGTGATTTTAAGGAACCACTGAGGTATCTTTTTGCGTTCAACTAAAGCTCCAGAGCGCCAGCCGCGGCCGTCGATAACTTGTTCGTTGGCTAAGACCGTTTGATCCACTGGATCCCAATTAACTTCGGACTCTTTTTTATAAACCAGGCCTTTTTTCATTAGCTGAGTAAAGAACCACTGTTCCCAGCGATAATACTCTGGATGGCATGTGGCTAGCTCGCGATTCCAGTCATAACCAAAGCCTAAAGACTTTAGCTGTGTCTTCATGTATTCGATGTTTTCGTAAGTCCATTTTGCCGGTGGCACATTGTTTTTAATTGCGGCATTTTCAGCAGGCAGACCAAAGGCATCCCAGCCCATTGGCTGAAGAACATTTTTGCCTTGCATCCGTTGGTAGCGGCTAACTACATCACCAATGGTGTAATTGCGGACGTGACCCATGTGAAGGCGGCCGCTGGGGTATGGAAACATTGATAGGCAGTAGAATTTTTCTTTTTCAGGATCGTTTTCTACCTGAAAACATTGCTGTTCTTCCCAGAATTTTCGTGCATTTTCTTCAATTTGCTGGGGTTGGTACTGTTCGTTAATCATGCTAAATCTACTGTCACTCATTAGGGTCATCAGATCGGCAATTATACCTAATTACCTCGACATTGACGGAGGCAATTTTTAAGCTGATAGATGAAAATCAAAGAAATTTGAAAAATGGCCTGTAGCATACAATAGTTAGTGTGTTTCAGATAGTTAATGACAGAGATATGTACACAGTTAAGTGGAGATTAGCGTAGACTGGTAATGAAAGTTTAATGGAGAACCGATGAATATTTCAGCGGTTCAGAACTCACTCTACCTAGAGCGAATAACCATGACTGATCACAATCAACCAAAGCAAACCGTGACAGAAGACACTCCTTCGGCAACCGCTGCCTATGAACGCATCTTAGAGCGCGTTTATCTATCGATCGAAAACCTTGAACAGCAATCTTGGCCTTTACTAGAACAGAAAATTAAAGAAGCTGCTGAAATTGAGCTTGCCGCTGAAGATATGACCCGTGAGGAGATCGATTTGCTTCAGGCATATTTGCGCAGGGATTTAGCAGACTTAGGCTTCTTTGTTCACAAAACTGGTGAAGGTGTCGCCGCATGGCTTAACTTCGATCTGAATATTTTGGAATTTAAGCTTGGCGAGTTGCTTAAAGGCTTAGCCGATAAAACACGGCTTGACCATGTATACCTAGAGCAAAGACTGTCTCACGGGCCAGAAGAGTATGTTGCTGGAGAAATTTCTACGGCAGGTACGCTTCGCTGTCTTAATTGCGGGACATTAGTGACCTTGGAGCAAACATCGGTTATTGAACCCTGTGATGAATGCGATGCGCGCTATTTTCACCGTGAGAGTAACAGAGATTAGAACGTCGTTGTGCATGCATTGGCCAGATCAGTGCAGTTCTTCGCGACGCTCCGCATAGACTAACCTGTTGTTATCTGGCTTCCCGCGTTGGCTTTCGAGTCAGTGCGGTGCCAAGTGCGACCATTAGTAAGGCAATCAACAGCAGGGGCCAAGAACCCGTGCTGGCAAAAGGGGTTGCGCCACTCATAGGTTGGACATTGCCTGTGAGGGTAGTAGCAATAAACTGGGGCGAACGAGCTGTTATTTCACCGTTTGGCGCAATAATCGCGCTTATGCCATTGTTCGTTGCTCGAATTAAATATCGCCCTGTTTCTAGTGCCCGCATGCGTGCCATTTGAAGGTGCTGATGAGGTGCTAGACTGTCCCCGAACCATGCATCATTACTGACAGTAAGCAGTAAATCCCCAGTTTCTTTAGCCACTAAATCTGGATAGACAATTTCGTAGCAAATGTATGAAGACACCGCGATGTCATCGTGTAATTTTATTGTTGGTTGATTCTCTGGGCCTAGGCTGAAACTCGACATGGGCAGATCAAAAAAGTCGATCAAACCGCGCAACATTGACTCTAAAGGGACGTACTCACCAAAGGGGACAAGGCGCTGTTTGTGATAAACCCCCTTAGCAGTCCCTAAACCAATAACCGAGTTGTAATAGTGCTTTCTGTCGTCGTTTATTTGGCTAGATGGAATGCCGGTGATTAGCGCTGTGTTGTTCTTAAGTAGAAAATTATCCAGCTTGTCTATTGTGGGTTTTGCTTTGTCGAGGAGTTGCGGAATGGCAGTTTCTGGCCAAATGATAAGTGCTGAATCTAGATGTTCTAAGGTCAATGATACGTGCGTATCAATAATGGCTTGGCGTTGGTGGGTATTCCACTTTTGTTGTTGAGGCGTGTTGCCTTGGATAAGTGTTACGGAAAAAGCGTCGTTTTTCGCTTGAGTCAAGGTCAGTGTTGCTAAAGGGAGCCCCAATAAAAAAGGGAGAACAACAATGCTGATGAGCCAAAGTCGAGTCGTGTTTTTTCGTGCTTGGACGAAGAGAACTAGGCAGCAGGAAGTTGCGGCGACAAACAAGCTCAGGCCATAAATTCCGGTAATAGGCGCCCAATAGGCAAGCCACGTATCAAGTGGTGCGTAACCGACGAGCAGCCATGGAAAGCCGGTTAAAAACCAGCTTCGAAACCATTCGGCAAGCACCCAAGTAGCTGGAAAAATCAATAAAGTAGCGCCGGGTGAATTATTGGTTTTTTGTAGGATGAAACTTAATAAAGCGCCATGCACCGCAAAGAAAATGGCTAAGCCTGCTGCAAACAAAACAGTCAATGATATGGCTAACGCAGGTGATGCTGCGCCAAAATTATGGATACTGACGTAAACCCATGAAACTGAAGTAAGGAAAAAACCAAAACCAAAGCACCAGCCTCTTAGGGCTGCCTGTATGGGCGATGTGTTTTGTAAACAATAGAGAAATATAGCGACACTAATGATCGCTATTGGCCATAACTGGAACGGTGCAAAAGCAAGCGTAGATGCCGCGCCAGCCAGTAATATCATCAGTGGCTTTAACGGGCCCTGCTGAAATCTACGGCAGGCGGTCATCTACGGCTTCCTTTTCTGTCAGTATACGTCGTTATTCTTCCACGCTGTCAGTATCGATTGGCGTTACTTGAATCAAACGTATGCGACGGTTGTCTGCGTTGAGGATTTTGAAATTAAAGTTTTCAATGTTCACTTCATCTTCACGGACGGGTAAACGACCAAACTTTTGTGTGATGATGCCGCCAATCGTATCAAACTCAGCATCCGAGAACGAAGCTTGAAAATATTCATTAAAGTCTTCGATTGGCGTTAATGCTTTCGCGATGTAGCTGTTACTTTCAAATTGCTTGATGAGTGCGTCGTCTTCATCTTCGTCGTATTCATCTTCGATTTCACCAACGATTTGTTCGAGTACATCTTCGATAGTGACTAGTCCCGATACGCAGCCGTATTCATCGACGACAACGGCCATGTGATTGCGATTTTCACGGAACTCTTGCAGTAAGACATTAAGGCGTTTTGTTTCTGGCACAAAGGTGGCTTTTCTTAGGTGTTCATTGATGTCGCATTCATCAATGCCGCCGTTCAATGCATAAGGAAGAAGGTCTTTTGCCAATAGAATACCGATAACCTCATCCGGTGAATCACCAATGACGGGGAAGCGGGAGTGAGCAGAAGCGATCATCTCAGGGAGAAAATCACGAGGACTGGTTTGAGCATTGATTACCACCATTTGTGGGCGTGGAATCATAATGTCAGCGACCTGCTTCTCAGCAACCGCTAAAGCACCTTCAATAATACTCAGTGCTTCATTATCCAGGACTTGAGTTTTTTCTGCGTTTCTTAAGAGTTCCAAAAGGTCTTCACGATCTTTTGGTTCGTCTGAAAAAGCTTGAGCTAATCTTTCCAGCCAGGATTTTTGGACCTGACCGTTACTCGATCGATCTTCGCTCATGATGTTGCCGGCCTCTCATTGAGTTCGTAAGGGTTAGCGATATTTAATGTCGCTAACAATGTGATTTCAAGGGATTCCATTTCTTCGGCTTCTGAATCCTCAATATGGTCGTAGCCAAGTAGGTGGAGAATACCGTGAATTGTCATATGCGCCCAGTGGTCTAGGGATTTTTTTTGCTGCTCTTCTGCCTCGCGCATAACGACTGGCGCACAGATAACGAGGTCACCTAAAAGAGGTAATTCGATACCGTCCGGCAGTTCAAAAGGGAAAGATAACACGTTCGTGGGGTTATCTTTGTTACGGTACTGCGCGTTGAGAGTTTGGCTTTCCGTCTCATCCACTATCCGAATGCTTAGTTCTGAATCTTCACTTCGTTGCGCTAAGGCTGTTTCGGCCCACTGTTGGAACTGCGCTTCGTTTGGTAGGTGTGTAAGTGAAGATGCATTTTGTAGGTCCACCAAGACTGTCATGGTCGTTGCTTCTCGGCTTTTCTTCGTTCTTCTGCTGCGGTCTTTTCGGCGGCATCCTTTTCATCAAAGGCATCGTAAGCTTGAACAATGCGTTGAACAATGGGATGACGCACAACGTCTTTTGATGTGAAGTGAGTGAAGCCAATCCCTGCGACCCCATCGAGTACCTTCATAGCATGCTTTAAACCTGATTCGGTTCCCCGAGGTAAGTCTACCTGAGTGATATCACCTGTGATCACAGCACTTGAGCCAAAACCGATTCGTGTGAGAAACATCTTCATCTGCTCTCGTGTGGTGTTCTGGCTTTCATCTAAAATGACGAAGGAGTGGTTCAGCGTGCGACCACGCATGTAGGCAAGAGGAGCCACTTCGATAACGTTCCTCTCAATCAGTTTCTCTACGGTGTCGAACCCTAGCATTTCATATAAAGCGTCATATAAAGGGCGTAAGTAAGGGTCAATTTTCTGGCTTAAATCGCCAGGGAGAAAGCCTAGTTTTTCACCGGCCTCAACCGCTGGTCTGACGAGTAGAATGCGGCGAATAGATTCACGTTCCAAGGCATCAACCGCACAGGCAACAGCAAGAAAGGTTTTACCGGTTCCTGCTGGGCCAATACCGAAATTAATGTCGTTTTCCTGAATGTTTTCAAGGTACTCAAACTGGTTTTTACCACGCGTGCGAATGTGGGCCTTCTTGGTGACGATGGATGTGCTGAGGTTGTCGTCAACCCGATTGCTTTCTACCTCGGCCTCTTGTAAAGAGAGATGGATCATGTCCGGGGTTAAGATAATGCCTTGGGTAACTTGCTGATAAAGTGATTGCAGCAAATCACCCACTGAACGAATAAGGCTAAGTTCGCCTTCCAGTTGGAACTGATTACCGCGATTAATAATACGAATGCCTAAGCGTTGCTCAATCATTCGAAAGTGTTCATCCAGCTGTCCGCCGAGCGTGGCTAGGTAGCCTGGGTTATCGGGCTCAAGATTGAAGCGGACAATGTTTGCAGTAGTCGCAGTAGTCAAAGTGTTAGTGATTCCATTTAGGGTCAATAAAACGATAAGTGGCTGATAAACCGTTAGGTCGCGCTATTGTTAGGGCGCAGTGTTGGCGCTTTCAGCCACTTGGATCAATGGTTGAAAAGTCGATTGATCTAATTCAGACGCAACAATATCGCCTTTTAAGCTGTTTGGAAAAGCATGAGTAATGTGAATGTCAGCAAAATGACCGATTAGGTTAGGGTCACCGGCACTGAAATTTACCGCGCGGTTATTCTCTGAGCGGCCTTGCATCATGCCAGGGTCTTTTTTTGAATACCCGCTAACGAGCACACGTTGCGTGGTGCCGACCATGGCTTGGCTAATGTCCATGGCTTGACTGGTAATCCGGCGTTGCAATAGTGCAAGGCGTTGTTTCTTGGTCGCCTCATCAGTGTCATCAGGCAAATCAGAGGCTGGAGTGCCAGGACGTTGGCTATAAACAAAGCTGAATGAATTATCAAAACCAATTTGGTGAATGAGGTTCATTGTATCTTCAAAATCTTGTTCGGTTTCCCCAGGAAAGCCAATGATAAAGTCCGAAGAAATACTAATGCCTGGACGAATCTGCTTAAGGCGACGGATTTTTGATTTGTATTCAAGCGCAGTATGGCCGCGCTTCATAGCCATAAGGATACGGTCTGATCCGCTTTGTACGGGCAGATGTACATGGCTAACCAGCTCAGGCACATCTGCAAATGCTTGTATTAGACTGTCGCTGAACTCGACTGGGTGCGAGGTGGTGAAACGGATCCGGTCGATTCCCTCAATGTCAGCAACTGCAGTAATGAGTTCTGCCAAATCCATCGTGTCGCCATTGTCCAATGTGCCGCAATAAGCGTTGACGTTCTGCCCAAGCAAGTTGACTTCACGAACACCTTGGTCAGCAAGTTGCTGAACCTCTGCAAGCACGTCGGCGGCAGGTCGGCTAACTTCTTCACCGCGCGTGTAAGGGACAACACAAAATGTACAGTATTTGCTACAGCCTTCCATAACGGATACATAAGCTTCAACGCCATCTACACGAGGTGCAGGAAGGCTATCGAATTTTTCGATTTCGGGGAAGCTGACGTCAATATGGCCAGTTTTTCCTTGCGAAGTAAGGTCGACCATCTCAGGAACGCGATGCAGCGTTTGCGGGCCGAAAATCATGTCTACATAGGGTGCCCGATTACGGATGGCATCGCCCTCCTGGCTAGCAACGCAGCCGCCGACACCAATCATCAAACCTGGATTCTTTTCTTTGAGCTTTCTCCAGCGGCCGAGTTGGTGGAAAACCTTCTCCTGCGCTTTTTCACGGATAGAGCAGGTATTGAGCAATAATACGTCTGCCGTTGACTCGTCTTCGGTCAATTCCATGTCGTGGCTCTCACCCAATAGATCGGCAATACGAGAGGAGTCGTATTCATTCATCTGGCAGCCGTGGGTTTTGATAAAAAGCTTTTTGGACATGGACTTTCTTAACTCTTTTTTGCTGAGGTTTCTGCGAGGGCGGAATTATAGCGCACCTGTATGAGAATCGCCTAGAGGAAGTGTGCTTTATTCATTTGGCACGTTGTTGCGTTATCTCAGCAGATGCTGACGCTTTTAACGCTTTTTTTAGAAATAAAAGGAGGTTAAATCATAAGTGAGCACTTTTCTTTTTACACTGAATGTTTAACACTGATGCGTATAGATAGTAGATCGGATAGGGACGGTCAATGCAGAGCTTAAGTCGCTTACGACGGATAGTACAGGATGTGAATGGCGCGTCGAGCTTAGACGAGTCATTGAGGTTAATTTCAGACCACGTTAAAGAATCGATGTCTGTCGATGTTTGTAGTATCTATTTACTAGACTCGGATAGCGAAGATTTAGTTTTAATGTGTACTCAGGGTTTGGATACAGCGTCGGTGGGGGCTGTGCGAATGCCTTTGGGTGACGGTTTGGTCGGTCTTATCGCCAAGCGGCAAAATGTTCTAAATACTGAAGATGCTTTAAAACATCCCAACTTTCGCTATTTTCCACAAACACAGGAAGAATCTTTTCATGCCTTTTTAGGCGTGCCGATTGTTCATTATGGTCGTGTGGTTGGTGTACTTGTTGTACAACAGGAGGAAACCCGACAATTCGATGAGGAAGATGAGGCCTTTCTGGTAACCGTTGCTGCACAACTTGCGGGTAACCTTAGTCACGCAATTAACAGCGGCAAAATTCTAAGCCTGCTGAAAGCGGGGCAGAGTAGAAATAACAATCACGTCGATGGTATCGGTGGATCTTCCGGTATTGGTATCGGTGTGGTTGCTGTAGCAGGCGGCAGCTTTTCTTTTAAAGATATTGAAGAGTTAACCTCTGATGACCAGCAAGGCGAGCTGGAGTTATTTCAATCGGCGATAGAAATGGTGCGTGATGAGCTTGATGCAGGGCATCAGCAAATGGCGAACACGCCAGGGGATGTTCAAGCTATTTTCGAAGCGTATCGCCTGATTCTTGACGCAGATGATTTGCAGGTTGGGGTAAGGGATCATATTAAGTTAGGGATAACAGCACCTGCTGCTTTGAAACAGGTAATAGAACAGCACGCCGCGATTCTGGAAGAAATGGAGGATCCTTATTTCCAGGCCCGTGGTGAAGATATCCGTAACATTGGTTTGCGTCTGTTGCGTTATTTAATTAAACCAGACAGCAAGCCGCGTTCCTATGACCAGCCTATTGTCTTGGTGGGCAATGTGGTTAGTGTTCAAGATATTGCTGAGATTCCTGCGGAACAGTTAGTCGGTATCGTGTGTCAGCAAGGCTCGGCTTTATCGCATACTGCGATCTTAGCAAGTGCGCTTGGTGTTCCTGCTGTCATGGGTGTGGGGGAATTGCCGCTTCGCAAGCTCAACGGCCAGAAAGTTATTATTGATGGTTATCGCGGCCGCGCCTATTTCCAACCATCCAGAGAATTATTAGCCGAGTTTCTCCGTTTAGCCCGTCAAGAAAATGCCTTCGACCGTTCTTTGGATCAATTGAAAGATTTGCCGGGTGTTACGAAAGATGGGTTTCAAATCTCACTCTATGTGAATACCGGTTTGTTAGCGGACATTACTCCAGGATTAGAAAAAGGCGCTGAAGGTATTGGTCTTTATCGTACTGAAATCCCTTTTATGCTTCATGACTCCTTCCCGTCAGAAGAGCAGCAGTATCGTGTTTATCGCGAGGCAATGGAAAAGTTTCACCCACGCCCAGTCACGATGAGAACGCTGGATATTGGGGGTGATAAACCGCTTCCATACTTTCCCGTAAAGGAAGATAACCCTTATTTAGGCTGGCGTGGCATCCGTTTTACGCTGGATCACCCAGAGATTTTTGTAGGTCAATTACGAGCGATGCTACGAGCTAGCGAAGGGTTGGATAACTTACGTATTATGCTGCCGATGGTGAGCAACGTTGAGGAAGTGGATTCATTTCTACGGATCCTGGATGAGGCGATTGAAGATCTACGTGAATCTGGCAGTAATATCGTGAGGCCCGCCATTGGGATTATGGTGGAAGTGCCTTCTAGTATGTTTTTGTTGGACTTTCTGGCGGATCGTTTGGACTTCGTATCCATAGGGACTAACGACCTGACGCAATATTTGCTGGCTGTGGATCGGAACAATGACCAAGTGGCGCGTTTGTTTAGTCGACTTCACCCCGCGGTTGTTCGAGCTATGGATTACATTGTGCGTAGTAGTCGTGAGTGTCAGCTGAAAGTGTCCTTGTGCGGAGAACTAGCAGCTGATCCAGCAGCCGTATTGTTGCTTATTGGTATGGGCGTGGACTCGTTGAGTATGAACTCTCATGGTTT
>JBLXCH010000010.1:11993-28991 GCA_048265065.1 Motiliproteus sp. | reverse complement strand
CTAGCAGCTGATCCAGCAGCCGTATTGTTGCTTATTGGTATGGGCGTGGACTCGTTGAGTATGAACTCTCATGGTTTACCTCGTGTTAAGCATGTGATTAGGACGTTTACACGTGAAAAAGCGGAGTCAATTCTGGAGCAAGCTTTAATGCTTGAGAGTGAAACCGAAATTCGAAAACTGCTAAACAGTGAGCTCGAAGCTCACGGCTTAGGTGGGCTAGTTCGCTCGGGGGTGTGATTAACCTTTGGTGACCTGTGTTATGGGGTGTGTGTGCTTGCTGTAGCGTTAAGCGTATGTGGGTCGGTAAGCTTTTGTGTCTGAGTCGTATTTGCTTATTTGCGTGAAATTTAGGCAAAAAAAAGCCCTCAAAAGAGGGCTTAAAAATATGATGAGGATATAACTTCATGCCGGAACTCGCGTGGCGAATATCCAATCTAAAAAGAAGTCAGAACTAGATCGCGCTAAGGAAACTCTAACTAACTCTTTTCTTTCTAGTCTTGTCCAACAAGAATGAGTTCATAATAGGTGTAGTTTTGCGCATGCACAAACGACTCTTTTTCAGCATTTTGATTAGTTTTTTTCATCATTGGTTGTTTTTTTTTCTGTTATCTCCCTGTTTCCTTGTTATGAGTGTTTTTTTATATGACGCTATAAGCCCCGTAATATCTGGGTATTTTGGGTTTATTGTCTTTTTTTTGGTTTTCTTTAATCTTGTTGTAAAGAGAAATCAGGCTTTTTTTAGGATGATAATATTTCGGTTGTTTTCTTGTCTTGCAGATTTTCTTGTTTGCTTGAAACATTTTTAAGGCTGTTGCTTTCGCCGCTGTGCAGAGTGATGTAGTAGTCGGTACCGGTGTCATCGTCTCAATGGGTTTAGTCTTTCGTTTGGGATTGGGTGGAGTTAATTGTGCTTAACTATTTTGCCTACGGGTCTAACTTGTCTATCCGTCGCCTGCGTGCGCGGGTGCCTAGCGTCGATATGCTCTGTGTTGCCTCTTTAGAGGAGCATCGTCTTGCGCTTCATAAAAGAAATAAGGATGGCTCAGCCAAGGCAGATTGTTTCTTTACTGGTGATGGTCGAGATCTGTTGTGGGGTTGTGTGTTTGCTATTGCTGAAAATGAAAAGCCATTACTTGATAAGGTGGAAGGCCTAGGGCAGGGGTATGAAGAAAAATTGGTGCAGGTTTCTACTTGTACTGGTGAGCTGGTAGAGGCTTATACCTATTATGCGACAGACATCTATCGGGCAGGCATTTATCGGGCAGACATTCATCGGACAGGCAGTTATCGGACAGGCAGTTATCGGACAGAGAGTTATCACGCAGAAAGTTATCCAACAGAGAGTCATCTTACGGAGAGTTGTTCTGCGGAGAGTTATTCAGCAGGAGGTGATGTTGCGGAGGATTGTCTGGCAAGTGGTGACCCAGTAGTCCTAGTCGAGAATACGCTGCCGTATTCTTGGTATATGCAGCACATTATTCGTGGCGCAGAAGAATTAGGGCTAGCTGATGAGTATCTTGCTTTTCTCAGAGCAGTGCCTACGCAGGAAGATCCCGTGCAGGCGCGCATGCTACAAGAATTGTCGATTTATTGAGTGGCTGGAGCCTTCGGTAGGTCGATGGGCGTGTCTGGTTGTTCTGTGTTTTGGTGATTCAGCTTTGTCATTCTAACCACGATGCCGAGGTAGGGGTGGTCGATATAATGCAACTCATCACGACGCATGCGTCGTGATTGTTCCATTTTGACGGTTAAATAATTAGGTAGTGATGGAGCGTTTTGCAGGGTTGCTGGGTTGTTCCATGCTGTTGCCTGATCCTGCGTGCTGGAAACTGTCTCAGATGAAGAGGATAACCAATCGGTTTCTTCAGCCGCGGGTGGCTTCTGTGCTTCTAGCCAAGCGTTGCTTACTGGCACGCTGTAGAATAGTTGGGTGCGAAAATGCAGGTAGCGAGCGATATCAATGCTGATTTCACCATCTAATCGATGAAAGCCATTGCTAATTACTTCTCCCGCTTTAATGCGTATTGGTCGAGTTTCAGCTTTTGGGAGCATCATTTGATTCCAGCTTTTACGGTAAAGCACTTCGTAGCCTTTTCTTTTCATTAGGGATGTGGCAACCGGTAAATCACCGCTGTTACTTGCATCCATGATGACTAAATTTTGACTGCTGCTGTTGATGTCAATGACATTGTTACTCAATGTAGGGAAGACGGAGGGGTCCCATGCTTCGTCTGTTAGGTGGTCACCTGGTTGTGCGAAAATCAGTAGATCAACATGGTACCAAGGTGCGTTTTCTGCATTTGCTACATTTTGGGCATGAGATACCAGGGCCAAAAGGCTTAGTAAAAGTAGTACGGCAAGACGCTGTTTCACGCAGGCTCCTCCACGGTGAGCTGTTGCAGTATTGATTCAATTGCTTGGAAGCGCTTCTCGTTAGTTTCCATGCTTAGATTGAATTTAAGTCGATTGCTGCCTTCTAGTCCATATTTTTGCGGCTGAGCTTGCACCATCTTAACTAATGATAATGGGTTTACTTTGGTTTCAGCTTCAAACTCGAAGCGGCCGCTTTCCGTTCCTGCATCAATTTTCTTAATGCCGATCGTTTCCGCTTTGAGTTTTAGTAGTGTGACCCTGAACAGGTTTTTAACGGGTTCTGGTAATAGTCCAAAACGGTCAATCATCTCGACTTGGAGCTCTCTTAGTTCATCGCCGCTTTTGGCGCTGGCGATGCGTTTATAGAGAATTAGGCGGTTATGGACGTCCGGTAAATAATCATCAGGAATTAATGCTGAGATCCGGAGGTTTACTTCCGTTCCTTCATGTAGCGGGCGCTCCATGGAAGGTGTTTTTCCTGCTTTAATGCTGTCGATGGCTTCTTCTAGTAGCTCCATATAAAGCGAGAAACCAATAGTTTGCATCTGTCCGCTTTGCTCTTCGCCAAGTAGTTCGCCTGCACCACGAATTTCTAGGTCGTGAGTGGCTAGTGTGAAACCTGCACCTAAGTCTGAGGCTGCTTCGATCGCCTCGAGGCGTTTCATGGCGTCGGCGGTCATGGCTTTTTTATTGGGTGTTAATAAATAAGCGTAGGCTTGGTGGTGACTGCGGCCGACACGTCCGCGTAGTTGATGTAGCTGGGCTAGCCCGAACTTATCTGCGCGCTCAATAATGATGGTGTTAGCATTGGGGACATCGATGCCCGTTTCGATGATGGTTGTGCAGATTAAAACGTTAAAACGTTTGTGGTAAAAATCGCTCATAACCTGTTCAAGTTCACGCTCACGCATTTGCCCATGACCGACAGCGATACGTGCTTCAGGTACCAGTTCGCCAATATCTTTGGCAAGGTTTTGGATTGTTTTGACTTCGTTATGAAGGAAATACACTTGTCCGCCACGCAATAATTCGCGAAGAATGGCTTCTTTGATAAGGCCTTTTTCTTTTTCTCGTACGAAGGTGTTTACCGATAGTCGTCGAGCAGGTGGTGTGGCGATGATGGAGAGGTCACGAATGCCAGCCATCGACATGTTGAGTGTACGAGGAATAGGCGTTGCTGTTAGCGCTAGGATGTCGAGATCAGAGCGCAATGTCTTGAGCTTTTCTTTTTGCTGAACGCCAAAGCGGTGTTCTTCATCGATGATTAAAAGCCCCAGCGATTTAAAGTTCATGTCGCTGTGCAGTAGTTTGTGAGTTCCGATGACAATATCGACATTGCCACTTTCTAAACCTGAAATGGTGCTTTTTTGCTCTTTGCCTGTTTTGAAGCGAGACATCACTTGAACGTTGATTGGCCAGTCGGCAAAGCGGTCAATGAATGTCTGATAGTGCTGTTGAGCCAGAAGTGTTGTCGGCGCTAGTACCGCAACTTGGTGTCCGCTTTGTACAGCGATAAAGGCAGCGCGTAGCGCGACCTCAGTTTTACCAAAACCTACATCACCGCAGACTAGACGGTCCATGGGAGTTTTAGCGCCCATGTCTTTAATTACGGCGAGAATAGCTTTCTCTTGGTCGGGCGTTTCTTCAAAAGGGAAACCGCTAGCAAAAGAGAGGTATTGGTCTTCAGGCGATGTTAAAACACGCCCTTTTTTGGCAGCGCGTCGAGCGTAAATATCTAATAACTCAGCGGCGGTGTCGCGAATTTTCTCCATTGCCTTGCGTTTGGCTTTGCTCCACTGGTCGGTACCTAGTTTGTGGAGCGGGGCAAGGGTGTCATTTGCACCGGAGTAGCGAGAAATGAGGTGTAGGGCTGCAACTGGCACGTAAAGTTTAGCGCCGTCGGAATATTCTAGTGTGAGAAATTCGTTAGCTTCGCCATCAAGGTCAAGAGTCTGTAGGCCAAGGTAGCGGCCTACGCCATGCTGTTCGTGAACAACAGGTGCGCCCTCTTGTAATTCGGTTAGGTTGCGAAAAATAAGGTCGGAATTGTCGGTCTCGTTGCCACGGCGGCGGCGCTGCATTACGCGCTGACCAAATAGTTGGGACTCAGTAATAACCTCGATTTTTGGTTCGTTGAGGCTAAGTCCTTCTTCTATGGGTGCAACAATAATATTGAGGGCGTCGCTGCTTTCTCTAAATTCATGCCATGTTTTGACCGTTTTGGGTTGTTGCTTAATGCGGTTTAATAGTTCGAGTAAAGCTTCTCTTCGCCCCGGAGATTCGGCGCAAAAAAGAATGCGCCCATCGTAGTTGTTGATAAACGCTTCGACGTTGGCAAGTGGATTGCTGGCTTTTGCGTCAACCGGAAGCTCTTGAGGCGGTTGTGTTGCAAGAACTTCGCTTTTCTCGTGCGCTTCCTTGATGAGTTCAGTGCGTGTGAATGCCTTCAGCGCTGCGAAAACTGTATCGACAGGGTGGAACGCTAAATGAGGTGCAAGCAGTGGTCTCTCAATGTCATAACGGCGGCTTTCATAGCGTTCATTGATTTCTTTCCAAAACTCTTGGCAGGATTGGTCAATATGTGTTTCCGAAAAAAGGTGCGCGTTGCTAGGGATATAGTCCAATAGCATGGCAGTTTCTTCGAAAAATAATGGTAGATAGTACTCAATACCCGCCGGTGCAATGCCGTCGCTGACATCTTGATAGGTAGGGCAGTGTCGAGGATCTACATCAAACTGTCCGCGCCATGCTTGGCGGAATCGTGCGGTGCCTGTTTTATCTAGGGGGAACTCTTTTGCAGGGAGTAAATTGATGGAATCAATTTGTTCGATAGAGCGCTGTGTTTCTGGGTCGAAGGTTCTCAGGGTGTCAATCTCATCATCAAAAAGATCGATTCTTAATGGTGATGAGGTCCCCATAGGGAAAATATCAATAATGGAGCCGCGTATAGCAAACTCACCGTGCTCATAAACGGTATCAACAGCGTGATAGCCTGCGTTAGTCAAGTTGGAGCGTAGAGTTTCGCTGTTTAGCTTCTGTCCAATTTCAAGAATTAATGCACTACCTGTTAAATAACTCTTTGGAGCTAAGCGTTGCATTAATGTCGCCGCTGGCACGACAAGAATAGTGTTCGCTTTACGCTGTTGTAGTTGATACAGCGTGTAAATGCGTTCTGAAATAATGTCCTGGTGCGGAGAGAAATTGTCGTAAGGTAGTGTCTCCCAGTCCGGGAAACTTAGCACTTCAAGATCTGGTGCAAAAAAGTTCAGAGCAGTGCCAAGCTTTGCCGCTGATTCTGAACTATTCGTGATAAGCAGTGTTAAACCTGTATTGGACTCGGCATGCTCAGCAACGAGCAATGCCGGGCTGACGCCGTGTAGTTGGCTAAATCGTCGCGCTTTCTCTGAAGTGTCGGAAGCAAAGGTCGCATTTACTGAAAAAATCGGAGGGGCAGTCATTGTTTGAATCGGTTTGTCCAAATAAAAGAGTGCTATATTTCTGAAGCGGTTATTCTACGCTTTTTTGTGACAGGCAACCATTTTTGTCATGAATAGTTTGAAATGAGTGACGGCCTTGCGTTCGTAAGATGGCTTGATTTACGTCTAAAGAATTGACGGATTCGGTGCTGAAGTCCGTTGCAGCTGAGTCATCAAACCCGCATAATACGCGCCATATTTAATACCAGCCATATGGGAGTTTTCTTGTGAATCAAGAACAGTACTTTGCCGATTGGACCGAGCGTGAAACGATTGCTGAAGCGATGATACCTTTGGTTGGTCGTTTATATCGTGACTCGGAGATCGAAATCTCGATTTTCGGCAAGTTGATCGTTAAACGTTCTGTTGCGGATGTGTTGAAAACATTGCGCTATGTGCGGGAAATGGTTGGTGAAGAACTGTCCATTCGTGACTGTTACCCAATCCTAGAAATTATCGAAAAAATGGATTTGGGTCGTGCCCATATCGACATCGGTAAGCTTGCGATGGGTTATAAACATCATGGTGGTGAGCAAACATTAGAAGCTTATCTTAATCAGGAATTAGCAGGCGCTATCGGCAAAGAGAAGTCTGCTTCGCATACCACTGATGTTGTGCTTTATGGTTTTGGGCGCATTGGACGTTTACTTGCTCGTCTGTTGATCGAAAAAACAGGTGGTGGCCAGAATTTGCGTTTGCGTGCGATCGTTGTTCGTGGTCGTGGTGGTGATTTAGAGAAGCGTGCTAGTTTGCTACTTCGCGACTCTATTCATGGCCCATTCCAAGGCAATGTTGTTGTCGATGAAGAAAACGAAGCGTTGATCGCGAACGGCAATATGATCAAAGTGATCTATGCAGACGCGCCAGATACTATAGATTATACGCAGTACGGAATTAGTAATGCAGTGGTTGTTGATAACACGGGTAAGTGGCGTGATCGTGATGGCTTATCTTTGCATTTACGCGCTAACGGTGTTTCAAAGGTTATTTTGACCGCTCCTGGCAAGGGTGATTTGAAGAACATTGTCATGGGTGTAAACAATCAAGATGTGCTTGATGAAGACACGATTCTGTCAGCGGCCTCTTGTACAACCAATGCAATCACTCCTGTTCTCAAGAAGATTAATGATAAGTTTGGGATTAAGAACGGTCATGTTGAAACCGTTCACTCATATACTAACGATCAAAACTTGATTGATAACTTTCATGCGGGTGATCGTCGTGGTCGCTCAGCAGCATTAAACATGGTGTTAACTGAAACAGGCGCGGCGAAAGCGGTGTCAAAAGCGCTACCGGCCTTAGAAGGCAAGTTAACTGGTAATGCGATTCGTGTGCCTACACCGAATGTTTCTATGGCTATTCTTAATTTGAACTTGGAAAAAGGAACAACCAAGGAAGAGTTGAACGAATACCTTTGCGATGCTGCGCTACGTTCTGAGCTTCAGAAACAAATCGATTACAGTATCTCTCCTGAGGCAGTATCGACTGACTTTGTTGGCACGCGTGCAGCAGGTATCGTGGATGGCTTGGGAACTATCGCCAGTGATAACTCTTGTGTTGTCTATGTATGGTATGACAACGAATTTGGTTATAGCTGTCAGGTGGTTCGTTTGTTGCAACAGGTTACTCAGTCCACTTTGGATGCTTATCCTGTCACGTATTAATTTTTTAGTTTGATTGAAAATCAAATTACTGGCCGCTATTTATAGCGGCCAGCTTCGTTCTGGGGTTGTGGTTCTATCAAACCCGTCTATTCTGTAAAGAATTTTATTCTTTAGTCTCTTATTAAATCGCTAAATTGATGTATCGATTCCGAAATTTCTGCTTTCTGAGTGGTAATAATGGGTGCGACTATTTATAATTGGGCGGATTTTTTTGGCTGGCTGTCGGTTTGGTGCAACAGTGTTAGCTTTTGAGTGATATAAAGTTAGCGAAATTCCGATAGCCTGAAATATGTATTCGTAATTTGGGTGAGGCGTATGATCAAGATCACAAAAGGTCTGGATCTACCTATTTCCGGTGCTCCACAGCAAACGATTGTAGAAGGTCGTAATGTGGACACGGTAGCTGTAATCGGTACTGACTACGTGGGTATGAAACCTACGATGGCAGTTCGTGAAGGCGATCGTGTAAAGCTCGGTCAGGTGATTTTTTCCGATAAGAAAACGCCCGGGGTCGATTTTACAGCTCCAGCTGCTGGTGTTGTAAAGGCTATTAACCGTGGTGAAAAACGTGCGTTACAGTCCGTTGTTATCCAGATAGATGGGGATGACGCGGTAGAGTTTAATCAATATGAAGCTAGTGCATTAGCTCAACTTTCTCGTGAACAAGTTGTTGAGCAATTAACGGCTTCCGGTATGTGGACTGCTCTTCGCACACGTCCGTTTTCTAAGGTTCCATCACCTGAATCAACACCCCGTTCGATTTTTGTGACCGCAATGGACACCAATCCACTCGCGGCCGACCCTGCAGTAATTATTGCAGAACATAAAGAAGACTTTGTCCTCGGTTTGGACTTGCTTGCTAAGTTAACAGATGGCAACGTGTTTGTTTGTAAAGCACCTGGCGCTGATATTCCCGCTGCAGCATCCTCTACAGTAGAAGAGTTCGACGGGCCGCACCCAGCAGGTAATGTTGGTACGCATATCCACTTTTTAGACCCAGTCAGTGAAACTAAAACCTCTTGGTATATCGGTTACCAAGACGTTATTGCTTACGCGAAATTATTCACTACGGGCAAGCTTTGGACTGATCGCGTTGTTGCTATTGCTGGTCCTCAAGTTACTGAACCAAAGCTTTTCCGTACTCGCTTAGGTGCGAATACTGATGACCTAGTTGCAGGTATTGCGAAAGATGCAGATAACCGCGTGATTTCTGGTTCTGTATTTAATGGCGGTACAGCAGAAGGTCCTTTTGCTTACTTATCACGCTATGCAACACAGATCACTGTGTTACTAGAAGGCCGTAAACGTGAGTTTATGGGTTGGGTATCACCTGGTTCTACACGTTATTCGTTGTTGAATATTGTTACCGGCAAACTAGGTAACAAGTTGTTAGATTTTACGACAACGACGAACGGCTCAGAACGTGCGATGGTGCCAGTAGGACAGTTTGAGACGGTTATGCCGCTTGATATTCTACCCACACAACTTTTACGTTCTTTGGTTTGTGGAGACATGGATCAAGCCATTGCGTTAGGCGCTTTGGAATTAGATGAAGAAGATTTAGCTTTGTGCACGTTTGCCTGCCCAGGTAAGTATGAATACGGCCCTATTCTTCGTGACAATCTGACTATGATTGAGAAGGAGGGCTAATCTATGAGTATTCGTAATATTCTCGATAAGATGGAGCCGCACTTCCATAAAGGCGGTAAATACGAAAATTGGTATGCGCTTTATGAAGCGGCAGACACCATTTTCTATACACCTGGTCATGTGACTAAAACAGCCTCTCACGTTCGTGACATGGTTGACCTTAAACGCATGATGATCATGGTTTGGATGTGTACCTTTCCTGCTGTTTTTGCAGGTTGCTACAACGTCGGCTTACAAGCTAACGAAGCAATGGCCGTAATGGGCCTTACTGAAGCTGAAGGATGGCGCGGTGCTATCATCGGTATGTTGGCGGGCCATGACCCAAGCAGTATTTGGGATAACTTCATCTACGGACTGGCTTATTGGCTACCAGTTTACGCTGTCACCTTTGTGGTCGGTGGTTTCTGGGAAGTGCTTTTTGCTATGAAACGTGGACACGAAGTTAACGAAGGTTTCTTCGTTACCTCTATCCTGTTCTCATTGATTCTTCCTCCTACCATTCCTCTATGGGAAGTGGCGCTGGGTATCAGCTTCGGTGTAGTTATCGGTAAGGAAGTATTCGGTGGTACTGGTAAGAACTTCTTGAACCCTGCGTTAACCGGTCGTGCCTTCCTTTTCTTCGCATACCCGGCGCAAATGTCAGGTGATGCAATCTGGACGGCTGTTGACGGTTTTGCTGGTGCTACGCCACTGGGTATCGCTCAGATGGGCGGTGTTGAAGCAATCCTAGCGCAGAACATTACATGGTTTGATGCCTTTGTTGGTACTGTCCAAGGCTCTGTCGGTGAAGTTAGCACATTGGCTATCTTGATTGGTGGTGGCTTGTTGATGTTCTTCAGAATCGCAGCATGGCGAATTATCGCAGGCGTATTCTTAGGCATGGTAGCAACCTCTACATTACTGAATCTTATCGGTTCTGACACAAACCCAATGTTTGGTTTGCCTTTCTATTGGCACTTAGTCTTGGGTGGTTTTGCTTTCGGTATGATGTTTATGGCGACAGACCCTGTTTCTGCTGCTATGACGAATACAGGTAAGTGGTGGTTCGGTGCGCTAATTGGCTTCATGGTTGTGCTGATTCGTGTGGTAAACCCAGCTTTCCCAGAAGGTATGATGTTGGCAATCTTGTTTGCTAACTTATTCGCGCCGTTAATCGATTACTTTGTAGTCGAGGCTAATATTAAGCGGAGGAAAGCACGTAATGTCAGCTAATAACGATACTATTTCCAAAACGCTGACGGTTTCAATTTCCCTCTGTGTGGTCTGTGCAGTTTTTGTATCGGCCGCGGCGGTTGCTTTGAAACCTAAGCAAGAAGCGAATAAGGCTTTAGACAAAAAAACTAATATTCTGGCTGCTGCCAACTTGTCTGATCCCAACATGTCAGTCAGTGAGCTCTTTGAGTCGAAGATCACTCCTAGAGTTTTAGACATGGAAACAAATACTTGGACAGATTCAGTTGATCCTGCAACTTACGATGAGCGTAAAGGGGCAAAGGAGCCAGATACTAGCGTTGCTATAGAAGCTTCTGATGACCTTGCTGGGATTAAACAGCATTCTCGTTATAAAGTTATTTACCTTATTAAGAATGGTGACAAGATCGAAAAGATCATCTTACCGATTCATGGTAAAGGTTTATGGTCGACACTTTATGGCTTTATGGCTCTAGAGGGTGACTTCAATACTATCGCTGGTCTAGGTTTCTACGAGCACGCTGAAACACCAGGACTAGGTGGTGAGATTGATAACCCGAGTTGGAAAGCTCAATGGCCAGGTAAGTTGGTCTACGAGGAAGGTAAATTTGATGCTGCATCGGTTCGTTTGATCAAAGGTAAAGTTGATCCAAACGCTAACGGTGCTGTTCACCAAATCGATGGCCTAGCAGGTGCGACCTTGACGGCTAACGGTGTTACCAACTTAGTGAAGTTTTGGCTGGGCGAAGATGGTTATGCGCCGTTCCTAGCTAAGTTACGTGCAGGGGAGGTATAAAAATGTCTGAATTTAAAGACGTTTTAACGGAGCCAGTCTTTGAGAACAACCCAATTGCATTGCAAATTTTGGGTATTTGTTCGGCATTGGCGGTAACCAGTAGCTTAAGTGTTGCTGTTGTTATGAGCATCGCGGTTATTGTGGTGTGTGCATTTTCTAACTTGTTCGTTTCGTTGATCAGGAATCATATTCCAAGCAACATTCGAATTATTTGTCAGATGACCATCATTGCATCGCTAGTAATCGTTGTTGACCAAGTGCTAAAAGGTTTTGCTTATGATTTATCTAAGCAGCTTTCCGTTTTTGTTGGCTTGATCATCACCAACTGTATCGTTATGGGTCGTGCTGAAGCATACGCTATGAAAAACCCACCAGGTCTGAGTTTTATGGATGGCGTTGGTAACGGTTTAGGCTATGGCGTGGTATTGATCTTCGTTGGCTTTATTCGCGAATTGTTTGGTGCTGGTAGCTTGTTTGGTATCGAGATTTTCTCGCTTACCACCAATGGCGGTTGGTACCTTGCTAATGGTTTGATGCTGTTGCCACCTTCGGCTTTCTTTATCATCGGTTTGATGATTTGGGGTCTACGTGCGTGGAAGGCCAACCAGGTTGAAGCCGCTGATTTCGAATTAGCGCATAACACCAAATAAGGGTCGGTGAATCATGGAACATTATTTAAGCTTATTCATTAAATCGATCTTTATCGAAAACATGGCGTTAGCTTTCTTCCTAGGTATGTGTACATTCCTAGCGATTTCAAAGAAGGTTAAAACTGCTATTGGTCTTGGTGTTGCGGTTATTTTCGTACTCGCTATCACTGTTCCTGTGAACAACATCATCTACAACACATTTCTTGCAGATGGTGCGTTGGCATGGGCAGGTTTACCTGAGGTTGACCTAAGCTTCTTAGGTTTGATTTCGTACATTGGTGTTATTGCTGCAATGGTACAGATTCTAGAAATGCTTCTAGATAAGTTCGTACCAGCGCTTTATAACGCGCTTGGGGTATTCTTGCCGCTGATTACAGTAAACTGCGCAATTTTGGGTGCGACTCTGTTTATGGTTGAACGTGACTATAACATTGGCGAGTCTGTGGTTTATGGTGTCGGTGCTGGTGTAGGTTGGGCTCTGGCTATTACCGCTTTGGCGGGTATTCGTGAAAAACTGAAGTACAGCGATGTTCCTCACGGTCTTCGCGGTCTAGGCATTACCTTCATTACAGTAGGGTTGATGTCTCTAGGCTTCATGTCTTTCTCAGGTATTCAGCTGTAAAGCTGACGATATCCAAATCGGTAGAGGTATAAACGAACATGGAAATTATACTTGGTGTAGTCATGTTCACCGCTATTGTACTGACTTTGGTTGCGGTGATTTTATTCGCCCGTGCCAAGCTGGTTAACAGTGGTGATGTGACAATTGAAATAAATGGTGACCCTGAGAAAACGATCAAGGCACCGGCAGGTTCTAAACTGCTACAAACGCTTTCTGGACAAGGTATCTTCTTGTCGTCAGCGTGTGGCGGCGGTGGTACTTGTGCGCAGTGTAAGTGTATTGTCGAAGAAGGTGGTGGTGAAATCCTACCTACTGAGGAAAGCCACTTTACTAAAGGTGAAAAACGCGAAGGCTGGAGACTTTCATGTCAGGTTGCTGTTAAGCAGGACATGAAAATCGAAGTTGAAGACGACGTCTTCGGTGTTAAAAAGTGGGAATGTACGGTTGAGTCTAACCCGAACGTTGCAACTTTCATCAAAGAGCTAACGTTACGTTTGCCTGAAGGTGAGAACGTAGACTTCCGTGCGGGTGGTTATGTTCAATTAGAATGTCCTCCACACGTAGCTGCTTATAAAGACTTTGATATTGATGAGGAATATCATCCTGATTGGGATAAGTTCAACATCTGGCGTTATGTGTCTAAAGTTGATGAGTCGGTTATTCGAGCTTATTCAATGGCGAACTATCCTGAAGAGCGTGGCGTAGTTAAGTTCAACATTCGTGTTGCAACACCACCTCCAGGCCGTGACGACTTACCACCTGGGCAAATGTCTTCTTACGTATTTAGTCGTAAGCCGGGTGATAAAGTGACTGTATATGGACCGTTCGGTGAGTTCTTCGCTCGTGACACTGACAACGAAATGGTATTCGTTGGTGGTGGTGCAGGTATGGCGCCAATGCGTTCACATATCTTTGATCAATTGAAGCGTTTGAACTCAACTCGTAAGATTTCATTCTGGTATGGCGCGCGTTCATTACGTGAGTCTTTCTATAATGACGAGTTCGATATGCTTCAGGACGAGAACGATAACTTTAAGTGGCACTTAGCGTTGTCTGATCCGTTACCTGAAGATAATTGGGACGGTTACACTGGCTTTATTCATAACGTACTGTATGAAAACTATCTAAAGGACCATGAAGCGCCTGAAGATTGTGAGTACTACATGTGTGGACCTCCAATGATGAACGCTGCTGTTATCAAGATGCTTGAAGATCTTGGTGTTGAACGCGAAAACATCTTACTTGATGATTTCGGTGGCTAAACAACGCTAGGATAGGTTACTTGAAATATTCAGCATTCGCCTTGATGGTGGCTATACTAGCCATCATCGTAGGCTGCAGTGATACGAACCCGACAGACACACGTCGGGTTCATTCGTTTTCTGGTCCAACAATGGGCACTAGCTATACCGTTAAGCTAGTCGCTGAAGACGATCAAGATTTACGTCAAATTCAATTGGCAGTGCAACAAACGTTGGATCGCATTAACAGCCGGATGTCGACGTATCAGCAGGATTCAGAACTCAGTCTTTTTAACCAATCACCACCCAACCAATGGTTTCCCGTGTCTCAAGAAACGGTTGAAGTTGTATCAATGGGCTTGGATATAAGTCGAGTCTCAGATGGCGCTTTTGATCCAACCGTTGGACCTCTGGTTAACCTCTGGGGCTTTGGTCCCGATCCTACAAAAACTATTGCCCCCTCCGTTGAAGTGATTGCGGAAAAACGTCAATTAATCGGTTATCAACACATTGAAACACGTCCAGAACCTGCCGCATTGAGAAAGTCTACCGATGCGTATGTAGACCTGTCTGCAATTGCTAAAGGTTACGCGGTTGATCAAGTGGCAGCTCTTGTTGGTAATGAGTTCCCGAATTATCTCATTGAAGTGGGTGGAGAGCTTAAAGCACAGGGTAAGAAGCCTGGTGATGAGCCCTGGCTTATTGCTATAGAAAGTCCAGTGGCCGGTACAAGAGATATTCAAAGGATTATTGCTGTCAATAATACTGCCATTGCAACATCAGGTGACTACAGGAACTACTTTGAGCAAGATGGTGTCCGATATTCACACACGATTGATCCTAAAACGGGCAGCCCTATTAAACATCGGTTAGCTTCAGTTACGGTGTTAGACCCGAACTGTGCAAGGGCCGACGCCATGGCTACCGCGTTGATGGTGATGGGTGAAGTTGAAGGTTTGAAGTTAGCGAAAAAGCTTAAAATGCCAGTCTTCATGATTTATAAAACAGATACTGGTTTCGTAGAAGAATATACCGATGAATTTAATCAATTTCTGCATAAGTAAGTCTTTTCGTTTTTACCGACCAAACGTGTAAAACTTTCACATACCTGGTTTAAAACTCGCTTTATCTAAATTTTTAATTTTTTAACACACTGATTATAAAGAGGTAATTTTTCGTTTTTCTAGGGTGGCATAGCAGTTGCTTTTACCTAAGTAACGCAAAGCAAAGGCATTTAGCCTGAGGAGGAATACATGCGTCTGTCAGCAGTTTCAGCCGAAAAACATCCTAATATGGTCGGTGCAGTGTTTGAAAATAGCTCAGGTGCTGAGCACGCCGCTGAAGTATTGTCGAATGAGATGGAACTTGGAAGCGAACAAATTGATATTATTCAGCCACAAGATCCAAGCTTAGGCCGCAAATTAGAGCCTGAGGTTGAAGGAATTAAACACACCTTGATACGTTCGCATATTACTCTTGGGATCGCCGGGGTAGCAGGTGGTATCATTTTAGCCCTTGCGTTGTTTGCCGCTGGTGTTATGGCCGTCGTCTCCAGTTTAGGGCTTGCTATCATTGCGATGGGCTTTGTCGGTGGTATGTTAGGCATGTTTGCCGCGGGTTTGTTTGCCATTCGGCCTGATCATGACCCAATGATCAATAAAGCGCGTGAAGCGTCTAAGCAAGGTCGTTGGATGGTGTTAGTACACACTCGGAGTCATGAGCAAGAGGCACGGGCACGATCACGACTTGAACAGTATTCGGATCAAGTGTTAAGTACACTATAGTTATATAAACAGCAGTTACTCAAACAGTAGGTATTCGATAACCTCTACGTTTGAAGCGACAATGCAAAGAGGTTAGAAAATGGAAACGGTCTTATTAACATTTGTGGTGTTAGTTGTATTTGTTGTCATTATGTCAGTTGGTGTTCTTATGGGCCGCAAGCCTATTAAAGGTTCTTGCGGCGGCGTAGGCGCTGCGTTAGGGGAGACTGAATATATTTGCCCTATGTGTGGTGATGATCCGAATAAATGTGACGAAAAGCAAAAGAGCAACCTAACCCCTGATGACCGTAACCTTTCTTACGACGTTGCCGGTAAATAAAGTATCCCAGCTTTGGTTATTGGTAAACTTTGATTAATGCTTTTGGATATTGGCCGCGGTTGCAGGTTGTTTTTTCTCTTGTTTAATCGCAAACATTAAGTGGTCAATATCTCGGAGCGTTTCACCAATATCCAGCTTTTGTGTTGCCTCATACCATCTGGCACCTATGCTGGTGGTAATAGGGGGTAACTGCTCGCTATTTTGTTTGAGCATATTAAGTTTTCTTTGGATACGAACTGCAATATTTTCTAGGTCGTCATTTTCTTGAATAAAGACAAGCGCAGCGAAATCGTCATCTCCTAAGCGCACGGCAATATCTGACTCTCTCAACTCACTATCTAGAGCTTCGGCTAGAATTTGTAAAACCTTATCGCCAACTTCCCAGCCTAGTTGTTCATTGATCAAGCCTAGATTGTCTAGATTGAAATACATTAAACCGAAATTGTGGTTGTAGCGTTTTGCTATTCCTAGTTTGTAGGTGGCTAATGCGGTAAAACCTTGACGATTATAGGTTCCGGTCATTTCGTCAACCCAGCTAAGTTCGGCGTTCTCTTCTTCATAAACGAGGAGTTCTAGGTCGGTTTGGATGTGTTGCCGAATATTTTCTGCCATTTCTAAGTAAGTTTTTTTGTACTCGGTGATTTCAGAGTCCACTAGTGACAACACACCAAATAAATAGCCATTAGGCCAGAAAAGGGGCATGCCTAAATAAGACCGAGCCCCTTCATTCACAGCTTCGGTGCACCCTGTAGCTTCAATGTTTTCTGATGTATTCGGAATATAGAGTGCGCGTTGTTGAGTGGCTACTAAATGAATTAAGGTTTTGTTGTGTTCTGGAATGATATTGCCGATTTGATAAGGCCAGTGTGGTTGTGTCGACGAGGTACTCATTGTGATGCGAAAACCAAGAGGGCTGTGTTGAGCGATGGAGCAGCCTCTAGCTTTGAATAGGTCAGCGAGTAAATCAATAGATTGTTGCCATTTATCAGTAGTAAGAGGGCTAAACTCTGCACTCAGGATCCAGTCATTTTGGTTAAACATAATGACCTCAGCGTTTTTGATTATTCGAAGTGGGTGTCGTTTGTTATTTCTTTGGATGCTCACCCGTGAATAAGTGACCCTCAAATGTTTGTGTTGAGAGTGCTTGTATTGATGCGGCCACACACTAAGGGTAGTCGACTTTACGAAGAATGAGAAAAGGGCAGTTAAGTTATAGTGAAAGATATTGTTTA
>JBLXCH010000010.1:8623-11893 GCA_048265065.1 Motiliproteus sp. | reverse complement strand
CGGCCACACACTAAGGGTAGTCGACTTTACGAAGAATGAGAAAAGGGCAGTTAAGTTATAGTGAAAGATATTGTTTAGGTCGGCGTTCAGCGCCGCCCTGAGTGCTATTTATTAGTACTACTTATTAGTACTATCTATGAGCACTATCTAGTCCCTATTCTTATCTTTGCCCTCTTGTCATATCCCACAAAGCTGGCGCAAAAATCGAAGTGTTTAGTCGTCTTTGTTTTCTTCGTCGGGTTTATCATCTTCAATTTCAAACATAAAGGAAGGTTTGTTTTCTTCCATTGATAGGCTGCTTGAGCTGTCGGAAGGGGTGCCATTTGAACTGCTTTGTTCTGTTGCTCCTGCGCCGGTTTTTTGTTTCGCGGCAAGCTTCATTTTCAAAGCGAGGTTATTTTTCGAATCAGCATTTTTTAATGCTTCTTCAGCTTTGATTTTCCCGGTTCTCCAGAGATTAAAGAGAGCCATATCGAAGGTTTGCATGCCGGTATTGGCCGATTTTTCCATGACTTCTTTGATTTCATCGATCTTGCCATTTTTTATAAGGTCATTGACGCGAGGCGAGCCTAAGAGCACTTCAATGGCAGCGGCACGTTTTCCATCGGTGGTAGGTAATAAGCGCTGGGAAATAATACCGCGCATATTGAGTGATAAGTCGAGGAATAACTGATTGTGACGTTCCTCGGGAAAGAAGTTGATAATACGTCCCAATGCTTGGTTGGCGTTGTTGGCGTGTAATGTAGATAAACAAAGGTGTCCAGTTTCGGCGAAGGCAAGGGCGTACTCCATGGTTTCCGCATTACGTATTTCACCGATCAAAATCACATCAGGTGCTTGGCGTAGCGTATTTTCTAATGCGTCCTGATAATTCAATGTATCAATGCCGACTTCTCGTTGATTGACAATTGATTGCTTGTGCGGGTGCATGAACTCAACAGGGTCTTCAATGGTGATGATATGGCCGGCTGAGTTGCTATTGCGATGGTCAATTAGTGATGCCAGTGATGTTGATTTACCTGAGCCTGTTCCCCCGACAAATAAAATAAGGCCACGTTTTTCCATGATTAAATTGGTTAACACGTTTGGCAAACCGAGCTTTTTAGAATCAGGAATTTCAGTAGAAATAGAACGGATAACCATGGAGTATTCGTGACGTTGGCGGAAAATATTCACCCGAAAACGCCCCAGTCCAGGTTTGGATAAAGCGAGGTTCATCTCTGGCTTTTCTTCAAACTCAGCGATTTGACGATCGTCCATAATGTTATAGGCAATCTCTTTGATTCTCCCCGGTTCCAGCACTTCGTCTGTAAGCGAGATCAGCTTTCCGTGCACTTTAGAACTAGGCTTAGCATTGGTAGAGAGAAACAAGTCGGCGCCTTCTAGGTCTACCATCATGCGAAGATAACGATCTAATTCATCGGACATGAAAACTCCTTTTAATAGGGACAATCAAACTATCGGGTTAATCAAACTATCGGGTTAATCAAAAAATCGGGTTAATCAAATTCAAACCGCCGTGCAATGCTCAGCGATTATGACATAGCGTGATGGTTCTGCATTAGTCTGTTATAGATCAACATCAAATAAGGCTAAGCGCGCTATGCTGCAATAGGCGTAAGGGTTAACGCCATTATTACAAAATAGCCTAATCCTTGAGCATCTGATACCTGAAGGGCGCCCTAATGGAAATATTACAACGCAATAATGATAGATCGTCTCTACACCAGCCGTTGCTGGCCTCAGTACTAACGGCCTTGTCGAAGGTATTGTTAGGAAAGCCGCAACAAATCAAACTGTCGATGGCTTGTATCCTCTCTTCAGGGCATTTGTTGATTGAGGATTTGCCTGGAATGGGCAAAACCACCTTGACCCACGGTTTAGCACAAGTGCTTGGTTTATCGTTTAACCGCGTGCAATTTACGAGCGATCTTTTACCCTCTGATGTGTTAGGTGCTTCGGTCTACCATCCTGAGGACTCGGCGTTTCGTTTTCAGCAAGGACCTATTTTCACTCAACTTTTGCTAGCCGATGAAATCAATCGAGCAACACCTAAAGCTCAAAGTGCCTTGCTTGAAGCAATGGAGGAGCAACAAGTTTCTGTCGACGGTGTTTCGCATCGTTTGCCTTCTCCTTTCTTTGTTATTGCGACACAGAATCCAACACAACAAACCGGGACTTACCCCTTACCAGAGTCTCAGCTGGATCGATTCTTGATGCGTATTGAGTTGGGCTACCCAGCAGCGGATGCGGAGCGAGCATTGTTAGCAGGCCGTAACCCACGAGATCAACTGAAGGAAATGCCCGTCATGCTGGGCCAAGAGCAGTTAGGTGAGCTTCAGCAAGCGGTCGATCAAGTGTCTTTGTCAGATCCTCTTTTAGATTATGTGATGCGGCTTGTTGAGTTCAGTCGAAGTCATAGTGATTTTTCCATGGGTTTGTCGCCACGTGGCGCTTTAGCGTTAGTGAAAGCATCGCGAGCATGGGCTTTAATCGAAGGTAGGGATTACGTTTTGCCTGAGGACGTACAACATGTATTTCCAAGCGTCGCCGAGCACCGGTTACGAGGCAGTCATGGGCAAAGCCACGAAAATCTCAGTAATAAACTGCTTGATGCGGTTAATGTGCTGGGCTAACTCAACGTATGTTTAAGTTTTATCATCAAGTAACATCGATCCGGTCTTTCTGGCAGGGGTGGTTAAAAAAACGCATTCCTAAAAGTCGACAGACTCAGCTTGATCAAAAACGTATTTTTATTTTGCCGAGCCGCCAAGGCTTACTATTTTTAACTATCGCTGTGGTCATCTTTGTCGGTGGTATTAACTATGCGAATAGTTTGATTCTTGCTGTTTCTTTTTTAATGATTAGTCTGTTTTTGATTGGTATTTTGCATACTTATGCGAACCTTTCAGGGCTCATTATTAGTGTGGGAAAAAGTCAAAATGGCTTTGTGGGTGAAGATGCGTTCTTTGAAATAGTCATCAGTCGAGCAAACCATAGTCGGAAAAAGCATCAGGCACTTAATTTGTGTTGGCAGATTAATAATGCGCCCTCAGCCACCTCTGTGGATTTGATTACTGAGAGTTCCTGCGCCCAATGGCTGTCTTTAAAGGCTGAGCATCGCGGCGTTCTTCAGCCTCCGCGATTGAAAGTTGAGAGTCAGTATCCTCTGGGTTTATTGATAGCCTGGACCTCACTACAAATGGATCAGCAATGTCTTGTTTATCCAAAACCGATATCTGCTGAACTACACCAAGTTAATACGACAGA
>JBLXCH010000010.1:0-8523 GCA_048265065.1 Motiliproteus sp. | reverse complement strand
CAGGCGTTACCGTTAATGCTGGTTATGTTTCTTTTTGTCCCGCGTATTGCGCCAATTTGGTCATTGGATTTAGGTGAGAGCCGGGCTAAAACGGGTTTATCAGATAAGGTTTCTGTGGGTGATATCGCCAGTTTAAGCCAGTCCGATGAGCTTGCATTTAGAGCAGTTTTTAGTGGAGATAGTCCGATAAAGTCGCAACTTTATTGGCGTGCACTGGTGCTAGATCAGTACGATGGAAGTGCGTGGAGTCGGGGTTCCTACGCGATGGACCGGCCGCCAATGGTCAGTTTTAACGGTAAGGGTAGAGGTTGGCATGAACAGGTGATTACCACAGGTTCTGAAGTGGATTATCAAATCATTATGGAGCCAACAGACCAGCCGTGGTTGTTTTCTCTCGATGCGGTTACAGGTTTCCCAGCAAAAGTAGGTTATAGCATTGATCACCGGTTGGTCAGTGATGAACCCGTTAGTCAGCCTAAGATTTATGATTTGCAGTCGTCTTTTACTTATCAAATGGATGCGCAGATTCCTCAATGGTTACGCGATAAAAACCTTCAGTTACCCAAAGATGGAGATTTGCAAAGTCGAGCTTTAGCTAACGCATTATGGGGTAATAGCCAAAGTGTCGAAGGCTATATTCAGCAAGTATTAAATTACTTCGCTACAGAAGAGTTCGAATACACTCTCAAACCTGGTCAGTTATTGGATGTTGATAAGGTTGATCAATTTTTATTCGAGCGTAAACGAGGGTTTTGTAGCCATTATGCGGGCGCTTTTGTGTATTTGATGCGGTCCGCAGGCATACCAGCAAGGATGGTCGCCGGATACCAAGGCGGGGAATATAATCAGCTTGGCAATTATTGGCTGATACATCAGTTTGATGCGCATGCCTGGGCCGAGGTATGGATTGCAGGGCAGGGATGGAAACGGGTTGACCCGACAGCCATTGTTTCATCGGCAAGAATTGAGTCTGGTATTGAGCAAGCGGTATCGGCAGAGCAGAGTTTTCTGGCGGATTCACCACTTTCTCCCGCTCGATATCGAGATTGGGCATGGGTTACACAGCTGCGATATAGCATGGATTACATTAACTATGCTTGGTATCGAAACGTGCTTGGCTACGATGCTCAAGCGCAATTGGCTTTTCTGTCACGTTGGCTGGGTGAGGTCGACTTAAAACGTTTAGCCTTTTGGTTGTTAGGTTCAGTCTTGTGTATTGTCCTCTTACTGGCAGTCTGGGTTTTAGGGCGGTCAGGAACAGTACCTGCCGATCCTTTATTAAAAGAATATCTGCGTTTTTGTCGAAAACTAGAACGACACGGGTTGAGAAGGAATGAGGGAGAGTCACCTACTGCGTTTGCGCGACGAGCAGCTCACCAACTTCCAGAAAAGAAAAACGATCTACTTAAGATTACCGATGTTTTCGAACGTTACTATTATGGAGGGGCAGTCTCGAAAAGCGCTACAAAGACAGCATCAGTAGCTGTATTACGACAGTTGGTGTCACGGCTTTAACTACCAGTATTGCTGCATAAACTTTTGAGAAACAGCGACGATTAAAAAAACAGCTGAAAACCTAGTGGGCTTATCGGATTTAGACTAATCAGCTATAATGGACGCTTAACTTATCCGGTACTGACGATGATTGCGGCAAAATCCTTAAATAGCTATTCACCTGTGCGTTCAGCCAATGCAGCGCCATTTCTTCCTATGTCTAGAGAAGAGATGAATCAGTTAGGCTGGGATAGCTGCGATGTCATTATTATTTCCGGTGATGCCTATGTTGACCACCCCAGTTTCGGGATGGCAGTGATTGGCCGTTTACTGGAGTCTGAAGGCTTTCGTGTTGGGGTGATTTCCCAACCAGATTGGACGAGTAAAAAAGACTTTATGGCGCTGGGTAAGCCTAACCTGTTTTTTGGTGTTACCGCAGGCAATATGGACAGTATGATCAACCGTTATACGGCTGAACGCCGTCTTCGTCATGACGATGCGTATACCGCAAACGGCGAAGGTGGCAAACGCCCTGATCGAGCGGTTATTAGTTATGCTCAACGCTGTAGAGAAGCCTATAAGCAAGTGCCTGTTGTTATTGGCGGGATTGAAGCAAGTCTTCGTCGTATCGCTCACTATGACTATTGGTCAGATAATGTTCGGCGCTCTGTGTTGCCTGATTCCAAAGCTGACATTTTGCTCTACGGTAATGCAGAGCGAGCATTGCTTGAGGTGACTCACCGTCTTGCCGCGGGGGAAACCACAGACACCATGCTAGATATTCGTGGTACAGCGGTCATGCGTTCTGAATTGCCGATGGGGTGGAAAGAAATTGACTCTACTGCGGTGGATGTTCCTGGTGTTGTACCGCCTAAACGTAGTCCTTATGAGTATGAGCAAGAGGCTTGCGAGACCAGTCAAGGTGCAGGTGCTCCTACGGCTGATAAAGTTCAAGAGCAAGTGATTCGCCTAGAGCCACACCGAGCGCGTCGAGAAAACACGCGGGTTCGACTGCCAGCTTATGAGGTGGTAAAAGATGACCCTATTCTCTATGCCCATGCCTCGCGAGTAATGCATCTGGAAACAAACCCAGGTAACGCTCGAGTGCTCGTTCAGCGCCATGCTGATCGTGAATTATGGGTAAACCCGCCACCCATTCCATTAGAAACGGAAGAGATGGATCGGATTTTTGATTTGCCGTACGCTCGTGTTCCACATCCTTCATACGGAGACGCAAAAATTCCAGCGTATGACATGATTCGTTTCTCGGTCAATATCATGCGCGGTTGCTTTGGCGGTTGTACCTTTTGCTCGATCACAGAACATGAAGGTCGAATTATTCAAAACCGCTCGGAAGACTCAATTCTCCGAGAAGTTGAAGCCATTCGTGATAAAGTACCGGGTTTTACGGGGACTATTTCAGACCTCGGTGGCCCTACTGCTAACATGTATCGCTTGGCGTGTAAGGATGAAAAAATCGAATCGGCTTGTCGCCGTCTATCCTGTGTTCACCCCGGCATTTGTGAAAATCTCAATACAGACCATCGCCACCTGACCCAGCTTTATCGACGTGCACGAAAAATCCCTGGCATTAAACGTATTCTTATTGCTTCTGGCCTACGTTATGACTTGGCTGTTGAAGATCCAGAGTACGTTAAAGAATTGGTAACTCACCATATTGGCGGCTATTTAAAAATTGCGCCTGAGCATACAGAAGAGCGTCCCCTGGCGAAAATGATGAAGCCAGGAATGGGAACCTATTATCGTTTTAAAAAGATGTTTGATAAATTTTCATCGGAGGCGGGCAAAAAGCAGTTTTTAATCCCATATTTTATTTCGGCTCATCCAGGAACTGAAGATGAGGATATGCTTAATTTAGCATTGTGGTTAAAAACCAATAAGTTGAAGCTAGATCAAGTGCAAAACTTTATACCATCTCCTTTGTGCCTTGCGGCTGCTATGTATCACACAGAGCGCAATCCATTGAAAAAAGTGGGTTCAGACACTGAACGTATCAGTGTGCCTAAAAAAGGCCGTCAGCGTCGCTTGCATAAAGCGTTATTGCGCTATCATGATCAGGAAAATTGGCCATTAATTCGCGAAACACTGATTAAAATGAATCGACGTGATCTTATTGGCAGGGGGCCTAATTGTTTGGTCCCTCCTGGTGCTATTAAGTCAGCATTGTCTAACCGAAAAGCGGCATCGAAATCGACGGGTGAGAAATCAGGTAAGGGTCGGACAGACCATCGCGGTTTTACATTAAGAAATTCTGCGCGCTCACCGGGCCAAAGCCAGCGCCGTAGCAAGAAAAAGTCTTAAGCAAAACTTCTGAAAATGGTTGTGACATCAGGCTTAAATATGCCTTTAACTAAGGCTTCTGAGTGATCGAGCGAGCGATAAAAAAGGGTGTTGAAGTTATCAACACCCTCTCGTTGTGTTCGGATTATCTATCTAAACAACTTACATTTTGGTGACGTTTACTGCCTGTGGGCCTTTTTGACCTTGCGTGATTTCAAACGAAACCGCTTCACCGTCGGATAAACTTTTACGACCTGTGCCATTAATCGCACTAAAGTGTACAAATACATCTGGGCCGCTTTCCTGCGCGATAAAGCCAAAACCTTTATCATCATTGAACCACTTGACGGTTCCGTTTAGTACTTCTGACATACTCTTGAAACTCCAATTGTTATTTCTAGCCGTAAGATCCTTTGCCTTTTGTGTTGTTTGTTATGCTTAACAGTCAGAGTAGGCGTCGAGTTTTGTCAACAGGAGCCTAGCGTCTAAAACCGCTAAATCAACAAATCACACGCATTTGAGCTTAACGTAAGAAAAACACCTTCACAACGTTGTAAAAGGCCAAATTAGGAGTTTTTTAACGAAAATATCAAAAACTTAGCGACCAAAATGGTGCTATTTACAGAGGTGTTACAGTTTCATTTAGGGTTGATGAAGAAACTTATTCGGCAGTCTCTATTTCTTCCCTTTTTTGCTTGATGTAACTGATTGCGTGCTCGATGGCTGCAATAACCTTTTCATCCATTTCTTTGTGTTCCATGGGGGATAGGTAAAAAGCCATGTCGATTTCGTGGCGGTAATAACGTGGTGGGAGGTGATTGAGAGCTACACAGGCAATATCAGCTAGGTAGTCAGGATCTGAATAGTTTAAACCAAACTCTTCGATGAGCTTGTCAGCAATCATCTTTTCATAATAGTTGTGGATGTTTTCGCCGATTGACATGCAAAACCCTCATCTCTTTTTGTCCAGTGTAGAACAGTCCTACCGAGTTTGTACACAGAAGATAGAAAACTCACCTTTGATTGAAAGTTAGTGCTTTTGGTGCTTACTTGCTTTGTTGCCAGATAATCGCTCTGTATACTCGGCGTATCACATTTACACACCGAGTTTATGCTATGAGTCGTTTTTGGAGCCCTGAGATATCAAAGCTTGTTCCCTATGTTCCTGGAGAGCAGCCAAAGGATAAAAATCTCATCAAACTCAACACCAATGAAAATCCATACCCGCCTTCACCTGCTGTTGAATCCTTGCTAAAAAGTTTTCCTGTCGATTCGCTTAAACGTTATCCGGATCCAGATAGTACAGCGCTAAAGGAAGCCCTTGCTGAAAATCATCACTTGAAAGTTGATCAGATCTTTCTGGGTAACGGTTCTGATGAAGTGCTTGCACTAACGTTTAAAGCTTTTTTTAAACAGAAAGAACCCATTTTATTCCCAGAGATTACTTATAGCTTTTATCCGGTGTATTGCTCTTTATACGGTATCGAGTATCAAACCATACCCTTAGATGAAGATTTCCTGATCGATGTTGGCGAATACTCGGCACCTAATGGTGGCGTTATTATTGCGAATCCTAATGCGCCGACTAGCGTGGCAATGTCCTTGGACCAGATTACTGTGCTGTTGGAGAATAACCCGGATTCAGTGGTTGTTATCGATGAGGCTTATGTGGATTTTGGAGCTGAATCTGCAACTTCATTAATCGATGAGTTTGAGAACCTTTTGGTGGTTCAAACCTTCTCGAAGTCACGATCCTTAGCCGGTTTACGAATCGGCTATGCAATGGGGCAAAAGCATTTAATCGAAGGGTTGGAGCGAGTCAAAAACTCATTTAATTCTTATCCTTTAGATCAAATTGCCATTGCAGCGGGCGTAGCGTCAGTGGGGGATCATGCTTATTTTGACGAATGCCGGGGAAAAATTATTGAGAGCAGAAACTGGCTAACATCATCTTTGTTAGATCTGAATTTTGAAGTATTACCATCATCCACAAACTTTGTTTTTGCTGCCCCTCAAACCACTGATGCCGAGAGCCTGTACTTACGGTTGAGAGAAGCGGGGATTTTGGTTCGGTATTTCAATAAGCCAGTTATTGGTGACTATTTACGCATGACAGTCGGTACTCAGTCAGAATGCGAAGCTTTGATAGTGACATTAAAGTCGTTGTTAAAAATCAATTAATTTTCGCTCGATCACGGTGAGGGTCTTTGTGGTTCTATCCACGAGGATCATTTCACCAGAGGTTGGGAAAACACCTGTTAGCGCAGTAATGTTGACTTGATGGGTAACCAGTACCGGCATACCTTTAAACGGGTGGAGCTTTAACCATGCTAATGTCGCGTTGGTTTGGTGGTCATCTTTATCCCCGTGACGAAAAAACGAGTTTAGTTGCGCTAAAGGATTAACGGCACTGAGCTTGAGTTCACGTGCTGTGTCTAAGCAGCGGCACCATTGGCTGGAGTAAACTTCAAAGTGATAGGCGGTGTTTTTCAGATAGCGGCCAATTTTTCTTGCTTGCTCTCGTCCCTCTGAGGATAGGTTGCGCTGCGTGCGACAATCTTTCAGATCAAAATTTTGCGGGTCTCCCATTCCTGGGGCAACCGCATGTCGCATTAGGATTGCATGCTTTTTAGGGTCCAAATCGACACCGAAGAGGCTCTCAGCTGGTAAGGTAATTGGCAGCATAAGCAGCAAAGCCGCTTTCAGCAGGGTGAAAATCCGCAGTTGTAGGTTCGTCATCGCCGCAATATCCGCTGTTTTAATGCGTTTATAGGCGTTCAGTCTTAGAGCTGTTGGTTATCTGAAATCGTTATCAGGCCCTAGAGGAACGTTATTAGTAATACGCTGACTAGGCTCCAAAGGATTACCCAAAGTACAGAGAATTTTCTAAATAACATAATTAGGCTAATGAGCACTATAACGATGTCGGTCCAAACTGTAATACCGCTGACGATAATCGGGTCATACAGCGCTGCCGCTAAAAGGCCAACAACAGCAGCGTTAACACTCCCCACGATTTGACTAGCGCGGCGCTTTTTCATCAAGCCCGTCCAGATAGGTATTACGCCAAGAACCAATAGAAACCCGGGAATGAAGAGTGCTAGCAGGCATAAGACCGCTCCTTGCATACCACCCATTCCGTCAGGCAAAAGCGCGCCTAAATAGGCAGTTACAGTGAATAGGGGGCCGGGAACACTCTGCGTTGCTCCATAACCTGCCATGAATTCATCAGCAGTAACCCAGCCTGGAGTCACCAATACATCATCGAGTAAAGGTAAAACGACATGACCACCCCCAAACACTAATGCGCCGGCTTGGTAAACCCCTGCAAGAATGTCCCATTGAGGGTTAATTGATACGCTTAAGGTGATAGCTAAAAGTGCTGCAAAAACGATTAAGAAAATGACCCCTAAACCGGTCGAATAAGGGGCTGTCAGTGGTTTAAAGTCGTTTTTAGGTGCGAAGCTAGGTAGGAAAAAACCGATACTTGCTGCAACCGCGATAATTATTAATTGCATGCTCGCATGAGCTGAAAACAGCATTACTATTAAACTGATTATTGCGATTAATTGATGCCACCAACTGGTACAAAACTGTTTCGCCATACCCCAGACAGCATGAGCAACCACCGCAACAGCGATCAGTTTCAAACCATGTATGACCGGATCGGCATAGGTCGAGTCTAGGTGGGGAAGAACGGTGGCTAGCCCAAAAAGGAACACCGCTGAAGGCAAGGTGAAAGCAAAGAATGCTGCAGCTGCACCAGCCCAGCCTGCTCGGAACAATCCTAATAACATACCTAGCTGACTACTGGCGGGCCCCGGAACAAACTGACAAAGAGCGAGGAGCTGAGAGAACTGTTGTTCGCTAAACCATTTTTTTTCTACAACAAACGCTTGACGGAAAAAGCCGATATGCGCGGCAGGCCCACCAAATGAAGTGAACCCTAAAATGAGAAAAGTTTTGAAAACTTCCAGTGCAGAGTGTTTCTTGGTTTGAGTGTTAATGGGTTGAGCATCCATAAATAAAAAAGCAGTAATTATAAGTGTAACCCTATAATTACTGCGATATTTTGCAACCTAATTACAGCGCAGAGAATCCGCTGAAAGAGATTTAGTGTTGTAAAATTTGGCTCAAGAATTCTTGAGTTCGCTCGTTTTGCGGATTATTGAAGAACTCATGAGGTTCGTTCTCTTCGACAATTTGCCCAGCGTCCATAAATATCACGCGATCGGCAACTTTCTTGGCAAAGCCCATTTCGTGAGTTACGCAAAGCATCGTCATGCCTTCTTCCGCCAGCTCGACCATTACATCCAGTACCTCCTTGATCATTTCTGGATCAAGAGCTGAGGTTGGCTCATCAAACAACATGATCTTAGGGTTCATACATAATGAACGAGCAATCGCTACACGTTGTTGCTGACCACCAGAAAGTTGGCCTGGATATTTGTTCGCTTGATCAGGGATTTTAACCCGCTCAAGATACATCATCGCGGTTTCTTCAGCTTCAGCCTTGGGTTTTTTCTGTACCCAAATAGGCCCGAGCGTGAGGTTCTCTAGGATGGTGAGATGTGGAAATAGGTTGAAGTGCTGGAACACCATGCCAACTTCACGACGAATGGCTTCGATATTCTTCACGTCTTCAATCATCTCAACGCCATTGACCACTAAAGAGCCACGTTGGAACTCTTCAAGGCGGTTAATACAGCGAATGGTCGTTGATTTTCC
>JBLXCH010000009.1:45521-58952 GCA_048265065.1 Motiliproteus sp. | reverse complement strand
AGCAATACGCGCTTCATCCAACCCTGAGCACGTATCGTGGTCAGTTACCGCTAAACAGCGCACACCTTTTTCATACGCTCGTTCAACCAACTCAGTTGGTGTCAAACTACCGTCTGATGAAAGCGTGTGAGTATGTAAATCGACCTTTGCCATTCAGTTAAATAAGCCTTTACTGTGGGTTTCAATCATTCTATAGAATCCTATACACTTAGCGATCCGAGCCGCCTACCTGCGGCTGACAGACTAAACAATTGGCTGCAACTATGAAACTGCTTTTAGATTTTCTACCAATCATTATTTTCTTTGCTGTTTACAAATACACTAACGATATCATTATTGCGACCGCAGTATTAATTCCGGCCACAGCCATCCAAATGGCTTACACATGGTTCAAAACCCACAAAATAGAAAACATGCAGTTAGTCACGCTTGTGCTTGTTGTATTACTCGGCGGCGCGACAATCTTGTTCCAAGATAAAGCCTTTATTCAATGGAAACCTACCGTTGTAAATTGGTTGTTTGCCGCGGCCTTTCTCGGCAGCCATTTCATCGGCGATAAACCTATCGTACAAAGAATGTTAGCGTCCAGCATTGAGCTTGCTCAACCAATTTGGATTCGCCTTAGCTGGGCATGGATCGGCTTTTTTATCGCCATGGGTGTTTTGAACCTGTTTGTAGCCTTCACCATGAGCGAAGAAGCTTGGGTGAATTTCAAACTATTTGGCATGCTTGGACTCACACTGGTTTTTGTCGTACTTCAAGGCATTTACTTAAGTCGCCATATGCAGGAACCTGCAGCAGAAAAAACCAAAGAATCAGAAGAATCTTAACTTCATAGAGAAAAGTTTATGTATTACGCAATTATTAGTGAAGATAAACCAAACAGCCTAGAGCAACGCCTTGCTGCACGCCCTGATCACTTAGCTCGACTCAATGCCTTGAAAGACGAAGGTCGCTTATTAGTCGCAGGGCCACACCCAGCCATTGATAGTGAAGACCCAGGCCCTGCAGGTTTCACAGGCAGTTTAGTGATTGCAGAGTTTCCATCACTAGAAGACGCACAAACATGGGCTGATGCAGACCCTTATATTGCCGCCGATGTTTATGCCAAGGTTGTCGTTAAACCTTACAAAAAAGTACTGCCATAGCCATTTAACGCTCACGAAATAGCAAAAGACAGGTATAAAAAAAGGGGCTAATTAGCCCCTTTTTTTACAACTAGCGATAGTTAAAACTGTCGACAATGCTATTACGCATTATATAAATTAGCAAAACAGAAGTTAGTAGCCGCAACGTAGCCTGGCACACTACCACAATCAAAACGCTGGCCTTTAAACTTATAACCAATCACCTTGCCCTTGGCTGCCTGTTTCATTAGTGCATCAGTAATTTGTATCTCACCGTTGGCACCTGGCTCTGTCTCTTGAATCAATTTAAAGACATCCGGAGTTAACACATAACGACCGATAATGGCTAAATTGCTTGGTGCTTCTTCGACCGGTGGTTTTTCGACCATATTACTTAAGCGGTAGACGCCTTCTTCTTCCTCAACCCCTTCAATCACACCATATTTGTAGACTTGATCTTCTGGCACTTCTTCAATCGCAACAATGCTGCATTGATACTTTTCATACAACTCAACCATTTGCTGCAAGACACTCGTACCGTTGAGGTTGATACATAAGTCATCCGGCAAAATAACAGCAAACGGTGCATCACCCACTACTGGGGCGGAGCAGCCAATCGCATGCCCTAAGCCGTTAGCTTCAAGCTGACGGATAGAAGTAAACTGACAGTCATCCATTAGACGATTCACATCAGCAAGCAAAGCCTCTTTACTACTGCCTGCAACTGAATTTTCTAACTCAACATTATGATCAAAGTGATTTTCAATGGCGTACTTATGTCGACCATTAATGAAGCAGACTTGCGTAAGGCCGGCTGAAACAGCTTCCTCAACACCGTATTGGATCAACGGCTTATCTACGACAGGAAGCATCTCTTTTGGGATCGCTTTGGTTGCAGGTAAAAAACGGCTGCCGAAGCCTGCAACAGGAAAAACGCAGGTGGTAATTTTACTTTGACTCATGTTTTCCTCTTATTCGTTTAAATAGTTGGTACGACTATTAAGCTTGGTATTCACTGGAGCGACCAACACCATAGTAGGTGAAGCCTAACGTTTTCATATAAGACGGGTCATACAAATTTCTACCATCAAAGATCAAACGATTATTGAGTAACTGACCTAAGCGGTCAAAGTCTGGGCTCCAAAATTCTTTCCATTCCGTAAGAATCATTAATGCATCAGCGTTTTGTGCGGCCTCATAGGCCGATCCACAATAACTAATATTCTCTTGATCACCAAAATGTGCCTTCAGGCGCTCTAATGCTTTAGGGTCATAAACCTGAACTTTCACACTTTGCGCCAACAATGTTTCAATCATTTGCAAACTCGGTGCGTTGTCGACGCTATCTGTATTTGGCTTGAACGACGCACCCCAAATTGCCACTGTTTTATCTTTAACGTTGGTTTTGCAATACCGCCAAAATTTTCTGAAGAGAACTTCTTTCTGCTGCTCATTAGTTTCTAGCACGGTTTTAAGCAAGTGAGACTCTTCAACCTGCTGCTCAACGGTGGTCGCTAGCTGAATAACATCTTCAGAAAAGGTCATCCCACCAAAGCCGCAGCCAGGATAAATGTAGTCATAACCAATACGTGGATCAGAGCCGACACCTTGCCGTACTTGTTCAATATCAACTTGCAATTGATCCGCTAGATTAGCCATTTCGTTCATGTAGCTAAGCTTGGTAGCCAACATGCCGTTGATAGCATACTTAGTAAACTCTGCTGCCTTTGTCGTCATCATCATTAGCTGATCACGGTTGCGATTGAATGGCCGCAGCAATTCAACAACCTGTCTCAAACCAAACGAGTCGTCTGAGCCAATGATAATGCGCCCGGGCCGAGTAAAATTAGCAATGGCAGCACCTTCTTGCAAAAAGCTAGGTAAAGCAATGCAATGAATATCCGGTGCTCGACCTTGCTCACGCTGGATATCCTCCATATAAGTTTGCAGCCGCTCCGCGCTACCTACAGGAAATGTGCTTTGATTAACTACGATCAAGGGGCCTTTTGAATATTCTGCCAACCCTTTGAGAATTTCTTTGGCCAACTCATACTGATCAGACGCCAACGCTAAGAAATGAACCTGACCATGACCGAAACCTAGTTCAGGGTTATCGGCAAACTGTAATCTACCCGCGCCAAGCTGAGTTCTGATTTTCTCTCCTAAGCCTGGCTCTTCAGAGTTAACAATCCCATTACGAAGCTCTTCTATTTCTGGGCGAAAAGGTACAGCAACCACTTCGTTACCAACATCCGCCAGTGCCCATGATGTGACTAAACCGGTTAAGCTGCATCCATATACTGAAACTTTCACTGTATTTTCCTATACCTGCTTAGCACGAATGTGATTGAGAATGCCTTGGGTCGATTCATCATCGAAAACATAATCAGGGGACCTTAGCGCTGAGTATGTTTCTCGGGCAATTTTCTTGCCGAGTTCAACACCCCATTGATCGAACGGGTTAATTTCCCAAATCACCGCTTGCACAAAAACCTTATGTTCATAAGCTGCAATGAGCATACCTAAGTTAAATGGCGTCAATTCGTTCATCATCAATGTTGATGAAACCTGATTACCTTCATAACGCTGGTCATTAGATTTGCCTTCCAGCTCTTCTGCCGAAAGCGCCTCATCACCTAACATTAATACCCGAGACTGAGCTAAACAGTTCGCCAAATTAAGCAGTTGTTGAGCTTTGAGCTGCTCCTTAGTTGAGTCATCAACCTGCGCATTATCATAGCGATTAACAGGAGCGATAAAATCGCAGCTCACCGGCTGTGTTCCTTGGTGCAGCAATTGATAGAAAGCATGCTGAGCGTTAGGGCCAACTTCACCCCACAAAATGGGACATGTATCATAATCAACCCGCTCACCTGAACGGTTGACAGATTTACCGTTACTCTCCATTTCTAACTGGCTGAGATAATCCGGTAAGTATTTTAAGCGCCCATCATAAGGCAGTACCGCATGGCCTTTTACGCCTAAAAAGTTCGATGACCAGGCCCCCATTAACGCCATAAGAACAGGAATATTCTCCTCGTAATCTTTGTTCTGGAAATGCTCATCCATTGCATTGGCACCCGCCAGAAACTGACGAAAGCCATCCATACCTAAAAGCAGCGCAATAGGTAGCCCAATGACAGACCACAACGAATAACGACCGCCCACCCATTCCCAAAACAATAATTGGTTGTCTTCCGGCAAGCCAATTTCAGACATTTTTGCAGGGCTTGCCGAGCAGCCGATAAAGTGACGACTCAACACCACCTCTTCTGAATCCACTTTCTCTGCCAGCCAACGTTTAGCGGCTTCTGCATTTGAAAGGGTATCAATGGTTGTAAAAGATTTAGAGGAGAGGATAAAAAGGGTCGTTTCTTGGTTCAACTGATGCAGCATTTCAGCGAGCTGACTGCCATCAATTGAAGAGGCAAAGTGTAGCGTTAGAGGTTCAGCTTCAGGACAGCGGAATTCTTCTAAAGCATGACAGGCCATTAATGGCCCTAAGTCAGAACCACCAACGCCAAGATTGACAATATCTGTGATTGGTTTACCACTAAAGCCACGCCATTGCCCTGAATGAATGCGCTTAACTACTGCTTCCATTTTATCGAGGCTTTGATGAACACCAGAAGCCACTTTCTCACCATCAACTTCTGTTTCAATGGTGGCTGGAGCGCGTAAAGCGGTATGAAGTGCAGCTCGTCCCTCAGAGGTATTAACCACCTCGCCAGAGAACATGCGTTGGATCCAGCCTTTTAAATCTTGCTGATCCAATAAATTAAAAAGTAGGTTGAGCGAGTTGTCAGTTATTCGGTGTTTTGAATAATCGTATAAGAAGTCTCCATCAGCACAGGAGAATCGTTCAAAACGGCCCTTGTCTTGTTTAAAGAGCGTTTGTAGCGAGTGGTTTTCTATTTCTTTTGCATAGTGGTCTTGAAGCTGCTGCCAAGCAGGTGTCTCTTTGACCGACATAAAAAATCCTTAAGTGGCTTGTCCCATAAACATCAATACAGACTATCTCAAATGGATGACAAAGCAATAGGATTTAAGTCAAGAAACCTGCTCAGCTCGCTGTTTTTACTATTTAACCCACGCCCTTGCGTTACGGAACATCCGCATCCACGCACCATCTTCAGCCCACTCATCAGGTGCCCAAGAATTTTGCACAGCGCGAAACACACGCTCTGGGTGAGGCATCATGATAGTAAATCGGCCATCCGCAGTTGTTAGACCAGTAATACCTGCTGGCGTACCATTGGGGTTTGCTGGATATTTGTCAGCTACTTTCCCATGATTATCCACATAACGCAGTGCAACCAATGAACCGTCTTCCACTGCTGCTTGGCTAGTAGCGCCGGAAAACTCAGCACGGCCTTCACCATGAGCTACAGCAATAGGCATGACCGAGCCTTGCATTCCGCTAAAGAAAATAGACGGACTCTCTTGCACTTCTACCATCGAGACCCGTGCTTCGAATTGTTCAGAAATATTCCGCACAAAGTGCGGCCAGTGCTGAGCACCTGGGATAATTTCATGCAAGTTCGACATCATCTGACAACCGTTACACACACCTAACGCAAAAGTGTCAGTTCGGTTAAAGAAGGCTTCAAACTGTGCTCTAACATTATCATTGAAAAGAATGGACTTAGCCCACCCTTCTCCGGCACCCAAAACGTCACCGTAGGAAAAGCCGCCACAGGCAACAAAACCACGGAAATCAGACAGCGATACTCGACCAGCACCAATATCACTCATATGAACGTCAACTGCATCAAACCCGGCGCGGTCGAAAGCGGCTGCCATTTCGATCTGACCGTTCACACCTTGCTCTCGAAGAATCGCAATTTTAGGCCGATTATTGTGCGATAAGTAAGGCGCAGCAACATCTTCATTAATATCGAAGGTTAGCGACGCATGTAATCCAGGATCATTAGCGTCCAATAAGCGATCAAACTCTTCCTTTGCACACTCTTCATTATCTCTTAGCGCTTGAATTTGGTAACTTGTTTCAGCCCAGCAGCGCTGTAAATCAACACGCGGTTTACTATAGAAGGCATCCCCACTATGTAAGATTCGTACCTCATCAGTTTCATTTAATGAACCAATAACGTAAGCAACGTCACCTAAACCTGCAGCATTAAGTTCAACAAGCAGTTGCTCCGTATCGCTACGGCGCACCTGAATTACCGCACCCAACTCTTCAGCAAAAAGTGCTGGTAAAATTTCAGCATCGGCTGCTGCTAATAGGTCGATATCAAGGTCAACTCCAACGTGCCCAGCGAAGCTCATTTCTGCGATCGTCGTCATTAAGCCACCGTCAGAACGGTCGTGGTAGGCTAGAATCAAATCTTGCTCATTCAGCGCCTGAACCGCCGCAAAAAACACCTTCAACATGTCGGCATCATCTACATCAGGAACCTCGGCACCTTCTTGTTGATACACCTGTGCTAAAGCAGAGAAGCCTAGACGGTTTTTGCCAGCACCTAAGTCGATCAACAATAAATCAGTTTCACCCTGGTCGGTGCGTAATTGAGGCGTCAAACTCTTACGAGCATCAGTCACCGGTGCAAAACCAGAGATAATCAATGACATTGGCGCTGTCACGGATTTTTGCGTTTCATCTTCGTTCCATAAAGTCCGCATTGACATGGAGTCTTTGCCGACCGGAATAGTTAGACCTAACGCCGGACAGAGTTCTTCGCCGACGGCTTTAACGGTCTCATACAGTATTTTATCTTCACCTTCGGCACCGGCAGCACACATCCAGTTGGCAGAAAGCTTAATATCCTCAATCGCAGCAATCGGAGCGCTCGCCAAGTTAGTCAGCGTTTCGCCAATGGCCATTCGGCCAGAAGCCGGACCATTCACAATAGCCAACGGGGTACGTTCACCCATCGCCATCGCTTCACCCGCATAAGTATCAAATGACGCGGTTGTCACTGCACAATCAGCCACTGGCACTTGCCATGGACCCACCATTTGGTCACGGGCAACCATACCCGTGATAGAACGGTCGCCTATAGTGATTAAGAAACTTTTACTTGCAACAGCAGGTAAACTCAGTACGCGCTCTACAGCCTCATCTAAAGCAATCGAAGAAAGATCAAAATCTTTGACCGTGAGAGACGCTGACTGCACCGAGCGATGCATTTTCGGCGGCTTGCCAAACAACACACTCATCGGCAAATCGACTGGATTATTTTCAAAATAAGTATCACCGACACGAAGGTGATGCTCTTCAGTTGCATCCCCTACTACCGCATAAGGGCAACGTTCACGCTGACAAATCGCCTCAAACACAGGCATATTCTCAGGCGTGACAGCAAGCACATAACGCTCTTGCGCTTCGTTACACCAAATCTCTAACGGCGACATACCTGGCTCGTCATTGTTGACGTTACGAAGTTCGAAATCACCACCACGGCCACCGTCTTTGACCAATTCAGGAAAAGCATTGGAGAGCCCACCCGCACCAACGTCATGAATAAACGCGACAGGGTTATGGTCATCCAGCTGCCAACATTGGTCAATCACTTCCTGACAGCGACGTTCAAGTTCGGGGTTTTCCCGCTGTACTGACGCAAAATCAAGATCCGCGGAGCTAGAGCCTGATGACATTGATGATGCTGCACCACCGCCTAGACCAATCAACATGGCTGGCCCACCAAGGCAGATCAACTTTGCACCGACTGGGATTTCGCCCTTCTCGACATGATCTTCTTTGATGTTACCCAAACCACCAGCAATCATAATCGGCTTATGGTAACCACGGACTTCACCATCAACCGCTTGTTCATAAGTGCGGAAGTAACCGTTAAGAGCAGGACGACCAAATTCATTATTGAACGAAGCACCACCAATAGGTCCTTCAATCATAATGTCTAATGCAGAAACAATGCGGTCAGGTTTACCGTATTGTGACTCCCACGGCTGTTCAAAACCGGGGATTTTCAAATCAGAAACGGAATAACCCGTTAAGCCTGCTTTTGGCTTAGAGCCTCGACCGGTGGCGCCTTCATCACGTATTTCACCACCAGAACCAGTAGCTGCACCAGGGTATGGCGCAATGGCAGTCGGGTGGTTATGGGTTTCGACTTTCATCAAGATATGAATTGGCTCTTGATGATAGCCGTAAGATTTAGTGTCAGGATTCGGGTAAAAACGGCCTGCTGTTGAACCGGCAATAACGGCTGCATTATCCACATAAGCAGACAGTACATTCTCACCACCTAGCTCATTGGTATTTTTAATCATCTGGAACAATGATTTGTCTTGCGCTTCACCATCAATATCCCACGACGCATTAAAGATTTTGTGACGGCAATGTTCCGAGTTCGCTTGCGCAAACATCATGAGCTCGACATCAACTGGGTTGCGCCCAAGCGCAGTAAAGCTTTCAACAAGATAATCCATCTCGTCATCAGCCAAAGCCAAGCCTAGTTCTGTATTCGCAACAGCCAAAGCTGCCCGACCACCGGTCAAAATATCCACGGAAGTCGCCGGTTTAGGCTCTGTGTGTTCAAACAAAACGCTGGCACTGTCCAACGTATCGAACGCTGCCTCGGTCATGCGGTCATAAAGCAGCTCGGTCAGTGTAGCCACCTGCTCTGCCGACAGGCTTTCTGCCTTTATGTAGTACGCAATGCCGCGCTCTAGTCGCTTTACTGCGGTCAAACCACAGTTTTGTGCGATATCAGTGGCTTTACTTGACCATGGAGAAATAGTTCCAGGACGAGGAACAACAAGGATCAAACGGCCCTCAGCAGGCTCAATATCAGCCTTAGGGCCATAGCGTAAAATTGTTTCAAGAACCTGACCTGCATCATCGGATAGGACAGAATTTAGTTCAGCAAAATGGGTATACTCAGCATATACTCCGCTGACTTCTGGCACCTTCGCTTGCAGCGAAGAGAGCAATTTTTGACGACGGAATAACGACAGGGCGGGAGCGCCACGGAGGATTAGCATGTGGGATTAAGCCTCTCAGATGCAGTCCGATACAAGCGGATAAGCAGATTTTTTGAAGGCGAAATAATACTGGAAACCGTCCTTTGTTACTACGCCTGAAAGGTTAATTAATGGCAGAACAACAGCAAATAGCAAGAGATCAACGCGGCGCACTGGCTTTACAGCTGAAGCATCGTGCTTTCTTGGTACTTACCGTCATTATTTGTGGCTTCATTATTTACCAAAGCTACCCTCGCCAAAGCTACCTTGAATCTATCATCGAATCAGGAAAAATCGTTGTAAGCACCCGCTTTAGCCCATCAAACTACTATGTTGAAGATGGTCAGCCAGGAGGGTTTGAGTACGAGCTGATCAAGTTATTCAGTGCTTATTTAGGTGTCGAACTAGAAACCATTCCCGCTACAGATAATTATCAAGTGCTCGAATCGTTACGCCTAAATAATGCTCATTTTGCTGCTGCGGGGCTTGCAGAAACAGCAAGTAGAAAAAAGAATTTTGATTTCTCTACCCCTTATGCCAGTCGAGAAGTCTATGTCGTTTATTTGCAAAAACGAGGTTTTAAACCCGCAAAAAGTCTCGAAGCAATCACCGGAGACATTCGAGTTCCCGCCAACAGTGGCTACGCTGACATTATGGCAAACGCGGACCCTGAGAAAAAAAAATGGGTTGCTTCTGAATACGAAAATGTCACCGACTTATTAGAAAACGTTCACCAAGAAACCCTGACGTATACGTTAGTAGATACTGATACGTTTAACGCCAACCAAAGCTACTTCCCTCGTTTACGCGTTGCTTTTACATTGCCACAAAAGCTCAATATTGCGTGGATGACTCGACACAGAAAAGACTCCAGCTTAATCGATGCTATCAATGAATTTTTAGCCTTATCCGAAACACAAGATGCGCTAGCCGCACTCAATGAGGAATACTTTTCGCCCCAGCAAAGCCTCAACCTTGTAGACACTCTAACCTTCAGGCGTCACTTGGAAGATCGCTTACCGAAATACCAAGACTATTTTATGGAAGCCGCCAAAGAAACTGGTATCAACTGGCAATTACTCGCAGCCATGGGCTATCAAGAATCTCATTGGAATCCTAAAGCAGTCTCACCTACCGGCGTCAGAGGCCTAATGATGTTGACCCGTCACACAGCCAAAGAAATGGAAGTTGAAGATCGCACGGATGCCAAACAAAGCATCTTTGGCGGTGCTCACTATTTCCAACGCCAGAAAAGCCGGATTCCTGAGCGAATTACAGAGCCAGACAGAACCTGGTTTGGCTTAGCCATCTACAATGTAGGCCGAGGCCATTTAGAGGATGCACGAATACTTACTCAGCGCGCTGGCAAGAACCCAGACAAGTGGGATGATGTTGCTGAGTTCTTACCTTTACTCAGCCAAGCTAAGTGGTACAAAACCGTTAAACACGGTTACGCCCGCGGCCATGAGCCTGTGATTTATGTTCGAAATATTCGCAAGTACTTAGAACAGCTGGAGTTAGAGGCTCGCCTACAAGCCGTGCAAATTGCACAAGATGAGGAGGAAACACGAGAACTAATCGAACAAGCAACCCCTGCCACTGAGCTGCTTCCTGAAACGTTATAAAGAAGCTCGTCGGGAAGCTCAACGCTAACCGATAGAACGAAGTTCGATAAGCATCAATTAACTGGCTGGTTGACGTTTTTTCTCAGCGCGGCGTGCTTGAAAAAAGCGACTCAACTGCTCACTGCACTCCTCAGCTAAAACGCCACCACTCACCTCAATATGATGATTAAGCCAAGGCGCGTTAACCAAGGTCACAGCACTTTCAATCGCACCAGCTTTTGGCTCATGAGTGCCATACACAACGCGAGCAATTCGACCGTGGGTTAATGCGCCTACGCACATCGTACATGGCTCTAAAGTCACATAGAGCGTGGCATCAACCACTCGATAATTATCAATTTGTTGCGCGGCTTGACGTAACGCAACTATCTCGGCATGAGCCGTCGGATCATTGCTTGATATCGGTTGATTAAAACCTTCAGCAAGTATCTCATTCTCTTTAACAATCACAGCACCAACAGGCACTTCGCCCAAGGCTTCTGCCTTTTCAGCAAGTGATATGGCGTGTTTCATCCAGAAAACGTCATCGCGATCATCAGCCATTACCGGTGGCGCTCGACAATACCCATTAATTTATATACCAGCATAGATGCCGCAAAATCATACGCATGGAATCCAGGAATAGGCGCATGCTCCATAAGATCAAAACCAATAATGTTTCGCTGTTTCGCCACGGACTCAAATAGATTTAGTGTTTGATACCAACCTAAACCACCAGGTACTGGTGTTCCTGTGGAAGGGAAAACGGTCGGGTCTAAGCCATCGATATCAACGGTGAAAAACACGTTGTTTGGAAAGCCGTCTGGTAGCGTAATTGATTGGACATTATTCGGCACAAGGTCATCTGCATCTCGATAGGAAACGCCATGCTTCTTGCGTATTTCAATTTCTTCTGGGCAAAAAGCCCGGATACCTAGCTGATACAGCGGGATGCCTTCGTCAACCACTCGTTTCATACAGCTCGCATGACTATAGGGATTGCCCTCATAGGCTTCACGAAGGTCTGCATGTGCATCAATTTGCACCACACCAAAATCGTTGATTCCCGCATCGAGATAGCCTTTAATCACGCCGTAAGTAACAGTGTGCTCACCGCCTAAGGCAACCGGCATTTTACCTAACGCCAAAACGCTTTTTGTGACTTCGGCAATGTTCTCAATAATGACCTCCGCAGAGGTTGCAGTGTCTACAGGAGGATGTGTGTATATGCCCAGTTCACAAGGTTGGCTTTTGCCGTCCCACACTTCGAGCTGCCATGATGCTTTTAATATTGATGATGGACCTTGTGCCGTTCCACCACCATAAGAAACACTTTCCTCATAAGGCACCGGAATGATGTGAAAAAATGCCGCATCAGGCTGCGGTTGGCGAATTTCTGAGCCGAGGAAGATTGGATAATCTTCAGCCACTGTTTGATCAAAAGTTTCCATCTGCATTCTAACTAGTTAAGTGAAACTATTATTTTAACCCAGTATTGAAAATAAACATCACACATTCGTCACCTAATTGATGCTGAACGCTTGTATTATGATGACGACGTAGTAACTTGAGCCTAGGGATTTTATTGAGGCTGAGAAAATGAATTCTCTTCAAAGGTCTGTAGCAAACAACACCTCTATCTATGCATGGTTACTTTCTCTTGTTATCTTCGTTGCATTCATTGGTTTAACGCTTTTAGTGCTGGCAAACAATGAAATCAACAAGCTAATTCATACCAGCGAATTAGCAGTTGAAGAAGGCCAAGTAATCATCAACGAAGCAGTCAATACATTGTTAACCGCTGAAAAAAGCATCTCACCTGATTGTACAGCTGACAACTTAGCCACTCTAAGAAGAATACAATTCAAAACAAACACTATCGGCGACATCGGCATACACAACGATAAAGGCCAACTAGCTTGCTCCTCTTTTCTCGGTATCCTTGAGACGCCATATAGATCCGCTTCGCTTGATACAACCCTGACGCATAACAACGAGCCATTCGGTTATATTTTCCAACACCCTGTATTGATTGGAGAAAACCGTGTCGAAGCGTTATTGGTTTATCATGGTGTTTTCAATGTCGTCATTAAGCCCGGCGCATTCAGCAAGACCATTCAGGGCAATATCGGATTATTACGCGTTAGAGACAACACTGGAGAGCTCATCACTGTTGTTGAAAATGCTAGTGTGCCCTACTCCACTCGCCAAAAGCTGTTTCAAGAAATCCACACCGCTGATTTTGAGAGCACACAAAACCACCTACACTTTGATCCGCTGACGTTTGATGTTGTTTTGACCCACGCACCCGTAGGGGAAAACACCTTCTATTTCCTGTCGAGCATCAATTTATTTGATAAATTTGTCGCCGATCAGCAGACACTTTGGTTGCTTAGTCTTCTGTATCTATTTATGGGTTTATTGATTTACCGATTCCTTATCGAACGTTTTTCAGCATGGGAAAAAATCGGTTATCGCATCGGCGAATTGTTAAGCCCTGAGTATATCCGCTGCTACTATCAACCCATTATTGACCTTACAACCGATAAAGTTATCGGTGCAGAGGCGCTGATGCGTATCGATGACAACGGAACATTACTTTTCCCAGACAGCTTTTTCTCTGAAGTCATCAATCAAAACCTACAAGGAGCCCTCGATCAGGCTGTCGCTGACTCGCTGGTGTTGGAGTTGAGTCAACAACCTCTACCGCCATGTATCCAAAAACTCGGGGTTAACTTTTTCCCTGAGACCAT
>JBLXCH010000009.1:32705-45421 GCA_048265065.1 Motiliproteus sp. | reverse complement strand
CTGGTGTTGGAGTTGAGTCAACAACCTCTACCGCCATGTATCCAAAAACTCGGGGTTAACTTTTTCCCTGAGACCATCAGCAACGGGCGTGCGAAGGACATCATTCAAACGTTTTTGGCGAGTGGAGAATACAGTTTCGAGCTTAATTTGGAAGTGTTGGAACAAGATTTTCAAGGTGCTTTGATTAAGCAGATCGACTTTATAAGGTCGCTAGGTGTAACGGTATCTATCGATGATTTTGGTACAGGTTATTCTAACTTAGGTTCGGTAAAGGACTTTGCGCCCGAATACTTAAAAATAGACCGGAGCTTTGTTCATGCAATTGACACCACATCCATCCGCTCATCACTGATTCCTGAAATCATAAACATTGCCAAAGCCGTTAATGCACAAACTGTGGCAGAAGGTATAGAAGAAGCAGAACAGATTCCTGTTCTGCAGGAATTAGGCGTGAAATACGTACAGGGTTATTATTACGCCAAGCCGATGCCTTTAGCGCAATTTTGTGATTTTGTGGAACGTTACAATCAAGAAAGTCTTGCCTTAAAATCCGCGTAACTAAATGATTTTATCAGTTTCACTTCATTCGTCAGAGAATTCCATAAAGCGATACTAGGTAGCGCAATACCATTGAATGTGCTGGTTTTAACCATGGTGTAATGCGCCATATCATCAAAGATAATTCGCTGACCAACCGCTAACGGCTGTTCAAAGCTGTAGTCCCCGATAACGTCTCCTGCCAAGCAAGTCATACCACCTAAACGGTAAGTAAATGCCTTCTCATGAGCCTCTCCGGCCGCAAAGATATCCGCACGATAGGGCATCTCTAGTGTATCAGGCATATGGCAGGTAGCCGATGTATCAAGAATGGCTTGCGGACGATCGGTCTGAAACACGTCTAATACCTCTGTAACCAGAATCCCGCTGCGAATCGCCATGGCTTCACCCGGCTCAAGGTAAACTTGAACCTGATGCTTGTGGCTAAAGGAATCAATCAGACGAATCAAACCATCAACGTCATACTGAGGATCAGTGATATGATGGCCGCCACCAAAATTAATCCACTCCATCTGACCGATGATATTAGAAAAACCAGCTTCAAAAGCAACGACGGTCCTCGCTAAGGGTTCATAGCCTTGTTCACACAGCGTATGGAAATGCAGACCAGAAATACCACTAAGGTCCTGTCCAGCAAATTGCGATACCGGAATGCCTAAACGAGAGCCTGGCGCACAGGGGTCATAAATCGGCACATCGCCTTCAGAATGCTCCGGATTCACCCGTAAGCCAAAAGCAAGCTGCGGCCGTTTTTTTTGAGCAGCTAAGGCCATTGGTTTAAAGCGATACCATTGGGAGAAAGAATTGAACACTACATGATCAGCGATCGTCAGAATCTCTTTCAAATCCGCTTCGTTATAAGCGGCAGAGAAGACATGCACCTCACCATCCCCAACGGCGCCACGATAATGTTCATGCCCTAAACGCGCTTCGTACAAACCCGAAGCGCAAGTACCGCTTAGGTATTTAGACGTTAATTCACCTAAAGACCAACACGAAAAGGCTTTAAGTGCGCCAAGCACCTTCGCCCCTGAGGCCTGTTGCACCCGATCAAGAATGGCTAGATTTCGTTCGATAGCAACTTCATCAATCACAAAGCAGGGAGAAGGCACAGCATTAGCATCAAATGTTGCAAAGGTATCGCAATTAGTCATTGACAAGCTTTCTCAGTGTTAACTTAAGCGTTTTCAGGAAGTTGATAAGCCAGATCATAGTCAACATCTTCAACCACGTGCCAAGGTAAACCGTGATCATTCATGTCAGCCATAAATGGATCTGGATCCATTTGTTCCATATTCCATACGCCAGACTTCATCCACTTACCTTCAATCATCATCTTCGCACCAATCATGGCAGGTACACCGGTGGTGTAGGAGATGGCTTGTGAGCGAACTTCTTTATAACAGTCCTGATGGTCACAGATGTTGTAAACATAAACACGCTTAGGCTTGCCGTCTTTGATACCCGTTACAATCGCACCAATGCAGGTTTTCCCTTTGGTACGAGGGCCTAGGCTAGCAGGGTCGGGAAGCAGTTCTTTCAAAAACTGAATCGGTACGATTTTCTGGCCATTAAACTCAATGGGTTCAATGCCCGTCATACCAACATTACCTAAAACTTCAAGGTGCTTGAGGTAGCTATCGCCAAAGCTCATCCAAAACTGTGCTCGCTTGATGGTTGGAAAATGCTTGGTCAATGACTCAAGCTCTTCGTGGTACATACGATAAATATTGTAAGTACCAACACCATCAGGACAGGTAAAGCTTTCTTTTAATGACATCGCCGGCGTAGTAACAAACTCGCCCTCTTCCCAATGACGGCACTCTGCAGTCACTTCACGAATATTAATCTCTGGATTGAAGTTAGTCGCAAACGGGTAGCCGTGGTCTCCGCCATTCACGTCAACAATATCTAGGTAGTGCGCTTCATCCAAGTAATGCTTAATTGCATAGGCAGTAAACATATTGGTAGCACCTGGATCAAAACCTGAACCGAGTAGCGCCATCAAACCTGCTTTTTCAAACTTTTCTTGATATGCCCATTGCCACTTGTACTCAAACTTAGCGGTATCTTCAGGCTCATAATTAGCAGTATCTAGATAATGAACACCTGTTGCTAAGCAAGCATCCATAATAGTTAAATCTTGATATGGCAATGCAACATTGATCACCATAAACGGTTTTACATCGTTAATAAGAGCAACCAACTCTGGTACGTTATCCGCATCGACAGCACGTGTTTCAATGTCACGACCACTGAGTTCTTTAACGTCTTTAGCAATACTCTGACACTTAGAGAGTGTGCGGCTTGCCAACACAATCTCGGTGAATACAGTCGCCAACTGAGCGCACTTATTCACAATAACAGAACCGACGCCACCTGCGCCAATAATTAGAACCTTAGCCATTTTTCTCTCCTAACCTCAGACGCTGAGATTAATCTTCGTAATAGGTGTATCCGCGTAAACTTTCTGAGAATGTGTTGAGTAACTCGCGACGCTCAGAAGCGCTAATTTTGCCTTGTCTCACGCCGTCTTCAGCCGTACGACGGAAGTTTTCTACAATGAGCTGCGGTTGATATTCAACATAACTCAGTACATCAGCTATGCTGTCGCCTTCTAGCTCCTTGATTAAATCAAAGCTGCCGTCTTCATTAATACGCACACTTGCAACCGCCGTATCACCTAACAAATTGTGCAAATCACCTAATGTTTCTTGGTAAGCCCCCACGAGGAAAACACCCAAAACATAGTCTTCATCATCTTCTAAAGGATGAAGCGGTAGCGTCGATTGAACGTCATCGTTTTCAGTATCGATAAACCGGTCAATTTTACCGTCACAGTCACAGGTAATATCCGCCAGAAAAGCTTCTCTTGTCGGTTTTTCGTTATGGCGATGAATGGGCACTACAGGGAAGACCTGATCAATCGCCCAAATATCTGGTAGTGACTGGAACACACTAAAGTTGCCGTAATAAATATCCGCCAAATAGTCTTTCAACCCCTCAAGCTCCGGTGGGGTTTTTTCCTCGGTTTCCAGTGCTAACTTAATTGCCTGTAGAATTTGCAAAAATACATTTTCAGTCAACGAGCGGTCTCGCAGACTCACAGAGCCACGTTTAAATAGCTCGCCAATTTCGTCGCGATAATACACAGCGTCGTTATAGCTCTCTTGCAGATTCTTCTGGTTAACACTAGAGAGTACGTCGTACAGATTAAGAATCAACTCGTGCTGGTCTTCGGGAAACGGCTCTGGAATTTCACCCGCTTCAAATTTAGTCACGTCGAGGATGTCAAACAACAGCACTGACGAATACGCAACGGTGGCACGACCCGATTCAGTCACTATCGTTGGGTGCGTGATGTCATAGCGGTCGAGCACACTCATCACCACTTCCACGATGTCAGCGCAATACTCTTCCAACGAGTAGTTTTTCGAGTGTTCGTTACTGCTGTTTGAGCCCATGTAATCAACGGCAAGTCCGCCACCAAGATCAAGATAGCCCATTTTTGCGCCCTCATTCACAAGGTCCGCATAATAACGACAGGCCTCAAGCACACCGGAACGAATATCTCGAATATTTGGAATCTGGGAGCCCAAGTGATAATGCAGAAGCTCTAAGCAATCTAGCATCTCGGCTTGCTTTAGTTCATCAATCACATTAACTAATTGATTCGTGGTCAGGCCGAAAATGCTTCGGTCACCACTAGTCGCATTCCACATACCACTGACTTTGGATGACAACTTAACCCTAACACCAATTTTAGGGCGAATACCCAAGGCGTTACTGCGCTCAATAATGATCGGTAATTCAGTGGGCGTTTCAATCACGAAAACACAGTGAAACCCCAAACGCTGAGCACGCAAAGCCAAGTCAATGAACTCACCGTCTTTATAGCCATTACAAATTAATAATCGGCCATCCGGTTTGAGCGTCGACAGTGCAATAATAAGCTCTGCTTTACTACCCGCTTCAAGCCCCAAACTGTAACGTTCACCAAACTGTGCTAGCTCTTCAATAACTTGCGCTTGCTGATTCACCTTAATCGGGAACACGCCTTGATACTTGCCACCATAACCCAGTGTTTTAATGGCTTGATCAAAAGCGTTATTCAATAATGATATTTGTGAATCCAATAAATTCTCGATTCTTAATATCATCGGCAGAGGAACACCGCGCTCACGGATACTCGACAACAACCGCATCAAAGAAACCGACTGACTACCAGACGCAAAAGGCGCTGTAACAGTCACTTCACCGTTATCAGCTACATCAAAGTATCCGGCTCCCCACGAGCGAATACCATAAAGTTCAGCGGATTGATCTGTAGTCCAAGACTCTTGTGTCTTATCTACCAATTTTCGTGCTCCATAAAGCGTTTAAATACAGTGTATTAGCGAAGAAATACAAGAATATTTCAGCGTCCAAAAAAAGGCGCTATATTCCCGTAAAAAACGATCGCTAGATAATGATTTTTTTTCAGCAAAAAAGCATCAAATGATGAATGATATAGATGGAAGTAAGCTTAGTTACGAATAAGATTTTTGCGTAAAGAGTCGATAGTCCGGATCCAAGGTTTATCTGCAATTTGATAGCGAGTCATAAGATCAGCAGCGGCTTTTTGTGCAGTTTTATAGTTAGGATATCCACCTACGATCAACACATTCATCAAACGATCTTGAACTTTAAGTTCAACCACTTGGCTACCAGCAATACCCTGCAAACGCTGAATTCGTTCTTTGCATTGTATGGCATTACACGCTAACAATTGCACCGTATAACGTCCTTCAGGCAAACCATCACCCGCTATACTCGCACTAACAGAAGCACTCGTTGAGTTCACAGAAGAGCCCGCTGAGTTAATGGGGGCATCCATAACAGGGGCAGTAGCCGGTGACGGCATGGCTTTATCGGTCACTAAAGCGCCTTTGAATTCCACTTTGGTTTGATAAAAGTCTGAACGAAACACATGAATCTGGTCATTTTGATAAGCCGCACACAGCCAACGATCACCTTCTGGCTTACAAGAAACAATCGAAGCAACTTCAATTGCCCAAAGGCTAGAGCTAAGAAAACTCAAAGATACCGCGACGGCAAATTTAAGCATAAGGATGTCCTTTCAAATACGCATTAGTTTCGGACCATAGTCTCTTCAGGTTAGGGAATCTATGTCAAAGATGCAACTGATTAAGTCAATTACATCATAGAGATATGACTAACAAAATGGCTATCACACTGATTGTTTTAGCAATCACCAAGGCCAACTTTAGATGAGGTAGCGCTACCAGCATTGAGCGTAAAAAACACGGGAACAATGAACTTTTCTAAATAACAGAATCTGAGTTTTACCGTTAACGTAAACTCAACAACAGTAAACCTAGCGAATGGCCCATTTATGAATGACCTCAAAGAATACACTCCACCTAACGTATGGACTTGGGAAAAACAAAGCGGCGGCAAGTTCGCCAACATCAATCGACCCATCGCAGGTGCCACTTTCGAAAAAGAGCTGCCGGTTGGAAGCCACCCCATACAGCTCCATTCTTTAGCGACTCCAAACGGCGTAAAAGTCACCATAATGTTAGAAGAACTGCTTGCCGCAGGCCATGTTGGTGCAGAATATGACGCCTGGTTGATCGATATCTCTGAAGGTCAACAATTCGGCAGCGGATTTACCGCATTAAATCCTAACTCTAAAATCCCAGCGCTTATTGATAACAGTGGCGATAAGCCTGTGCAGGTCTTCGAATCAGGCGCAATACTGACTTACCTGGCAGAAAAATTTTCCTGTTTTATTCCCACCGAACCGGCGGAAAAAGCGGTGTGTTTATCATGGCTATTTTGGCAGGTTGGCAGTGCACCTTATTTAGGGGGCGGATTTGGTCACTTCTATGCTTATGCACCAGAAAAATTCGAATACCCTATCAACCGCTTCACCATGGAGGTTAAGCGGCAATTAGATGTACTAGACAAGCATCTAGCATCGAGTCGATTCCTCTGCGGTGAGAACTACACTATTGCCGATATTGCTAACTACCCTTGGTACGGCGCCCTTGTACAAGGAAGACTTTATGATGCGGCTGAATTTCTCGACGTGAAGACCTACCAAAACGTACTCCGTTGGAGTAATGAGATCAGTGAACGTCCGCCCGTACAACGCGGTCAGCGAGTCAACCGAACGTGGGGCGACGAGAATACTCAAGTAGCTGAGCGCCATAACGCAACAGATCTAGACTAAATTAATAGCACAGCGTCACATTCAGAGCGGTATTCAAAACCGCTCTCGTTAATAAATAGGTAATCTCATGGCACTAACCATCGGCTTTGATGTATATGGAACCATTATCGATACGCAAGGTGTTATGGAGCAGCTTGAAAGCATCGTCGGAGATCAAGCAGCAGTATTTTCCAAAACATGGCGAGAAAAGCAGCTTGAGTATTCATTCCGCCGAGGGCTAATGCAGCAGTACGTAAGCTTCGATATCTGTACCAGCCAAGCCCTAGAGTACACTTGTTGTGCTCTGCAACTATCACTCAGTGAGACAGAAAAAACACGCCTATTAGAAAGCTACAAAACCCTTCCCGCTTTTGCTGATGTTCATGATGGACTCACTCAACTCAAACAATCCGGAGCAGCTCTATACGCGTTTTCTAATGGTAAAAAAGATGCGGTAGAACAGTTATTAGCACATGCCGCAATAGACACATTGTTTAACGACATAATCAGCTGCGACGAGGTGCAATCATTCAAACCCAATCCCGCGGTATATAACCATTTTCTACATAGAACAAAAGCCGGCAAAAATAACGCTTGGTTAGTCTCCAGCAATCCATTTGATGTGACAGGTGCTGTTTCTGCAGGAATGAAAGCGGCGTGGGTTAAACGTAATACTGCGGCCGTATTTGACCCTTGGGAGATCCAGCCAACGGCAACGATCGATCAGCTTTCGAAGCTAATCAACGTGACATAACCGCCGCCGCTCGGTACACCAAAGCAATAGAGAATACTGCTTAACGAAGCAACAACCTGTTTAGAATTTCGCAGATCATTTAGCCAATAGTGTTTGCTCAAAAGTAGAGGCTGCGCGAAGCCTTTTATATGCTGCCTGAAACCGATAAAGCGTTACATTCAACTCTCTTGTAAGCAGGAGAAAGCACAGGACCAAATTGATTGTATACAGCAACATCCGCCGCATCACGACCGTAGCCGATAGCAACGTATCCCCCCTTCTTTGACTCTTGCGTTGCATCAAAGGTGTACCAGCGGCCTGCGACATAAGCTTCGAACCAGGCATGTAAATCCATCGGAGAAAGGTCATGCAAATAACCAACTACCATACGTGCAGGAATACTCAAACTTCGACACAGCGCAATTCCCAAATGAGCCAAGTCTCTACACACGCCTGATTGTTGCTGATTCACTTCAATCGCGGATAAAGATGAAAAACTATGGGCAGGTTGAAAACCGATCGTGACATTCAGCCAACGTTCAATTTCTTTTACTTGGTCATAACCCGGTTGTTGATTTGCCGTTATTTCAGAAGCCATGACGCCAAAACGATCAGACTCACAATAACGACTGGGCAGCAAATATTTCAGCACCCCATCAGGTAGCGACTGGACATCGACTAAGGCGCCATTCGGCGCTTGATCGATAGCATCAGCCACCATAACACGAGCAGAAGTAAAAACAGTAAAGTCACCCACAGGCGCGGTCAATCGCTGGCAAAGATTGCCATAGTCATCTGTAAACTCAAACGCAGGGACACTGGGATAAAGTAGATACTCTTCACTGGCAATCCATTGCTGCGCACCACTTCTTGGACGTAGCATCAAAATGAAGGGTGTAGGTACATCAATAGAGAACTTTAATTCGCAACTCGTTTGCAGCCACATTTGTGCCAAGCCTCCTTATTCAGATAACACTTAAGCCAGTCCAACCACCCATACATTGACGATCATTTTTGCACCCGGCGTTCCATTAAAGGAACCTGCGATGGGCGGTACAGATTCTGGCAGTCTGGCGACTGCTACGGCAATATGCTCAACTCCCACAATATTGCCTATGGTTGGATCAAAACCCTTCCACCCAGCCCCCGGTATAAACACTTCTGCCCACGCGTGGGTTGATCCTGAGGGACCTTGTTCCGTCGCCGTATAATCAGAATAGAGGTAGCCACTAACAAAACGTGCAGCAAAGCCTAGCTTTCGTGCTGCTGCCATAAACAGAAAGGCGGCATCACGACAAGAACCGGAACCCCATGACAAAGTTTGCTCGGGCGTTTGCACGCCACCTTCTTCACGCTTTCTGTAGTTTAGAAACTGATAAATACGTTGGTTCAACCGCAACAACAGAGCGAATGTTTGAATCTTTTCATCGCTTTTCCACAGCTCATCCATCCATCCAGCAAATCGATTATTCTCTCCAGAACTAAACGAAGACATATAAGGGGATAACAATACCTTATCTTCCTCCTTATATATGAAAGGATAATTAACGGCGTAGTCAGCAATCAAAAAATCGTGTGGCGATTGGTCATACTGTTGAATGATCACTTCACTTTTTATCACCAGGTGCTGCGTGTTGCCACTGAACGTTGCCGATGCTACCGAGTTACCCTCTACATCTCTATGCCAACGCAATGTTGCCACCGGATAAATATCGAGCACCGAACTTTCAATATGTAACTCATGCCCTTCTCTTGGCCTCAAACGCAAAGTATGAGGAAGTAATTGAGCATCACTAGAAAAGCAATATTCTGTCTGGTGAATAATTTTATAGCGCTTCATAGAATCCACATGGCGTAATTTAACCGCGTAAGTGAGCTGCCATTACACATTAGTAACGCCCACAGGTTTTGCCTTCTTTCCGGTAGCGTTTATTACAATCCCATCCGTTACCTTGTGCGTTAATATGTGCATTAGCTGGAACAGCGATAAGCGCACAAAAATCGGCTTGTTTTTCATACCCTCTCGCGCAACGCCATGTGTTTCCAGCATCGCTCAAGTATGCATTTTCTGGGAAAACGATTTCAACGCATGCTTCCTCCAGTTTTTTATAACCTCGGTGACACTGCCAGCTACTCCCTTCTCGATTAAGGTAAGCATTTTCTGGGATATCAAAAACAATACAGGCGCCCTGTTTTTCTCGATACCCTCTCATACATTCCCATCCCTTATTGTAAGAAGACCCCGTTTGGTAGGCATGCGCAGGGATAACAATTTCAATGCAGCGATTGCTTACCTCTTTATAACCCTTTTCACACTCCCACCCAGCGCCATAATTCGACTCATTCAAAACAGCATGAGCGGGTAAATTAACCTTAATGCAACCTTTTTTACTGGCACCAAAGCTTTCTTGGTTTGCTCTATAGCCTCGTTCACATTCCCAGCCATGTCCATATTCACTATCAACTAAGTAGGCATTCAGTGGGACAACCACCGGTTTGCAACCCGCTTCATCCTCCACATAACCACGACTGCACTTCCACCCGCTGCCAAGGGCGTCTAGATAAGCATGCTGGGGAATTTCAATAACCATGCACTGATTGTTTATTCGTTTATAACCCCTGATGCAATCCCAGCCACTGCCGTAGGCTTTTTTATAGGCGTTCTCAGGCAATGGAACACCTTGTGCCCACAAGCCTCCTGAAAAGGAGAACAGCGTGATTGCGAGAATAGCGAACGTCAAAACCCTATCTTTCAGCTTATATTTCAATCACTTTCTCCTAGTTAATTTGAAATCACATTCATCAAAAATGACGACAAGGTAGATATTTTTTCGAGACAAAAGGGGATGTCATGGAACGAACCAATGCGCTGTAATCCACTTGAAATGCAATTTCTTCACCAACACGTAAAGTCCCATGGGCAGATTCCACAATAAGGTGATCACTGCTGGCCCCCGTCACCTCAATCCCCATCACCGCTCGTAATCCATCAGTATCTACATCCTGTATGCCTACAGCCAAAATTGCTTGGCTGACATTTCCACGATCAACCATTGGTAGTACTTTTCCAAACGCGGTTTGCGCAATATTACCGGTAGGTTTAGAGGGCTTGACCTTTGCTTCAATAACCTCAGCTATTAACTGAATAGCATCAGTGTATAGGCCTGTGATCGGCTTACGATCTAAGGTCTCACAGCCGAGAAAAATACTCTCACCAAGGCGTAAGTGATTAATGCGGCCAGTTTCATTCTGCCTATCCAATGCCCAGGTTAGGTTAGCCGAGTTTCCTCCTGACACTATCTCTAATGTCAGGTTGAACTCAGTTTCGATGTCTTCGGCTAATTGAGATAATGTCATCATGTTAACGGGATCAGGAGAGACGCCACTACGACAGGCAAGGTTGGCACCGATACCTTTTAAGATAATATTTGGCAACGCCAGCACCGCTCTCACAGTTTCTGTTAAATCCTTAGGCATAATCCCTTCACGAAGATCACCTAGTTCGACCATTAACACTATATGGTGGTTATAACCTCGCCTATATGCAGCATCAGAGAGTTTCTTAATGACATCTATTTCCGTATTGCAGCTAATATCTGCATATTCTAGGACTTCAGCTACCTGACTGAGCATCGGTGAGCGGATCAGCATCGTTGTTGCTTGCTGCATTAGCAGATGGCTTTTAGAAACTCGCATCGACTTTATATTGCTAATACGCGAATCCCCCAACGAAATAACACCGGCTTGCAAAAGCACGTTAGCTATTTCCACTGAACCTAGAGCAACTTTGGTTACCCCAGTGACTGAGATGCCACGGTCATTCAGCCTCGTCACTAGTGTTTTCGCATTGTAAAAAACCTTATTGAGATCGATTTCTAACCGAGGAGCAGACACTAAGCGGTCATCGGCAAAGTCACTTGAAGATCAGGAAAGGCAGCAACAACCATATTTACAAGATGATCAGCGGGACGCGTAAGCGCATCTGTTACCGGGATACCAAGCTCTCGCTCATACTGAACGATTGCATCACTCACCTCGACATCGGTCATATTTTCATGGTTTATGGTCATGCCAATAACCTGAGTATTCCCAAAAACTTCGATCAAATTAATTTCTGAGGCTGGTGTAGGAATTGGCATTTTCTCGAAATCACAACGCGTCTTTCTTGCAGGCGCATGTTGCAAAATCACGGCATTGGCACAACTTCCCCTTAAGATAAACGATGAAGATGAAAATGCAGGATGACTTAAGGCGCCCTGCCCTTCGATAATAAGAACATCTGGATGCTCATTTTCAAAAGCGTCGACTATCGTTGCCTCTAGTTCACCAACACAAAATTGAGAGGGAATGGCATCCAAAGCCACGCCATAACGAGCACCTTGAATCAAACCAGTTTGGCCTGTGCCGATCATCACCGCCTTGATGCCTTGATCGTTCAACGCTTTCGTCAACACTGTGGCGGTAGTACGTTTACCAATGGCACAGTCCGTACCCAAAACAGCTATACGAGGACAATCCACCTCATTAATACGTCCGCTGTACATGCGTAAATCCTTTTTCGCACGAGGCTTGCGTACATCTACTATTTTGACTTGATTCGCTAGGCACGCCGCTATGAATACAGGATCATCATTAAGAAACTCGTGCAGGCCGTTGACGATATTCATACCATGGCTCATTGCTTCAAGAACGACACTACGTTCATGAATAGAGAGCATTCCACTCGCAGGGGCCATGCCAACAATAAAACAATCCGGTGTATGACCCGCCTGCATCAAGGCATCTGTAATATCCTGACAAATAGGTATGCCATTCTTTGCACCATCCAAAAGCATACCGCTATCAAGCCCTGCCTGCTCGCTATCAATAACCGAAAGGATTTGATATTTTTCCGAATAGCGAACTAAACCGTTAGCCGTTTTTCCATCCACTGCAGCGAAGTTACCTTCGCAATAAATTACTGCAGTAGCCTGTTGTTTATAAACGTCATTTATTTGCAACGGCATATCAATTGAAACGTTATTTTTTAAAGCTGCCGATGGTGTAATAGTCGCCGAGATGCACGATGAGGTAGACATAAAGATCCTTACATGAAGGACTCAGAGGAGGCGAAAGGATCATTTCAACCAAAATTAGCCGAAGGTCAACAAGTAGTCCCGCTAAGCGCAATACCGCAGGAAAGATATCCAACGGCTTTGAAGAGAAGCC
>JBLXCH010000009.1:29493-32605 GCA_048265065.1 Motiliproteus sp. | reverse complement strand
ATTAGCCGAAGGTCAACAAGTAGTCCCGCTAAGCGCAATACCGCAGGAAAGATATCCAACGGCTTTGAAGAGAAGCCACACGGTAACACATGCACTGGTGAACTGATATGACAATGCATGGGGTGTATTGAGTGGGGTAAATCAGAATTACGACGTGGACTGTAAACGGCAGCATTGGAAACTTGCGCCCATTACATTAATAAAAGTGAGTAAGCTATAAAGAACTCGTCAGTTTTAAGAGAGTTGACGATCATTGTAAACCAATGACGAAAATGCGTGGAAAATAAGGACAACCAAGTTATTGCAGAACTCAGCTGTCCTTAAATTTAAAGATACTAGCAGCACCATGATAATGCTACGTAGAACGCACTAAACTATGATCACTCCCACTCAATGGTCGCAGGCGGTTTACTCGACACATCATAAGCCACGCGAGAAATCCCTGAAATTTCATTGATAATACGGCCTGAAACTTTCTCAAGAAGCTCATAGGGTAAATGCGCCCAGCGAGCCGTCATAAAATCGATTGTTTCTACTGCACGTAAAGACACGACATATTCATAGCGGCGACCATCACCAACCACACCAACCGACTTCACTGGCAAGAACACAACAAATGCTTGGCTTGTTTTATGGTACCAACCTGAATTGTGTAACTCTTCGATGAAGATAGCATCTGCTTCACGAAGGATATCCGCGTACTCTTTTTTAACTTCACCAAGGATACGAACACCTAAACCTGGACCTGGGAATGGATGACGGTAAACCATGTCATATGGCAAACCTAACTCTAAGCCGATTTTGCGCACTTCATCTTTAAAAAGCTCACGTAATGGCTCGACTAAAGACAACTTCATATCTTCTGGCAAACCACCCACGTTATGGTGTGATTTAATCACATGCGCCTTGCCTGTCTTGGCTGCGGCTGACTCAATGACATCTGGATAAATAGTGCCTTGAGCTAACCAACGCACATTATCAATTTTGGTGGACTCTTCATCGAATACTTCAATGAAGGTATTACCAATAATTTTACGTTTTTCCTCGGGATCACTCACACCTTTCAAACGGCCAAGGAAAAGGTCTTCAGCATTCGAACGAATCACTCGGACGCCCATATTTTTGGCAAACATGTCCATCACCTGATTGCCTTCTTGCTTACGTAGCAATCCATTGTCGACAAACACGCACGTTAGCTGATCACCGATCGCTTTATGTAACAACGCAGCAACCACTGAGGAATCAACGCCACCAGAAAGCCCTAATAAAACGTGATCATCACCGACTTGTTCACGCACTTTTTCAATGGCATCGTTAACAATATTAGTGGCTGTCCATAAACCTTCACATTCGCAAATATCGCGAACAAAGCGTGAAAGAATACGCTGGCCCTGTTTTGTATGTGTAACTTCTGGGTGGAACTGAACACCAAAGAACTTTTTCTGTTCGTTGAACATGCCGGCTATCGGTGCGCTCTCAGTAGATGCCATCAGATGAAAGTCTTCAGGCAGGCCAACCACCTTATCACCATGACTCATCCAAACATCCAACAATAACCCACCATTATTGGAAACATGATCTTCAATACCGTCAAGTAATGAGCAGGTTTCTGCAACGCGAACTTGCGCATACCCAAACTCACGCACTTCAGAGCAATCAACCTTTCCGCCCAACTGCTCTGCCATCGTTTGCATGCCGTAGCAGATACCTAAGACAGGCACTCCAAGATCAAACACGATGGCCGGTGCGCGCGGAGTATCGGCTCCCGTTACCGACTCTGGACCACCAGCAAGGATGATACCTTTCGGGTTATATTCTTTGATTTCTTCATCGCTCATGTCGAATGCGCGAATTTCAGAATAGACTCCACATTCACGCACACGTCGTGCGATCAGCTGAGTGTATTGCGACCCAAAGTCTAAAATCAGGATTTTTTGCTCATGGATATCGGTTGTCACTTTTTCATCCACTCCTACATGCAATTTTATTGCTATGAAGAAAAAAGGGGCTGTATCGGACAGCCCCCTTACTTAATTGATCTAAAGATACTTAATTAACCAACCGGATAATTAGGGGCTTCTTTAGTGATAGTTACATCGTGAACGTGGCTCTCTTTCATGCCCGCTCCTGTGATTCTTACAAACTGAGGTATCGTTCTCATTTCTTCTATACCTTGGCTACCGGTATATCCCATACTTGAACGTAAGCCGCCCATTAGTTGATGTACAACAGCCACCATCGGGCCTTTGCAAGCAACACGACCTTCTATGCCCTCTGGCACTAATTTTTCAGCACCGGCGTCCGCATCTTGAAAATAGCGGTCAGATGAACCCTGTGCCTGAGACATTGCCCCAATAGAACCCATACCCCGGTACGCTTTATAAGCCCGTCCTTGGAACAGTTCAACTTCACCTGGAGCTTCGTCTGTGCCTGCCAGCATACCGCCAACCATTACAGCATTTGCACCGGCAACAATCGCTTTTGCAAGGTCACCGGAGAAACGAATACCACCATCAGCGATCACGGGAACACCAAATTCTTTTAATGCAGCAGATACATTTGCCACAGCCGTAACTTGCGGCACACCAATACCTGCAACAATTCGAGTTGTACAAATAGAACCAGGGCCGATACCGACTTTTACACCGTCGGCGCCAGCTTCAGCCAACGCAATGCCTGCTTCAGCTGTGGCGATGTTGCCACCAATCACTTGGACTTGAGGGAAATTATCTTTAACCCACTTAACCCGATCAATAACCCCTTTTGAATGACCGTGAGCAGTATCAACAATCACAACATCAACGCCTGCTTCAACTAAAGCCGCAACGCGCTCTTCTGTCTCTGGGCCAGTTCCTACGGCAGCACCAACAATCAAACGGCCTTCAGAATCTTTGGCCGCATGAGGATAGGCTTTCGCTTTATTCATGTCCTTTACTGTCATCATACCTTTTAGGTGAAAGGCATCATCAACAACGAGGATTTTTTCGATTCTATGTTTACGAAGCAGGTTACGTACTTTCTCAGAATCAGCGCCTTCAAGTACGGTCACCAAGTTTTCTTTAGGGGTCATAATGGTTTCGACTTTCGCATGCAAATGCTGCTCAAAACGCAT
>JBLXCH010000009.1:0-29393 GCA_048265065.1 Motiliproteus sp. | reverse complement strand
TCAAGTACGGTCACCAAGTTTTCTTTAGGGGTCATAATGGTTTCGACTTTCGCATGCAAATGCTGCTCAAAACGCATATCACGACTCGTCACAATACCAACGAGCTCTTCACCTTTAACCACTGGGAAACCTGAAAAACCATGACGTTCTGCCAGTGCGTGTAACTCACCCACTGTGAGGTCTGGTGTACAAGTCACCGGATCCTTGACTACGCCAGCTTCGTAACGTTTAACTTTGCCAACTTCGGCAGCTTGTTCCGCAACCGTCATATTCTTATGAATAATACCAATGCCGCCTTCTTGCGCCATCGCAATAGCCAAACGAGATTCAGTAACAGTATCCATCGCTGCAGAGACCAGCGGGATATTTAATTCGATTTGCTTGGTCAGCTGAGTTTTCAAACTAACATCTTTAGGCAAGACTTCAGAGTAACCAGGTACTAACAGTACATCATCAAAAGTTAATGCTTCTTGGGCAACTCGCAACATGACAGTAAGCCTTCTACAACCGCATTTAAAAGCGGGAAATTATATAATGCTGTCGCCACCTGAACAACTGAGACGACATAAACCAATGGGCGCTATTTAATACTTCTAAGCAGCAATTTAAACAGCTTAGGATTGGCTGTAATTACGTTGCCACCGTCTTCGACTTTAGCTTCGCCAGTTAAGTTACCAATCAAACCACCCGCTTCCTGAATTAGTAATTGACCAGGCGCCAAGCTAGATGCCGGAATACCTAATAGGCAACACGCCTCTAAACGGCCTGCAGCAACATAGGCAAGATTTAAAGCAGCACAACCTGAATTTTGAATTTCACAGTCTAACTTGGAAATTTTTGCGTATAGATCTAAATAATTATCCGTTGTTTTATCGGAATTACCGTTTTGCGAAAGAGCAACCGTAGTTCCCATAAACTCAGTCGCTGAACTGACACGAATTCTTCGACCATTGAACTGCGCGCCTCGTCCTCGGCTTGCAGTAAACTCTTCACCCGTCACAGGGTTAATTACGACAATGTGTTCAGCCTTTCCTTTTTCTCGATACACCAATGTAAGCGCGTACCAAGGCAGCCCTTTAGCAAAATTCGTTAAGCCATCAATCGGATTGATAAACCACTCAACGCTACCATCAGTAGGTTCTTCACCGGCAAGCTCACCACTGTGCAGGCCTACCACTTTATGCGTAGGGTTGGTTTTATGAATATGATAGGCCAAAGTGCGTTCTGCACCCTCGCAAACCTGGGTTATAAAATCAGCAACACTTTGTTGCTCTGATTTTATGATCTCGAGCTTTTCAGTAGCACGAGCAATTTGTTCACTGGCGATGCGAGCAGCTCTAAGAGCAATATTCAACGTCGGATGCATAGTCTGGCGTCCAGGAAAGTCTGATAAAGAGTGTTAAAGAACAAGAGCTAAAGCTCAAAGCGGAAGTATAACAAAAACGATGAATTTGACTAAGCGTTTTTCTGCCCAATTCTGTTAGAATCTCGCTTTTTAGTAACGGCAACCTTCATGAATAACATCAAAATCGTCCTTGTGAACACCAGCCACCCTGGAAACATTGGTGGTGTTGCCCGCGCCATGAAAAACATGGCCATGGAACAATTAATTTTGGTCGACCCACAAGAATTCCCCAGTGATAAAGCGACTGCCCGCAGTTCAGGTGCCGCAGATATACTAGAAAACGCTGCGGTTGTCGGCACACTCGAAGAAGCCATTGCAGACTGTCATTATGTCGTTGGCACCAGCGCTCGCTCACGACATATCCCTTGGCCAATCGTTAACCCTAAGGAACTCGCTTCACAACTAACACCCTTATTAGTCAATGCTGACAAAAAAGAAAATGTAGCCATTGTGTTTGGCAGAGAAGACCGCGGCCTTACCAACGAGGAGCTACATTTATGCAACCACCATGTGCATATCCCCTCTAACGAAGCATTCAGTTCACTTAACCTCGCCGCTGCTGTGCAAGTTATTAGCTACGAACTCAGAATGGCTTTCCTTGGTTTAACCGATGACAAGAGCAAGCCGCAATGGGGCACCGACTGGGATATTGAGCTCGCAGAGTCGAATGAAATAGAAAACCTCTTCACTCACCTGGAAAGCACATTGATAGATATCGACTTTCTCGATCCTGAAAATCCGCGACAACTTATGACACGACTTAGACGTTTACTACTAAGAAGCCACCTAGACAAAGTAGAAGTAAACATTCTTAGAGGTATTTTAACGGCCACTCAAAAACAGATAAAAGCCAAAAACTAATCGAATCGTCAAACTATCGGCTCGCTCTACACCGATATCTGGCCAACAAAAATAATGAATGGTATAGTGCAGCCGCTTCGAAAGGCGCAGCATTTCTACCATTCACCCGACCCCTTCTTTTTTACAACCCTTAGTATCAAGCCCAACGGTAATACCTGATCAAAATAGTTGGACTTAAGCTTGACTAAAATACTCAGGTATTACATAATCACCTCAGCTAAACATAAGAGGTGTGTCTATGCGCTTAACAACTAAAGGTCGCTATGCAGTTACTGCGATGCTGGATTTGGCGCTACACGAAGGTCAAGGACCAATCAGCCTAGCTGATATTTCGTCTCGACAAAAAATTTCGCTTTCGTACTTAGAACAGCTTTTTGCCAAACTTCGTCGAAACGAACTTGTCAAAAGCGTTAGAGGCCCCGGCGGTGGTTATCAACTAAGTCGTAATCACAGCACTATTTTTGTTGCAGAAGTGATCGATGCAGTTAACGAGTCTGTTGATGCAACCGGTTGCAACAACAAAACCGACTGCTCCGACGGCGAAGCTTGCCTGACGCACCATTTATGGTGTGATCTAAGTGATCAGATCCACCACTTTTTAAGCGGCATCAGCTTGGCTGATTTAGTCGCTAGAAATGATGTACAAGAAGTATCGAAGCGCCAAGATATGGCGCAACTACAAAAGCTAAACACAATAGAGATGCAGGTTTTAGCGTAACTCTCGAGTCCGCTAATTGGAGATGTATAAATGAAATTGCCTATTTACCTCGACTATTCTGCCACCACGCCTGTAGACCCTCGTGTGGCTGAAAAAATGTCTCAATGCCTAACCATGGACGGCAACTTCGGCAACCCAGCCTCACGCTCGCATTTGTTCGGTTGGAAGTCTGAAGAAGCGGTTGAGAACGCTCGTCGCCAAGTCGCAGACTTATTGAACGCCGATCCGCGTGAAATCGTGTGGACATCAGGCGCGACTGAGTCTGACAACTTAGCCATCAAAGGCGTAGCACACTTCTACAGCAAAAAAGGTAAGCACATTATTACCTCTAAAATTGAGCACAAAGCTGTGCTTGATACTTGCCGCCAGTTAGAGCGCGAAGGATTTGAAGTTACTTATCTTGATCCAGGCAAGAACGGCATTACCACAGCAGAAATGGTGGCTGATGCGATTCGCGAAGACACGATTCTTGTTTCTATTATGCACATTAACAATGAAATCGGTGTAATTAACGATATCGAAGCTATCGGCGAATTAACCCGTAGTAAAGGCATCTTGTTCCACGTTGATGCAGCGCAGAGCGTCGGTAAAGTAAACATCGACCTAGAACGTTTAAAGGTTGACCTTCTTTCAATGTGCGCTCATAAAATCTACGGCCCTAAAGGTATCGGCGCATTATATGTACGCCGTAAGCCTCGCGTCAGATTAGAAGCCATGATCCACGGTGGCGGGCATGAGCGCGGCATGCGCTCTGGCACTTTACCAACTCACCAAATCGTTGGTATGGGTGAGTCTTTCGCAATCGCTAAAGAAGAAATGCACGAAGAGAACAAGCGTTTACTCGCACTTCGTAACCGCCTTTGGAATGGCGTTAAGGATATGGAAGAAGTCTATATCAATGGCGATCCTGACCAGCGCGCGGCTGGCAACATCAACATCAGCTTCAACTTTGTTGAAGGCGAGTCACTATTGATGTCACTAAAAGATCTAGCAGTTTCATCCGGCTCTGCATGCACATCAGCGAGTCTTGAACCTTCTTACGTTCTTCGTGCCTTAGGCATGAGTGACGAAATGGCACACAGCTCGATCCGCTTCAGTATTGGTCGTTTCACTACTGAAGAAGAGATCGATTACGCAATTGATAAAATCAAATCAGCGGTTGGCAAATTGCGTGAACTTTCACCGTTATGGGATATGTTCAAAGACGGTGTCGACTTAACTAAAGTTGAATGGGTTCACCACTAATAAGCCAATTCGGAGGTTACTCACATGGCATATAGCGAAGAAGTACTAGACCACTACGAAAATCCTCGTAATGTTGGCAAGCTTGATGATAAAGACACGCATGTCGGTACTGGCATGGTTGGCGCACCTGCTTGTGGTGACGTCATGCGTCTTCAAATCATGGTTAATGATGACGGCGTTATCGAAGATGCTAAATTCAAAACCTACGGTTGTGGTTCTGCAATTGCCTCAAGCTCACTCGTCACAGAGTGGATGAAAGGCATGACCATTGACGAAGCAGCTGATATTAAAAACACCAAGATCAGTGAAGAACTGGCCTTACCGCCGGTTAAAATTCACTGCTCAGTATTGGCAGAAGACGCGATCAAAGCAGCGATTGAAGATTACCGTAACAAACAATCTTAATCGTCGTTAGCAGTAAGCGTATTTGAGGCGTTAATCTCATCAGGAGTAATTTATGTCCATCACCATGACAGATGCAGCTTTAGACCACGTTGGTAAATTCCTTGAAAACCGAGGAAAAGGCCAAGGGATTCGTCTGGCTGTCCGTACCACGGGCTGCTCAGGGATGGCGTATGTGCTTGAATTTGCTGATGAGATTAAAGACGAAGACAAGGTTTTCACTTTTGAAGGCTTTAAAATTGTCATCGACCCTAAAAGCCTTGTCTATCTAGATGGCACTGAGCTCGACTTTGTCAAAGAAGGCTTGAACGAAGGCTTCAAATTTAACAACCCTAATGCTCGAAGTGAGTGTGGCTGCGGAGAAAGCTTCAGCGTCTAGATGGGTTTATACGCTCACTAGCTCTTGGAGATAAGCATTCATGCACTTTGAGCAGAATTACTTCAAACTCTTTGGATTTGATGAAAACTTTGATGTCGATCGAGGAACCCTATCGGATCGATATCAACAGTTTCAGCGCGAGGTCCATCCCGACCGTTTCGCCCATAAAAGTGAACGTGAGCAACGCATGGCTGTGCAATATACTGCACACATCAACGAAGCGTTCGACACGCTCAAGTCGCCATTAAAACGCGCGACGCACTTACTCAAAGTCAAAGGCCGCCCTATCGAAGCTGAAACCAGCTTTGCTATGGACCCGTTGTTTCTAATGCAGCAAATGGAGCTGCGAGAATCTCTTGAAGATGCTACGGACATTGATGAACTCGATGCATTAAGAGACACGACCGAAGGCCTTTGGAAAGACACCATCACCGAATATCGTACTGCTATTGAACACGATGAAGTAGATTTAGACACAGCTGAAAGTACTGTACGTAAACTACAATTCCTCAACAAACTTCGTCGCGAAATCGAACAAGCAGAAGACGAGTTAACCGACTGAGACGCAGACAAAACGAATGTTATTGCAAATTGCGGAACCAGGCCAAAGCGCCCGCCCTCATGAACACAAGTTGGCGATTGGCATTGACTTAGGCACCACCAACTCCCTCGTTGCTAGCGTACGCAGCGGACAAGCAGAAACGCTTGCAGATGACGCGGGGGAACATCTACTGCCTTCAGCGGTTCGCTATGGCAGTGAAGGCGTTATCGCGGTAGGTCAAAACGCCAAGAGCCAAGCGGCTGAAGACCCACTAAACACCATCATTTCGGTCAAGCGATTAATGGGCCGCGGTTTTGAAGACATCGACAAAACCGGTGAACAGCTTCTCTATGCCTACGAGCATTCAAAAGACGGCATGCCTTACATTAAGACAGCTGCCGGGAACAAAAGTCCGGTAGAAGTCTCAGCGGAAATTCTTAAGGTGCTCGCTGCACGCGGCAAAGCCACCTTAGGAGACGAACTCGTCGGTGCTGTCATCACCGTACCCGCTTACTTCGATGACGCTCAGCGACAAGCGACCAAAGATGCAGCCAAACTAGCCGGCCTCAATGTACTCCGTTTACTTAACGAGCCCACCGCCGCAGCGGTTGCTTACGGCCTAGACCAGAAACATGACGGCACCTTTGCGATATTTGATTTAGGTGGCGGTACCTTTGACATTTCAATCCTCCGCCTTAACAAAGGTGTCTTTGAAGTATTAGCCACTGGTGGCGATAGTTCACTAGGCGGTGATGACTTCGATAACGCCATTGCCCATTGGCTACTAGAGCAGCTTGGTCATCCTGCGCTCAATCAGCAGCAAACTCGCGTACTGCTTAATGCCTCACGTGACGCAAAAGAAGCATTGACCGGTAGCGACTCAACGACCATTACACTCGACTTTGCTAATACGCCATGGTCTGGTGAGCTCACAAAAGCAACGTTTAACGAGCTCATCGACAAACTCGTCAAGCAAACATTACGCGCCTGTCGTCGAGCATTGAAAGATGCTGAGTTAGAAAAAGCAGACATTGCTGATGTCGTCATGGTTGGCGGCTCAACACGCGTTCCTTATGTTCGCGAACAGGTTGCAGAATTTTTCGAACGCCAGCCTCATGTCGATATCGATCCTGATCGCGTCGTTGCGATTGGCGCGGCTATCCAAGCTGATGTGTTAGCTGGCAATAAACCTGACTCTGACATGTTGCTTTTAGACGTAATTCCTTTGTCATTAGGTCTTGAAACCATGGGAGGCTTGGTCGAAAAAGTTATCGAGAGAAACACTCCCATTCCTGTGGCTCGGGCGCAAGAATTTACCACTTACAAAGACGGCCAGAACGGCATGGTTATCCATGTTTTACAGGGCGAACGTGAGCTTGTTGATAGTTGCCGTTCTTTAGCAAAATTTGTTCTCAATGATATTCCTCCAATGGCCGCCGGTGCAGCTAAGGTACGTGTCACATTCCAAGTCGATGCAGACGGCCTTCTTAGCGTTTCAGCCAAAGAGTTAACCAGCGGTGTCGAGAGTACGATAGAGGTTAAGCCCTCCTATGGATTAAGCGATGATGAAATCGCAACCATGATCCGCGACTCTTTTGATAGCGCAAGCGAAGACCAGTTTGCTCGAAGCCTGCGAGAGCAACAGGTGGAAGCTGACCGACTGATAGAAGCATTAACGGTTGCTTTAGATACCGACGGCGAACGCTTATTATCTGCTGAAGATTTATCTTCATTAAGACAAGGTATCGAACAGTTAAAGAAAGTCCGTCAAGGCGACGACCCAAAAAACATTGCCAAAGGCATTGAAGCACTTGGCGCTGCCAGTGATGAATTTGCTGCCATTCGCATGGACGACGGTATTCGACGCGCCCTTGCAGGCCAATCCGTAGACGAGGTTTAATATGCCACAGATTATTTTCTTACCTAATGAAGACCTCTGCCCAGAAGGTGCTGTCATTGAGGCTGAAGCCGGTATCACTATTTGTGATGCGGCATTAGCTAACGGAATCGACATTGAGCATGCTTGTGAGAAATCTTGCGCCTGCACAACTTGCCACGTGGTGGTTCGTGAAGGCTTTAACAGCCTTGAAGAGTCTGACGAGCTTGAAGATGACATGCTCGACAAGGCATGGGGCCTAGAGCCTGAGTCTCGGTTAAGCTGTCAAGCCACGGTGACTGATACAGATTTAGTGGTTGAAATACCTCGTTACACAATCAACCAAGTTTCAGAAAATCATTAAGCGAGTACAGTCTACGCTTATAGTTGTTAAGCGTTAAACTCGTATAACGGAGTCAGATATGTCATTAAAATGGACAGACACCTTAGATATCGCATTAGATTTGATTGAAAAACACCCTGATGTCGATCCCACACAGATCCGTTTTACCGATCTTTATGAATGGGTTATGGCCCTCGAAGATTTTGATGATGACCCTGACCGCTGCGGGGAAAAAATACTCGAAGCCATCCAAATGACATGGATTGAAGAGCAGGATTAAGCACATTTTTACAACGTACAAAAAAACCGCCATCTAGGCGGTTTTTTTATTTTAACGATCTAAAACTATTCAGAATAGTTTGCTTTAAAAAGCAGATCTTAAAACAATAGTTTCGTCACGGTCGGGACCCGTCGAAACAATATCAATCGGTGCTTCTACAAGCTCTTCTAAACGACGAATATAAGCCAGCGCATTTTCAGGCAAAACGTCCATTGAGCGAGCACCCACTGTAGATTCTGTCCAGCCAGGCATTTGCTCATAAACAGGTGTAATCGCTTCGTAATCGGCACTATCGTAAGGCGTTGGAACCTCGTTACCGTGTTCGTCCTGATAACCTACGCAAATATTAATAGTTTCCATGCCATCCATAACATCAAGCTTGGTTAAACAAAGACCAGAGATACTGTTAATCAAGACTGAGTGGCGTAACGCAACAGCATCAAACCAACCACAACGACGTGGACGACCAGTCGTAGAACCAAACTCATGGCCTCGTTCAGCTAAGCCAGCACCTACATCACAGAAAAGCTCCGTCGGGAATGGACCCGCACCTACGCGAGTCGTATAAGCTTTAGTAATACCAAGAATGTAGTCAAGGTAAAGCGGACCAACACCCGTGCCAGTCGCCGTACCGCCAGCCGTGGTGTTTGAAGATGTTACATAAGGGTAGGTACCAAGATCGACGTCCAATAAAGACCCCTGAGCGCCTTCAAACAAGATGTTGTCGCCATTCTTGCGGAAGTCATGAAGAATCGATGTAACATCGGCAATCATTGGCTTAATTTCTTCTGCCATTTCCATGAAGCTGGCCAATGTTTCGTCATAAGAAACAGGCTCAACTTTGTAGTAGTTTTCCAACACAAAGTTATGATATTCCATCACTTCTTTTAGCTTCGTAGCAAAGCGAGCAGGGTCAAGAAGATCACCAACACGCAAACTACGACGAGCCACTTTATCTTCGTACGCAGGGCCAATACCTCTACCTGTTGTACCTATTTTAGCGGCACCACGTGCTTTTTCTCGTGCTTGGTCTAATGCAATATGGAAAGGCAAAATTAGCGGTGAAGCAGGGCTCAAACGTAAACGTTCGCGAACAGGAACACCACGGGCTTCTAACTCACGGATCTCTTTAAGCAGCGCTTCAGGTGATACCACAACACCGTTGCCAATAAGGCATAGCACACCATCACGAAGAATACCTGAAGGAATCAGGTGCAGTACCGTTTTTTCATCGCCAATAACTAGCGTGTGACCGGCATTGTGACCACCTTGAAAACGAACAACCGCAGAGGCTTGTTCGGTTAGCAGGTCAACAATTTTACCCTTACCCTCATCACCCCATTGGGTTCCGATAACTACAACGTTCTTACCCATATTCATTATTTCTCAGATATTCAAATTTCGACGTCTAGAATCTACCAATGTAGAACTAGCTTACTAAATCAGTAACCAACCAACGGCCATTCTCATTCACGAGTTGTCGTGAACAACCTAAACTTTCTGGATCAGCATCATCGCCTGGTAACGCTTGCACAACACGCTCATCTTTTGCCCGCAATTCTGTCACAAAAATAGCTAATTGCGGGTCTGCATCAACCGGGGCATATATAGCACCAGTGTGGTGTTGCGATAACTCACTCACTTCACTAATTACTTTAATATCCGCACTAAAACCCGTCGCAGGCCTTGCACGGCCGAAATCTTTACCGATTTCATCGTAGCGACCCCCTTTAGCAATAGGCTGCCCATATTGTGGTACATAGGCGGCAAAAACCAAACCTGTATGGTAATTATATCCGCGCAACTCACTCAAATCGAAGAACAAGCGAATAGCAGGATAACGAAGCGCGACAGCATCAGCTAATTGGCGGAGGTCAGACAAGGCTTGGTCGGTGTCATCTGAAAGACCACCTAACAGTGCTTGAGCTTGATCAAGAATTTCAACACCACCACTTAGGTGAATAAGTTGCTGGAATTGCGAACGACGCTCTTCCGACAATGGCAGCTGTGCTAAGAAAGCGTCCATTTCAGTTAACCGCTTACCTTGCAAGAGTTCGTATAAACGGCTTTCGTCATCGTCTGACAAATTGGCTTCTTTTAATAAAGCGCGGTAAAAAGCAACATGGCCAAGGTCAAGGGTAATCGGCCCTTTTATACCTGCCGAATGCAGGCTTTCAAGCATTAAACAAATAATTTCAATGTCACTCTCAACACCAGAGTGGCCATAAAGCTCAGCACCAATTTGCATCGGTGAGCGCCCTGCCAACATGTTAGCGGGCAGTGTGTGCAAAACAGAATTGCAATAACAATAACGTGCCGCTGATGACTTTGGCAGGCTATGCGCATCGATACGTGCAACCTGTGGTGTTGTATCAGCACGTATACCCATAAGACGACCAGTAAGTTGGTCCGTGACTTTATAGGTAGCTAGATCGAGGTCATTACCGGTTCCGGTAAGTAACGAGTCGAGGTATTCGATCGTAGGTGGCATTACTAGGTCATAGCCCCAGCTGTAAAAAAGATCGAGAAGTGTCCTACGGAGGCCTTCTAACTGCCAAGATTCTGGAGGCAGTATTTCTTTTACACCATCTGGCAAGAGCCATCTGTCAGCAATCGACATGCGTTCACTCAATTATCAAAAGTTAACGAACAGTTTATTGAATCGTGTACAAAATCGCCGTACCTACGAGCATACTTATCAAGCCGTAGATCCTTAGCACTTTGTTATCAACCATAGCGAGTTTGGCAACCATCAAACGCCAACGCTGTGGGTAGAGAAAAGGAACGATTCCTTCAATCACCAGCATCAAGCAAAAAGCGATGGCTATCTCTCGCCAAAATTCCACAGTTTTCTCCTGGTTCATTTGACTTAGCAGTCCTTTGGACAGTCTTCAAAGCCAAAAAAAACCGGGATCAGTCCCGGTTGATGAATTCTACCATAAATTGTGGGCCATCATACAACGATGATGAAGCACTAAATGCCCATCATCGTTGCCAACGGTTTAGTTTTGACCGGTAGGATTCTTAAGATACTTAAAGAAATCACTATCGGGCTCAACAACCATGATATCTCCCTTATTCGAGAAGGCCGACTTATAGGCACTCAAGCTGCGATAGAAAGAATAAAACTCTGGATCTTGATTAAATGCATTGGCGTAAGTTGATGAGGCTAATGCATCACCTTCACCTCGAATCGTTTCTGATTCACGGTAGGCTTGAGCAAGAAGAACCGTTTTTTGGCGATCTGCATCAGCACGAATACCTTCGGCTAATTCTTTACCCTTAGAGCGAAGCTCACGCGCTTCACGTTCACGCTCCGCACGCATACGTTCATACACGGACTGACTTACCTCTTGCGGTAGATCTATGCGTTTGACGCGAATATCGTAAACTTCAATACCCAGCTCCTCTTTAGCGATATCGCTAAGGTTGTTTTTCAAGTCGAGCATTAGTTGTTCCCGCTCGCCTGAAACCGCTTCATTCAGCGTACGCTGACCGAACTGGTTACGAAGCCCCGTATCGACACGAGAGGATAACAAGTCACCAGCTCGCGCCGCATCACCTGAGGTCGCTGTATAGTACTTCTTAACATTAGAAATACGCCATTTAAGATAAGAATCTACAATCAGACGCTTTTTCTCTAGCGTTAAGTAATCTTGTGGACGCGCGTCCAACGTTTGCAAACGACCATCAAAGATAGCCACCGAATCCATGAACGGTGCTTTAAAATGCAAGCCTGGCTCAACGTCCGGTTTAACCACTTCACCAAAGCGCAATAGCACTGCACGTTCAGTTTCATTCACAATATAAAGCGATGATTTACCAATACCCAGCAGGATAACAATCGCAGCTAGTACTAAGAATGCACGAGTACTCATGATTATCGCTCCTCCCTTCTGATGGTGGTCTGACGTTGACGTAAGCGGTTCATCACTTCATCGGCAACATCTTGAACACTGTTTTCATCAATTCGGCCTGATGAGTCAACACCGATACTACGGTTGCTTCCGCTATTACCAATAATCTTATCTAAAGGCAGATACATCATATTATTACCGCCTTCAACATCCATCAGCACTTTAGACGAATTCGTCATAATTGACTCGATCGTATCCAAATAGAGTCGTTCACGAGTAACTTCAGGTGCACGGTTATACTCAGATAATAGTTGCGTAAAACGGTTTGCTTGACCTTCTGCTCTCGCAATCACTTCTTCACGGTACGCGTTAGCTTCTTCTAATAAACGCTGCGACTGACCACGAGCCTCAGGCACAATACCATTCGCGTAAGATTCAGCTTCGTTCTTAACACGCTGTTCATCTTCTCGCGCTTTAATTACGTCATCGAATGCCGCTTGCACTTGGCTTGGTGCACCAGTGTTTTCAATGTTCACTTTAGAAACAACAAGGCCCGTGCCGTAATCCTGCAAATAACCCTGTAAACGCTCTTGAACCTGCGTTCCCAAAATTGCACGACCTTCCGTTAAGATGAAGTGCATTTCAGAGGTGCCTACTACATGACGAAGCGCACTTTCAATTGCATGACCTAAGCTAACTTCAGGATCTTTCACATTAAGGATATAGCTCTTCGGATCAGAAATTCGATACTGAACACGCATACCTACATCAACGATATTTTCATCTTCTGTCAGCATCAAGGCACGGTGATCTTTCGACTCAACCCGGGTAACGTTTACCGGGAAACGTTCATCAATGAGAATAGGATTCCAGCGCAAACCAGGGCTTACCGTATCGTGGTATTTACCCAAACGTAAAACAACTACGCGCTCTTGCTCGTTGACGGTGTAAAAACCCATCGCAAACCAACCACCGACCAATATAACCAGTAGTAGCAATACAAAACCAGTTCCAACACCGGAACCTTTACCGGACCCACCAGTGTTATTGTTAGAGCCCCCGCCTTTGCCACCGAAAATAGAGTTCATTTTCTCTTGTAGCTTTTTGAGTGCTTCGTCAAGGTCAGGAGGTCCTTGGTCACCGCCACCGCGATTACCACCACCACGGTTACCGCCGCCACCGCTCCATGGGTCTTGGTTGTTTCCGTTTCCACCCGGTTCATTCCAGGCCATAACAGTCTCCAATAAAATCAAAAGTTGTGCGCATTGTAGAAACCTACATGAGGGCTTTCAAGTGCGCTTTCAAGATACATACACAAAGTACTATAAAAAGTACCACTATGAGCATTACGCCTTAGTGTTTAGATTGGATGTATCGTTCAGGTTCAATTCCAGCTCGACTAAGCAGCTGTAAAAAATCTTTTCTCTGCAAACGGACTTCCAGCTCCATTTCGCCTTGTTCGTTGTATCGCTCACTCATCACTGCTCCTTGCTCATAGAGCTGCGAGCGAAAATATCCTTCCGCTGGTGAGATGCTCAACCACTGATGAACCACATCATCACTAATCAGTTCTGATATCGCATCAAAAAGTAACTCGATACCTGTGCCTTGTTGCGCCGATAACCAAACGCGAACAGGCTTACCTTCTTGGTTACGGTCGATTCGTGGAGCAAAACCGTCCAGCAAATCAATTTTATTATAAACCTCAAGGGTCGGTATCTCATGAGCACCAATTTCTTCTAATACATGAAGCACTTCTCTAATGTTTTCATCTCTTTCTTCACTGCTCGAATCAATCACATGTAACAATAACGTTGCTTCTGCCGTTTCTTGTAAGGTTGCTCGGAAAGACTCAACAAGCTTGTGAGGCAAGTGACGAATAAATCCTACGGTATCAACTAAGATTGCTTGCCCTGCATCTTTGATCTCCACACGACGAAGCGTCGGGTCTAGCGTTGCAAACAGCTGATCTGCAGCATAGACACCGGATTCGGTGATTTTATTAAACAGGGTAGATTTCCCGGCGTTGGTATAGCCCACCAACGAGAGTGTTGGCACTTCGGCACGCTGGCGCGAACGCCGACCTTGATCACGCTGTTTTCGTACCTTTTCGAGACGTTTCAGAATCGATTTAATACGCGCACGAAGTAATCGGCGGTCGGTTTCGAGTTGCGTTTCCCCTGGACCACGAAGGCCTATACCACCTTTCTGACGCTCAAGGTGAGTCCAACCACGAACAAGGCGTGTGGACATATGCTCAAGCTGAGCAAGCTCAACTTGCAACTTACCTTCATAAGTTCTGGCTCGCTGCGCAAAAATATCGAGTATCAGACCGGTACGATCCAACACTCGGCATTTAAATTCATGTTCAAGATTCCGTTCTTGCGCAGGACTTAACGCATGATTAAAAAGCACAAGTTCTGCTTTATGCTCTTTAACCATGATAGCAATTTCATCGACCTTACCGGCACCGACAAAAAACTTAGGGTTGGGGTGGCTACGACTACCCGTAACCAACGCGATAGGATCTGCACCCGCAGAGAGGGCTAGCTCTTCAAACTCTCGAGGATCTTCCCTTTCTTCTTCGTTAGCCAGATCCAGATGGACCAAAATAGCGATTTCGCCTGAATCAGGCCTTTCAAAAAACAACGAAGAACCTCAATTATTCACCTTCTGGAAGGACTACCGGAGTCTTAATAGGTCGAGATGGCACGACAGTAGAAATTGCGTGCTTGTAGACCATTTGACTAACCGTGTTTTTAAGTAAGATTACAAACTGATCGAATGACTCAATTTGACCTTGCAACTTGATACCGTTTACTAGAAAGATAGAAACAGGGACTCTTTCTTTACGTAAGACATTCAAGTAAGGGTCTTGTAACGTTTGCCCTTTTGACATTTTATTGCACTCCTTAGAAGTACTTATTATTTATTAGAACCTAGCGTCCAATAGCGTAACCGCTGACTTCCAAAAAGCTGGAAGCTGTCTTACCTTAATGGCGCTAAGTATAGACTGAGTTTCGACTCTAGCCAAAGAAGGCTAACTATATAGGTACTCTCTGATTAATTTCAAGGACGATGTGACTTGATTCGGCTGACTGGCGTCAATCCGCTGCAAATGAGGCCATTTTCTTAACCATGTCAACTGACGCTTGGCCAATTGACGTGTCGCAACAATCCCTTTTTCAATCATTTCTTCATGGTTGCATTCGCCTTCGAGGTATTCCCACATCTGGCGATAGCCTACGCAACGTATTGACGGTAAGTCAGCGTGCAGATCTCCACGTTCGTAAAGAGCTCTGACCTCACTTTCGAACCCTTGTTCCATCATTAAATGAAAACGTTGTGCAATTCGTTGATGCAGGACGCTTCGATCCGGCCATTCCAGTGCAAGTTGAAGCGTGTCAAAGGGAAGCTTTTCTTGCTCTTGTTCTGCCCACCATGCAGTTAAACTTCGACCCGTGACCAAATAAACCTCTAAAGCGCGCTGTAGACGCTGCGGGTCATTTGGGTGAATTCTTGCTGCAGAAACAGGATCCACTTGCTGCAAACGTTGATGCAAATAATCCCAGCCTTTAGCCTCAGCATCGTCGAGCAACTGCTGACGAACAGTTTCATCCGCTTCAGGCAAATCGGCAATACCTTCTAACAAGGTTTTGAAATACAGCATGGTGCCACCCACCAAGACCGGCAATTTTCCTCGGGAATGAATATCGTCAATCAGACTCAACGCATCCTGCCGGAACTGTGCTGCAGAATAAGCTTCGCTAGGGTCACAAATATCAATCAAATGATGTGGAGCAACCGCCAAAACACTCGCGTCGGGCTTTGCAGTACCAATGTTCATTCCTTTATAGATCAATGCTGAGTCAACACTGATGAGCTCGGCGTCCAGCTGCTCAACCATTGCTACTGCTAAATCCGTTTTCCCAGTAGCCGTTGCGCCCATTAGGCAAATAATACGTGGAAGAGACGACAACCTACTGCCCTCTCATAAACAGTTTATCTAGGGCATTCATATCCATTTGAGTCCATGTTGGCCGACCATGATTGCATTGACCACTTCGCTCAGTCCTCTCCATATCCCGGAGTAAAGAGTTCATTTCCGGTACTGTCAGCTGACGGTTAGCACGCACAGCACCGTGACATGCCATAGTGCCTAAAAACTGATTTTGCAGCGCTTCGATTCGGTCACTATCGCCGATAGCAATAAGGTCTGATAGCACATCTCGAACCAGTTGTTCCACGTTGCCATCTTTGAGCAAGCTAGGTACTTGGCGAATGACCAAAGACTCGCTACCCATTCTATCCAAGGTAAGCCCCAACCTTTCTAGGTGTTCAGCATGAGTCTCAGCAAAGTCAGCTTCTTTTTGACTCACCGCGATATTAATAGGCACTAGCAACGGCTGCGCATGGACACCTTGCTCGGCATAAGACACTTTCAAGCGTTCGTAAACGATTCGCTCATGAGCCGCGTGCATATCAACTACCACCAGCCCTTGCTGATTCTGCGCCAAAATAAAAACGCCGTGCAATTGAGCCAATGCGAAACCTAACGGCGGCGCCTGTGCAGCATCTTCAGCAGGCATCGCGTAGGCACTGCTATCTTGCAAGGGGGAAAGCTGTCCTCGTGGGTCTGTTTGAGGATTCAAACCCACATTAGGGTTGCCTTGGTAAGGTTGATGCAGTTCACCATAGACACTCACCTGCTCTCGCACTTCACCCCTGTCAATACGCTGAGGCTGGTAACCACCCTCTTGCTCAAAGGGTAATGTCATGCGACCTTGCTGCGGATCTGGCGATTGCTCTTCACCCAGCGAAGCTTGCGGCACCTCGTTAGGATTCACTTGATCCGCAGGACTCACTTCGGCCAGCCCACGGTGCAGAGTTCGAAAAAGGAAGTCATGAACTAAACGACCGTCTCGGAAACGAACTTCATGTTTGGTGGGATGCACATTCACATCAACATCAGCAGGGTTTAATTCCAAATACAGAACAAATGTCGGATGACGGCCGTGATAAAGAACATCTTTATAGGCCTGTCTCACCGCATGAGCTACTAACTTGTCGCGGATGGCGCGCCCATTAACAAAAAAGTACTGAAGATCTGCCTGACTACGAGAAAATGTAGGCAATCCTACCCACCCCCACAATCGCAAACCAGAGACTTCAACATCAAGCGCGATGGCATTTTCCATAAATGGCGTACCACAAAGTGAAGCGACTCGACGCTCCATTTCCACCGTACTGGTCGCAGGACGCAGTTGCTGAACAACCCGCCCATTATGACTAAGCGACATACCCACATTAAAACGACTTAGCGCGCAACGCTTAAACACTTCTTCCAAGTGATTGTATTCAGTTTTCTCGGTACGCAGAAATTTACGTCGGGCGGGAGTGTTAAAGAAAAGATCACGTACTTCGACGGTAGTTCCTTGCGGGTGCGCAGCGGGACTCACCTGTGCTTCCATATCACGCCCTTCTGTCATCACCTGCCAAGCGTTAGGGCTTTCTTCAGTTTTTGAAGTTAATGCAAGACGCGAAACAGAGCTAATACTTGCTAAGGCTTCACCACGGAAACCCAATGTTCCTACTGATTCAAGATCATCCAACTCACGGATTTTACTCGTGGCGTGACGACTTAACGCAAGCGGCAAATCGTCTTGTTCTATCCCTGCACCATTATCCCGTAACCGAATCAGTTTCACGCCGCCTTGTTCAATCTCTAAATCAACACGGCTCGCGCCAGCATCTAAGCTATTTTCAAGTAATTCTTTAACCACAGAGGCTGGACGTTCAACAACCTCACCAGCAGCGATTTGGTTAGCCAGTCGAGGGCTCAACAGATGGATATGATTCATGGAGTTCCTTGAACTGAAAGTGTTATCTCACACTTTTATGAAGCGGGTATTTGTAAAACCTGCCCGACTTTAATGACATCAGTTTTGAGGTCATTGTATTCACGTAGACGAGAGAGTGAAACACCTTGGCGACTTGCAATCATGGAAAGCGTATCCCCACGCATAACCTTGTACACACCGCCACCCGCATTTTGTTCTCGGGTTTTCCAAGCAAGATAGGTCATGGCTGGTGGTTTAGTGGTGAAATGTTGTTTGATACCCGCAAAAATTGCTTTCGCTACTTTTAACTGGTGGTGACGTGTCCCTAGCTGCTTAGCCTCTTGTGGATTCGAGATAAACCCTGTTTCAACCAATATTGAAGGCACATCTGGTGATTTGAGCACAACAAAACGCGCGTGCTGAACGCTAGTTTTATGAAGTTTAGTTGCACCGCCTAAGTTTTTAAGGATATAACCACCCACTTCTCGACTGTCAGTCAAACTGGCCGTCATAGACATATCCAAGAGAACTTCGGCCAATATGCCTTGCTTATCATCTAAGCGTAACTTACCAACTCCACCCACCAAGTCAGTGTTATTTTCTCGACCGGCCAACCAGCGGCCCATTTCACTACTGGCGCCCCGCTCCGACAACGTCCAAACGGAAGCTCCCCTAGGCTGCGGGGTTTTAAAAGCATCCGCATGAACCGATACAAAAAGATCAGCCTGTGCTAAACGTGCTTTACTGGTTCGTTTTCGCAAAGGCACATAGTAGTCGCCGGTTCTGATTAATAAGGGTTTAAAGCCCGGCTCTTTTTCCAATAAACGGGATAATTCTTTAGAAATAGCCAGCACTACATCCTTTTCTTTAACACCACGTGGGCCAAGAGCGCCCGGATCCTCGCCCCCGTGACCTGCATCAATCGCGATCAACACTTCGCGGCGCATATCCATTTGTAAGACAGTTGTCGCCTCATCCACTTTACTGGATTTAGCTGTTTCCGCTTCATAGAGATCAACAACTAAACGGTGGCCGTATTGCTGATTAGGCTTAAGTTCAAAACTCCGTGGTTGAACCCCCTGATTCAAATCTAAAACAATGCGTAAGTCCTTACCGTTTCTGACACCGCTTCGAATACTCGTTACAGGAGAACCCTCCAGCTCAAGCGCCGCCAAGCTGGCTTTCATCGTTGTAGCTGGAATATCTAAAACCAGACGATCAGGATTAGGAAGAGGGAATATTTTGTGCGTCGCAGGGCCAGACAAATCAAAAACTAAGCGAGTGTGATCAGGCGCTTGCCACAAGCGAACAGTTTGCACTTCGGCGGCAGCAGCTGGTTGAGCAACCACACTCAATAGCATAAACGCTAATAAAACATGTTTTAGGTAATACATCACAATCAAAAATTCACCAAAGAATTATGAACTACGCCCACAGAGAAGCAATTTAAGCGATTCAAGCATTGCTGTGCCGCTAACCGACTTGGCTTGCAACTCAATCTCACGGCCTTGACCAAATACGCTAAGACTAACAATTAAGTCCGCCTCAGCAAGTAAACCTTCGCCCTTTTCTGGCCATTCTATTAAACGAACCGCAGGCTCAGCAAAATAATCACGAATGCCTAAATATTCCAACTCTTCAGGGTCTGCTAAACGATAAAGATCAAAGTGGAAAATTCGTTGACTGCCTACTTGATAAGGCTCCACCAATGTATAGGTCGGACTCTTAACTGAACCTGTATGGCCATAGCCACGGATAATCCCCCGACTTAACGTGGTTTTGCCCATCCCCAGGTTACCGTTCAAATACACGGTTAAATCAGTAACCATCGTTTGAGCAAATAACTGACCCAAACGTTCCATCCCTGCCTCGTTAGGGCTCCGGAGTCTTAGCGAGTCGGCAGGGTTTTGATCACTTGGTTCATTGACTACTTCTAACAAATTGTCACTCACTACACGCTAACTCACTTTACACTGATGGGGGTTACATAACTTGCCAAGGTGATTAAACAAGGCTGTGGCACGAAGCCCACGCTGCCCACGCTGATTTGCCTCTGTATCAGCCGCCTGCGCATGAATTTGCACGCCTACTGCTGTCGCATCAAACAAGGACAACCCTTGAACGGCTAAACCTGCTATTACACCAGAAAGCACATCACCCATACCACCCGTCGCCATCCCCGGATTACCAAACTGACAAAGTCTTGTGGATTTTCCGTCGGTGACAATGGAGCCTGCTCCTTTGAGCATCACTGTCCCGCCATACAGGTCTTGTAGTTTTTTAACGGCGGTGTAGCGGTCAGCTTGAACCTCACCCGTCGTACAAGAGAGTAATCTTGCCGCTTCTCCCGGATGAGGTGTCATGACCCGGTTCGAAAGTTGAGGCTGGACTGATGATCTAGCTATCAGGTTCAGTGCATCCGCATCCACAAGGACGGGTTTACCTTCTGCCTCTGCATGTCTCAGAACCCTTTGCAACATCGACTCCGCCCAAGCAGTTTGTCCCAAACCAGGCCCTACAAGAAGAACATCAGCAGCAGTCAACAAGGCGTCCAATTGCTTAGCGTCGTGAATACCGATAGCCATGACTTCGGGACAACGAACATTAGCTGCTCCAACATGCTCCGGCAACGTAGCTAAGGTGACCAACCCTGCACCGACATGCAGCGCAGCCTCTGAAGCCATCAACCCTGCGCCTGCCATGCCCTCGCCTCCTGCTACTACCAATAAGTGACCATTACTGCCTTTATGCGAGTTTACTGGGCGAGGAGGCAAGCTACGATAGACCAAGGATGAATCAATAATACTAATGGAACTCGGCACTTGCTGATAAACAAACTCATCAATTCCAAGCGTATCAAGGAACAGCTCACCCCGAAGCGCTAATCCATCATGCGTCATCAACCCCTGTTTCATACCAATAAATGAGAGCGTTTTCGTGGCCTTAACCGCGGCACCTAATATTTTGCCAGAATCACTACAAACCCCTGAAGGCACGTCAACGGAGATCACATCAACGGTGGAATCATTAATCAATCTAATAACTTGCTGGGAGTCTGTACGGACATCACCTTTCAAGCCAGTTCCTAATAGTGCGTCAACAATGAGATCAACACGATTAACACACTCAATATTGAGCGCCTCATTAATAGCAAGCGTTCCAACATCATCAGGATTTCCTTGTACATACTGAATAGAAACACCCGCAGAAACCGCCAATTGATAGGCCTCTCTCGCTTCACCCTGCATTTGCGAAACGGCTTCCCGACTTCCTGCCATGAAGACTATAGGCTGCAAACTATCTTGCTTTGCTAATGCGGCAAGCACTAACCCATCACCCCCGTTGTTGCCACAGCCACAAAAGATGACAATGTTCGTTGCGCTTGGCCATTCACGTTGAATTAATTGATAAAGACTGAGGCCTGCTCGCTGCATTAACGCAAAGCCAGTTATGTCGCTTTGGGCAATCGCAAGCCGGTCAAGCTCACGTGTTTGTTCAGCGTTATATAAATAACCGGAAAAAGGAAATGTCAGCAAATTCATGCTCATAAAGATCTCTGGTAATATATCGACATTATAAAGCCCGCCGCCAAAACGAAGCCAGCATAACCATGCCAACCGACTCTACCTCAGATACGCCTCTTAACCCAGAGCAACTAACGGCTCAGGTTAAACAGTGGGCGCGTGAGTTTGGATTTCAGGATGTGGGTATCAGCAGCATTGATCTTAGCAAGCACCAAGATGCTTTAGACCAGTGGTTAGCCGAAGATTACCACGGTGAAATGGGGTTTATGTCCAAACATCAGGACATGCGAACCCGTCCTGATAAATTACACCCGGGCAGTTTGAACGCCATTTGCGTTCGTATGGATTATTTACCGCCGGGAATCGAAACAGTAAAAGTACTCCAGCAGCCTACGCAAGCCTATATTTCTCGCTATGCGCTAGGTCGTGACTACCACAAGGTATTACGCAGACGGCTAGCTAACCTCGCTAAAAAAATAGCCGAAGTTTCCGGTCCTTTTAACTCTCGCCCCTTTGTTGATAGCGCACCATTAATGGAGAAACCCCTCGGCCAACAAGCAGGCTTAGGGTGGCAAGGCAAAAATACGTTACTGATTAACCGCGAAGCCGGAAGTTACTTTGTACTGGGTGAGCTGCTTACCGACCTACCACTCATCGTGGACGAACCACATCAAAACGATCACTGCCGTAGCTGCAGCGCTTGTTTGGACATTTGCCCTACTAACGCCTTCCCACAACCTTACGTATTAGATGCTCGTCGGTGTATCTCATACCTCACCATTGAGCTTAAAGGCGCTATTCCTGAAGAGTTCAGAACGGCTATTGGCAATCGTGTTTTCGGCTGTGACGATTGCCAACTGGTTTGCCCTTGGAATCGTTATTGTCATTTTACTGAGGAAGCTGACTTCACACCAAGACATCAACTGGACCAACAGGATTTACTCGCGTTGTTTCAATGGACTGAGGCTGAGTTCCTTAGCAAAACAGAAGGGTCCCCTATACGTAGAACAGGTTATGATGGCTGGCTACGTAATTTAGCGATTGGAATTGGCAATAGTAACGGAGGTGAAGCTGCGATCTCTGTGCTTGAAGACAAAAAAGACACTGTCAACGCAATGGTTTTAGAACATATTGAGTGGGCCATCACGCGCTTAAAGCAAAATGCCGAACCTTCGCCATTACCATTAGTTGAACGGCAACCTCGTAAAGTTCGGCACTTATTGTAATTTAACTTTCTGTTGCAATTATCCAAAAGCCAAAGCATATAAACTAACAAGCAGCTTAACTTTGCAGATTAACTTTACAGATTAAAGAACAACTCTCTGTAATGTTTTAGTTCGTTCACTGAGTCACGAATATCATCCATCGCCAAGTGCGTACCGTTTTTCTTTAAGCCATTGAGCACTTCTGGCTTCCAACGACGCGCGAGTTCTTTCACACTACTGACATCAAGGTTGCGATAGTGGAAGTAATTCTCAAGTTCCGACATATAACGGTAGAGAAAACGTCGATCCTGACAGATGCTGTTACCACACATCGGTGATTTACCAGCCGCCACATAATCCTTCAAAAATTCAATCGTCATCGCCTCGGCTTCAGCGGCAGTAACCCTGCTCTCTTTCACTCGCTGAGTTAAACCGGAACGACCATGCTGATTAGTACACCACTCGTCCATTCCATCCATCACTGCGTCAGGCTGATGGATAACGATACTAGGCCCTTCAGCCAACAAATTAAGGTCAGCATCTGTCACTAACGTAGCGATCTCAATAATGACATCCTTATCGGGGTCGAGACCGGTCATTTCTAAATCAATCCAGATTAAATTAGTATCCTGCGACATATTCCCCTCAATTCTCCAACGTCCATAGCAAAGAGTGTGGTATGTTTGCTGCTTTGAATAATAAGCGCAAGCAAAGAATCTTAAGTATTCATTATTCGACGCTGAATCAGCAGCGTTGAATCTGTCGTACGACAACGAGATGGACGCTATACCTCGCTGTTATCGTCTCGGTTTAGCAATTGAAGCACATCAGCTCCATATCCGACAGACAGCAGACTGAAACAAACGTTATACCCATAGCCTAGCAGCAATATTTATAATCACTCACGGAATCAAAATGTAATTTCATGGCGAAACGCAAACTCACAAGACGTCAATCGTGGCGAATACAAAAAATTCAGGATGAGCGTGCCAAACGGGCGCAAAAGAAATCCACCACCATCGATGAAAGCTTGCAAGCCGGCGAACTAGGTGTAGAGCAGCAAGGCATCGTTATTTCACACTTCGGCACGCAGATTGATGTTGAACCCATCACCGAAGACGGAACGCCTCAGGCGATAAAGCGCTGCCACTTCAGAACAAACCTTGGCAGCATTGTCACTGGGGATCGGGTGATCTGGCGCGATGGTGATCCACTAGGGGTCATAGAAGCCGTATTACCAAGAAAAACCCTTCTATCTCGTCCGAATAACTTTGGCGAACTCAAGCCTGTTGCAGCCAACATCGACACGTTAGTTATTACAATTGCCCCAGAGCCAACAGCTTTTGCCAATTTAATCGACCGTTACATGGTTGCGGCTGAAACACTAGGAATCCGCCCCGTACTGCTGCTTAATAAAACTGACTTAATCAATGACAGTAATCGTAGCCAATTAGCCAGCATGCTCAGCTCTTATGAGGCCATTGGTTACGATGTGATTCGAGTCTCCAGCCTAAGTCATGAAGGGCTTGCCACCTTACAAGCCTTCTTAGTCGACAAAATCAGCATCTTTGTAGGGCAATCAGGTGTTGGTAAATCATCCTTAATCAACCAACTATTACCCGATGCCGATATAAAAACAGGGGAATTATCAGCCGCAACATTAAAAGGGACGCACACAACAACTACCGCTCGGCTATACCACTTCCCTGAAGGCGGCGACCTGATAGATTCACCAGGTATTCGAGAATTTGGTCTATGGCATATCAGCCGTGACGAAGTGATAGAAGGCTTTGTTGAGTTCCGCCCCTACATTGGCCATTGCCGATTTCGTGATTGTAAACATGAGCAAGAGCCTCAATGTGCGATCTTAGACGCGCGCAAAAAAGGTCATATCTCAGAACGTCGAATGGAGAGTTATCGCTTAATTCTCAATAGCCTAGACATTAATCAACCCTAACCCATAAAAATCAGCTACACTCCGCTAGATTGATTAATGGATGAGAAAATCACTCTTTTTATGGCAACTTCTCAGCAGCGATCAGGCACCGATGCTTGGGCTCAATTTTTAGCTGACAAACCTTTGCCGGTTAAAAGTCAGACTATTCAACGACTCAAAACCGAAACAGCAAAACCTCAATGCTCGCTGCAAAATCTTGCGCCAATAATATCTGCAGACCCAGCATTTACGCTTCACCTTATTAGACGGTCGAACGAGCTCGGGCAACGTAATGACAATGAAACCAATAGCGTTGACTTAGGCATTTCGATTCTCGGCATGGATCACATTATCAAGCTGATTGATGAAGTGCCCATTATCAAACTAAATCCACTCAGTGTACCTCATCGTTGGTACTATCGAAGTTTAGATAACAGCTTACATGCAGCTTTTCAGGCCGCGGATTTTTGCTTATTTCCAAACCCTAAAATCGTCGCAGACACCAAACTCGCCGCACTTTTCTACAGTGTTGGTTCATGGTCATTATGGCGTTATGCACCGGTGGAAATGAGCGCGATAATGGACCTCGTCTATCGATACAAGAAGCCGCCTATACAAGCACAACAGCACGTACTGGGATGTACTATTCAGGAAATTTCAGCACAATTAATTGAAGACTGGAAAATTTCAGCCTTAGCATCACAAGCGTTAGCGCAAAAAATACAAGCCAGTGAAAAGGTACTGACTCACCTACAGGTATTTACCACGGCACCGGACTCATTATCGGAAAGTCAGCAAAAAGCCATGCGCCACCTAATGAGCAGCAAATACTACCCGGTAAAGCTGGCCAACTGGTTCATCGAAGCAACACAGATTGATTGGGGCAGCGACGCAACGCTCCTTCTTCAACAGTGCATTGCGGATCTGCTTAAAAGTGACGAAGACCAAAGCCGAACACGCCTGCTTCAAAACACACTACAAGTCAGCAGACTCACCCAAACCGACGGTTTATTAACACCGGCAGCTCGCCTATTAATGCTACCTTCAAATCACTATTTACCCTACGTTATGGGCAAGGATGCTGAGCAACAACCTAGTAGCCGATCAGCAACCGATAACCCAACGGATAAGCACTCGAACACAAGCGAAGAACAACAGACTGTTCGCGATGACTCCGCTGAAACCACAAGCGACTCTAGTAACACGACGCCTGAATACATCACCACTAACGATTTCAAAAATAAAAAGCTCTTTCAACAGGCCTGCCAGCGACTATTGAATGCAGAAGGTTGTCATAACGAAGCCGATGTATACAAAACCCTTATCCACGGCTTAAAAGAAGCGCTCGGTTTCGAAAGATGCTGTTTACTCAAGGTCCGTGAAGACCACACACTCGCAGTTTCAGCGCTAAGCGGTTACGAAGAAGATGACCCGATGAGACGATTCTCACAAAAACTATCGGTGCAAGGACTGATTCAACAGCTATCTAAAAAAAGCAGCGCCGCACACATGAATGAAACCAACCGGCTACAAATGAAATTACAAATGTCTGATCGTTTCAAAGCCTGCAGCCACCAAACTAGCTTCGTCATTACCTCGTTGCATCACCACACTCAACCGATGCTATTCGTTTACGCTGACTACGGTGATATGGATACAGAAATTTCGCCTTTTTTCTTTAAGTATTTTAAAGCCATATGTAACGCGGCGGGGAAACGCCTAAACCAGTTACATGATGCTACCTAGATTGCTACTATTTAGGGGGATAACTTATGTTAGAAGCACACATTGGGTCAGGAATACCTATTTAGCGAGACGCGTGAATTTGTTAAAAATATAAATTAGGCAGCACATAGCTAACTATGAGCATCCCTTTAGACAAACGCCTACATTAGGTTAAGCCAGCAACTTTTAGGTAATTATTCTTATGTCATCTCTCATTTCATCCTCTTTTATTAGCTCGCTACCCGTCGCCCTCGACCCACAAACACTTTATGCACATATAGAAGACGAAAATTTACTGATCATTGATCTTTCAGCACCAGAAATTTACCAGTTTGCCCATGTACCAGGCGCCATTAACGCCGACCCTAAAAACTTACTGCTTGGGGAAGGCCCGGTGCCTAACAAGCTGCCGACTGTGGACCAACTCAGTAGTTTCTTCTCATCACTAGGCTTGCAAGAAGACACTCAAGTCGTCGTTTATGATGACCAAATGGGACCTTGGGCAGGTCGAATGCTATGGACACTTGATGTACTTGGACACCAGAAAACGGCGGTCCTCAATGGCAATCTGGCTGCATGGGTTAGTGCTGGGTTACAGCTCAGTGACACCCCAGAACAAGCTACACCATCAAACTACACAGCAGTACTGAAACACCCTGAATTAATTGCAGATATTGATTACATTAAAGCCCATATCGATGACGAAAATACTCTCGTGTGGGATGCTCGCTCTGTGGGTGAGTACAGCGGCGAAAAGAAAATGAATTGCGCTAAAGGCGGACACATTCCAAATGCGGTTTCTTTCGACTGGTCGCTAACCCGAGTCAGTATGGATGACGCTCGTTTAAAACCACGGGAACAACTACTAGCAGAACTGGCTGATAAAGGCATTACTCCTGACAAATCAATCATTACTCACTGCCAAACACATCGACGCTCCGGATTTACCTACTTTGCCGCTCGATCGTTAGGATTTACCAATGTGCGCTGTTACGATGGGTCTTGGTTTGAATGGGGCAATCACCCAGATACGCCTGTAGAAACCGCTTAATTCAATTTTTAGAAGAAGATATTCTGTGACTAAAAATCGCGCTTTTGCACTCTTACAAGAATTTGTTCCTCAACATTTACTGTCCCGAGCGGTTGGCAAGCTGGCCGACTGTAAGATTGGTTGGGTGAAAAATACATTCATTAAGCTTTTCGCCAAACAATACAAAGTCGACATGAGCGAAGCACTTGAAGAAAACCTAGAAGCTTACCCTAGCTTCAACGCTTTTTTCACTCGCGCCCTTAAAGCATCTTCACGCCCCATTAGCCCAGACCCTAGTAAAATTGTCAGCCCAGCCGACGGAGCGGTTAGCCAGTTAGGCGCTATTGAACAAGGTCGTATTTATCAAGCAAAAGGGCACGATTACACACTCACCTCGCTGCTTGCTGGACAGGACAGGCTCGCTGAAGAGTTCGCCGACGGTAGCTTTGCCACCATCTATTTGTCACCGAAAGACTATCATCGGGTGCACATGCCTGTTGATGGCAAGCTGCGAGAAATGATTTACGTACCGGGCGACCTATTTTCAGTCAACACTGCCACCACAGAAGAAGTAAACGGTTTGTTTGCACGCAACGAACGACTTGTCTGTATTTTCGATACAGCCGCAGGGCCTATGGCAATGATACTCGTTGGAGCAATGATAGTGGCGGGTATTGAAACCGTGTGGTCAGGACAAGAAGCGCCACCAGCACGTACACTAAAAGCAGAGCGATATGATCAAACACCAGCACCAATCGTCTTGGTGAAAGGTGAAGAAATGGGGCGTTTCAAACTTGGCTCAACCGTGATTCTTCTCTTTGGTAAGGACATGATTGACTGGTTAGACACCTATCAGGCAGGCACAGCCACTCGCCTCGGCGAGCCTTTAGCGCAAATTCACCAAACCGCAGATTAATCCTATTTCTGTTCATTAGAAATATCGCCATGGGCCCTTCCATTTTGGCCCATGCATCCCCATATCTACATCCACAGGAATAGTAAATAGTACAAGAAAGTACATAGCAGTTTTTAAAACACGACTGACATAACGCCTCTCAAACTCGATAAGTAAACAGCGTTAGCGCCAACAACGTCAGTGGTTGTAATCTTAAACGCGAGTAACACTTGTCTTTAACCTTCGGTAGCACTATGACATCAACAACGACTCCTTCAGCATGGTTAGATTTCCTCGCTATAGAAGGCTACTCAATCAGCGACAACCAAAACAGCCTCACTACGCCACAAGACGATAATCAGCCGCATTCAACTCAGTTGATTCCGCTGACTCATTTTGCTGCGTACACAATGATCGGGCCTGATGGCGAGAAATTTTTACAAGGTCAAACAAGCTGCAACATCTCTGCTCTTTCGCCAACAAAAAGCTTGTTAGGCACCAACTGCAATCCGAAAGGCAGTGTTATTAACTTTTTCCGCTTAATGAAGATTGAAGACGAGCAACTACTAATGCGTTTCCCTGCTTCTCTTAGCGAAGCCGCCGTCGCCAATTTCAAGAAGTATATTGTCTTTTCAAAAGCCGAATTCACCCCTGCTGATGAGCGTTATATTGGTATGGGTGTACAAGGCACGAAAGCTGAAACATTAATTAGTAAAATTACCGACACCCCACCAACAGCAACAGATGAACAAAAAATTAGCGACGGTATTTTGATAATTCGCCAGCGCGGCGTAGAGCCTCGTTATGAAATTTGGGCGCCTGCAGAGCAAGCTCAAGCACTTTGGAAGACGCTCAAACAAGAGACATCGCTGGCTACAACCAACGACTGGCTACTCGCAGATATTGCTGCGGGCATCGCGGTTATGAGTAAAAACACTCAGGAAGAATTTATTCCACAGATGCTAAATCTACATATGATAAACGCTGTCGACTTTCACAAAGGCTGTTACACCGGCCAAGAAATCATTACCCGTCTACAATATCGCGGCAAGCTAAATAAGTGCTTATTCAGGGCAGAAATAACTACCGAGGATGCGCCTAATATTGGCGACACAGTGTGGAGTTCTCAACGACAAGTAGCGGGAGATGTTATTGCTGTTACTAAGAGCGCACCTAGTGCCTACGAAGTACAAATGGTTTTACATATCAACGCGGCAGCAGGAACGTTACGCTTGATAAACGAGGAAGGTCCGACCTTGAATCTCTTACCTTTACCTTACGAAGTTGATCCGGAGTGGCGACCTTAAAACCAGCAGTTAATGGTGTATTTT
>JBLXCH010000008.1:45981-60381 GCA_048265065.1 Motiliproteus sp. | reverse complement strand
GATTGCTATAAGTAGTAAATACGACTGGCTATTGTGGGCTTATTTTATCGTTAGCTCAATGGTTCTGCTGAAAAGCGACCTAGCTGGACTGACAGTCTTTTTATAAGGAGGGGCTGCATGTTTATAGATTGTTGAAAAGCAAGCTAGCAGCGATGGACCACATCACTATGCCAATGAAAATATCCAATAACTTCCATGTAATAGGCTTGTTGAAAAGAGGTCTTAACTGGGTGCTGCCATAACCAAGGGAAAAGAAAAAGCAAAACGACGACAGCGTTGCACCAAGGGCAAAGTAGTTAACATACTCACCATATTGTGTAGATATAGAGCCGAGTAAAACAACGGTATCCAGATAAACGTGCGGGTTGAGCCACGTTAGTGCTAAACAGGTAGCAACTGCTTTCAGTAAGCCTGATGCTGCTTGGCCCTTTGGCTTTAATGTGCTGCTTTGATTAAGCGCAGATAGAAAACTTTTGGCGCCATAAGCAAAAAGAAAGAGAGCACCTAGGTAACGGGCGTACACTGATACTGTCGGCATATGGTTTTCAATGATTTGCAGGGCAAATACACCAACGCAAATTAAGATCGCATCAGATGCTGCACATACCAAACAAATGGCAAAAATATGCTGCCCTTTTAGTCCCTGCTTGAGGACAAAGGCGTTTTGAGCACCGATGGCGATGATAAGCGACAGACCAAGAAAAAAACCTTGTAAGAGAGCATTGATCATTAATAATGAATTCTTTGTAAAAAACGGACTCGGGTCTGTTAGTCAGACCCGAGTTAGCAAAAGTGGGTGGCACCTAATGATTTGCATGTATTCAGCCAGTGAGGCTGTTCAAGACGCTGGTTATACCTCATAGCGATGCAAGTGTTTCTCAATCCGGCTAAAAATAAATACAAAGGTATAAGTCAGAGCTAAATATAAGAGTGCGATGGCGATATAAACTTCATAAACGGCAAAAGTCTTTGAAATGATTTTCCCCCCGATACCAGTCAAATCAAGCAATGTAATAATACTGACTAACGAGGTTGCTTGCATAATGAAAATGATTTCGTTGCCGTAAGCGTTCCATGAGAGCCGAATTGCTTGTGGAAAGATAATTCGTTGATACAGCTTATAACCTGACATACCAAAGGCACGACCTGCCTCAATTTGTTTTTTATCGACAGCACGAATCCCACCCGCAAAAATTTCGGCAGAGTAGGCTGCAGTATTCAAAGCTAGGGCGAGTACTGCACAAAAGTAAGCTTCTCGGAAATATCCCCAGAGACCGATTGCGTCCAGTTCATGTCGGAACTGCCCGCTGCCGTGATAGATGAGGAACAGTTGCACCAATAACGGCGTGCCTCGGAAAAATAAAATAATAGCTTCGCTGGGAAGACGCAGCGCTGGAATCGATGATAACTTCATTAGCGCTAATAGGATCGCTAAAGCGAGACCAATAGTAACCGAAAGCACCGTTAGCTCTAAGGTCAGCCAAAAGCCATCCATAAGTGCAGGGAAATTATCCCAAATGACGGACCAGTCCATTAGTTATACCCCCGTGTGTATTTTTTCATAAGCCGTTTTTCTATCCACATTGAGGCTAATGTGATGCCTAAGTACAAAAAAGCAGCAAAAATATAGGCGGTAAAAGGTTTGTGCGTGGCGTTGGCTGCGATTTGAGTCATACGCATGACTTCGTCAAGTTGAATGACCGAAATCAGCGCGGTGGCTTTAACGAGTAAGAGCCATAAATTACTTAACCCAGGAATAGCTAATCGCAGTACCTGAGGGTATTGGATACGAATAAAAATTTGAGAAGGTGACATGCCTAGTGCTTTAGCTGCTTCTATCTGACCCTTTGGAATACCATTTAATGCTCCGCGAAAAATTTCAGTACTAAAGGCGCCATAAATAAAGGCTAGCGTTAATACGCCGGTCACAAAAGGATTCAGGTTTAGAATAAGCTCATAGCCAAGGTACGATGAAAAATCCTGTACCATGGTGGGCACCCCATAAAAAATCAGCAACAGTAGAATTAATTCAGGTATGCCACGGATTGTTGCTGTGTAAAAGGTGACGGGACCTTTCAACAGCAGGTTTGGCGAGCGTTTAGCAACAGCTCCAAGTAGGCCAATAACAATGGCCAAGAGCATGGCAAGGACACCTACTGCGAGCGTTTGCTGTAAGCCCGCGATGATGATGCCCGAGTAGTTACCCAAATCAAACATAGTCGACTTTCTTTATATCGTGGAAATAACAAAAAGGGGCCGAGATCCTGCAAACCCAGTGGTGACCCGGTTTGCGGCTTCTAGCCCCGAATACTTCATGACCATAATGGCCATCTAGGCGTTGATTGGCGATTTATTCTGCACCGTAAATATCAAATGCGAAGTATTTTTTGTTGATCTTTTGGTAAGTCCCGTCAGCACGAATTTTAGCGATAGCGGCAGTTAATTTGTCACGTAACTCGGTGTCTTCCTTGCGCACACCTATACCAATGCCTTCACCTAAGTATTTTTTATCATCAAAGTCGGGGCCAACGGCTTCTGCCACTGCACCTTCTTTCGAATCTAAGAAGTCTTGCATGACGAAAACGTCAGCAGCAACTAAATCTACACGGCCGGCTAGAAAGTCTAGGTTAGCTTCATCCTGTGTTTTGTAAGCTTTAATGTCAGCATCAGGAAATGTTGCCGTCACAAAGTTTTCGGTAACAGTACCGGCTTGAACGCCAACGTATTTTCCGTCAAGACCTTCAGGTGTGATGTTGTACGCAGCACCTTTTGTTTGAGCAAATTTCACAGGGCTAGTGTAATACTTGCTCGTAAAGTCGATTTTGTCTTTACGCTCGTCAGTAATTGACATAGAAGCGATCAATGCATCAAACTTTTTGGCTATTAAAGCAGGGATAATACCCTCCCAACTAGAGGTTACCCATTCACATTCCGCATTCATCGCTTCACATAGCGCTTCGCCGATTTCGATATCAAAACCCACTAATTTGCCTGATGAGTCTATTGAGTTAAACGGTGCATAAGCACCTTCAGTGCCTAATTTGAGTTTCATCTTGTCATGGCCATGCTCATGGGAAAAAGAAGGTAGGCTGAAGCATAGCGTGGCAACTAAAAGGGCAATTTTCTTCATGATGTTTCCTTGTTGATTAAGTATTGGAAATTCAAAAATGGGATTGTGTTATTCATTAGCAAAAAGCATGCACATAATGAATAGTGTTATAGTGTTACTTATTGATCCTGTGATTTTGGTTAGTGATTACGTATGAGATGACAGGAACTCTCTAACACGAGCGGACGAGCTATTTTCAAAGATTTCATCCGGTGTGCCTTGATCTTCAATCCGGCCTTCATGAAGAAAGACTATTTTGTTGGATACTTCGCGGGCAAAGCGCATTTCATGTGTAACAACCAACATAGTGCAACCTTCCTCCGCGAGTTTTTTCATTACTTGTAAAACTTCGTTAACCAGTTCTGGGTCTAGTGCGGATGTAGGTTCATCGAATAATAAAACCTGCGGCTTCATTGCTAATGCTCTAGCAATAGCAACGCGCTGCTGTTGTCCACCGGAAAGCTGAGAAGGGTAGTTGTCAGCCTTATCAGCTACGCCAACTTTTTCTAGATAGATCATCGCTTCTGCAATCGCTTCGGCTTTAGGGCGCTTTAAGACCTGAGTTGGACCCTCGATGACATTTTGTAAGACAGTCATATGCGACCACAGATTGAAGCCTTGGAATACCATCCCTAAACGAGTACGCAGTGCATCGATTTCTTTTCTAGGTGGCAGAACAGGAGCTCCCGTCGCATTTTCGTCACAGCTAACCCTTTGGCCTGCAACGGTTACTGTTCCTTGATCGGGGGTTTCTAGGAAATTTATACAGCGCAGAAAGGTGCTTTTACCTGAGCCTGAACTGCCAAGGATAGACACAACATCGCCTTTATTTGCGGTTAACGACACGCCTTTTAAAACTTCAAAGTTTTCGAATTTTTTATGGATGTCATCTACAACAAGTACGGGTAGTGACTGGTTCATGAAGGCCTCTATTTGAACAATCTAATGGATAGCTTTAACGTGAAAAACACGCCGTTGGCGTGTACATGGTTTATGGCAGTATGATTAAAAAATCGTGACAAGCCCTCAGATTCGACCTTTATAGCAAACTACAAGTACCAATGCACGCGGCGATTTTAGGCGTTTTTATCGGCTTTTTTTAAGTGCATGGAGATGTGTTTTTGAACAATAAGAGGGCAACTTTAAACGGCTGTTTATAAGTGTTTGTTTTTAACGGATTAGTTATTTAAAGAGGGATAGCTCGTTCTGATTGAGTGGCGCTGAGTTAACAAAAAACGTGTCGTGCTAATTTCGTATCGTGGTGTAACGCCAAAAAGTTACCAATGAAACGCCGCCGCCATTAAGTCTTTCGTGTAACGCTCTCGTGGTTCTGCAAAAACCTGCTCTGCCACACCTTGCTCGACGACTTTCCCTTCTTTCATGACCACGAGGTCGTGACTGAGTGCGCGAACGATAGCAAGGTCGTGACTAATAAAGAGGTAGCTCAGGTTGTGACGTTGTTGTAGGTCGCGGAGTAAATCAGTGATTTGGCTTTGCACAGTTCGGTCGAGCGCGGAGGTTGGTTCGTCCAGAATTATCAACTCAGGCTTGAGTACCAAGGCACGAGCGATCGCTATACGTTGTCGCTGGCCACCAGAAAATTCGTGAGGATAGCGGTTTGCCATTTCAGCATCTAGCCCGACTTCTTTAAGGGCTGTGTTAATGAGCTTCCCACGTTCACTGTGACTCAGCTGCGGTTGGTGAACTTGCAAGCCTTCTTCAATTATTTGGCCTACTGATAACCGAGGACTGAGACTACCAAAAGGATCTTGAAAAACCATTTGGATCCGGTTGCGAAAAGGGCGCATTCCTTTACTGTTGAGTGTGTTTAGTTTGCTGCCATTAAATTGGATTTCACCTTGGCTGGATTCCAGCCGGATAATAGCGCGTCCTAAGGTTGATTTGCCTGAGCCTGATTCACCGACAACGCCAAGGGTTTGGCCTTTTCGGATTTTGAGGCTGATTCCGTCAACCGCTTTGATATGGGCCACAGTCCGTTTCAAGAGCCCTTTTTTAATGGGATACCACACCCGTAGATTGTCGGTACTAAGTAACTCGTGGCTGCTTTCATTTCGAACAATGGGTGTGCCGCTAGGTTCGGCACTGAGTAGCTTTTTTGTGTATGGATGTTGCGGCGAGTTGAAGAGTTTTTCAGTGGTGCTTGACTCAACCATTTCGCCGTGAGTCATCACACAAATATGATCAGCCATACGTCTGACAACACCTAAGTCATGGCTGATTAACAGTAAGCCCATGCCGAGCTTTTGTTGCAGGTCTTTCAGTAAGTCTAAAACCTGAGCTTGGACAGTTACGTCCAGCGCGGTGGTCGGTTCGTCAGCAATCAGTAACTTAGGCTCATTGGCCAGTGCCATGGCGATCATAATGCGTTGTTGTTGTCCGCCAGAGAACTCATAAGGCAGCGATTTGAGGCGTTCATCTGTTGTGGCTGCTGTTAAACCGACTAGGTTGAGTAACTCAATCACGCGCTCTCGTGCTTTTATTTTGCTGCATGGCTTGTGCAGCATGACCACTTCGGCAATTTGTTGCTCAATGGTATGTAACGGATTCAAGCTATTGAGTGGTTCCTGAAAAATCATTGCCACTTCGTTGCCTCGAAGCTGGCGAATACGTGCTTCGGAGGCGGTTAATAACTCCTCGCCGTTAAACTGGATTGAGCCTGCTGGGTGGTGAGCCCGTGGATACGCCAGTAAGCGCATAATCGACAAGGCTGTGACAGATTTTCCTGAACCAGACTCGCCGACAATAGCCAGAGTTTCGCCCCGATCAACTGTAAACGAGACGCCTTTAACGGCCTTAAATTCATCGTCCCCATGACCAAAACTAACGTGTAGATTATTGACACTAAGTAGGTGGCTCATGCGAGATTCTTCCTTGGGTCAAAGGCATCGCGCACGGCTTCACCAATAAAGATCAGTAGGGACAACATGATTGCTAACACAAAGAAGGCAGACAGCCCAAGCCAAGGTGCTTGTAGGTTTTCTTTTCCTTGATTGAGTAATTCGCCTAACGAAGGAGAGCCAGGAGGTAAGCCAAACCCTAAAAAGTCTAATGCGGTCAGCGTGGTCACTGAGCCGTTAAGGATAAACGGCAAAAATGTCAGGGTGGAGACCATCGCATTAGGTAAAATATGGCGATACATGATTTTAATATCGGATACGCCGAGTGCTTTGGCGGCACGGACAAACTCGAAATTTCTAGCGCGTAAAAACTCAGCGCGAACCACACCGACAAGGGCAGTCCACGCGAAGAGCAACATGAGCCCGAGCAGCCACCAGAAGTTCGGTTCGACGATGCTAGCAAGAATGATCAATAAAAATAACGTTGGTAGCCCTGACCAGATCTCAATAAATCGTTGAAAGAGTAAGTCTGTCCAACCACCAAAATAGCCTTGAACTGCACCGGCAGCGATGCCGACCACTGAGCTTAATAATGTCAGCACTAAACCAAATAAGACCGAAATCCGAAAGCCATAAATGAGCCGAGCAACCACATCGCGACCCTGATCATCGGTGCCTAACCAGTTTTCTGTTGTAGGGTGGGAAGGCGCTGGGGTCGGCGTATTAAAGTTAATAGTGTCATAGCTATAGCGAATCATCGGCCAGAGCATCCAGCCATTTTTTTCTTCGATTAGAGCGGCGACTTCTGGATCACGATAATCCGCTTCGGTTTCAAAAAAACCGCCAAACTCAGTCTCCGGATATTCCACCAAAAATGGCGTGTAGTAACTGTTGTCATAAGCCACGAGCAGTGGCTTATCATTGGCAATGAGTTCTGCAAACAAGGATAGGAAAAATAAAACGGCAAAGATCCATAACGACCAATAACCACGTTTGTTGGCTTTGAAATTGTCTAAACGCCTGCGGGTAATCGGGTTCATATCGCTTAGTTTCTCGCCTCAAAATCGATTCGAGGGTCGACCACGTGATACATGACATCGCCGAGTAAGTTCATTAATAAGCCAAGCAGGGTGAAAAAATAGAGTGTGGCAAAAAACACAGGGTAATCGCGGTTTACGACGGCTTCGAAACCAAGTAATCCAATACCATCCAGTGAGAAAATTATTTCAGTAAGCATGGCACCGGTAAAAAACATGCTGACAAAGGCTGACGGAAAACTCGCAATAACGATCAACATCGCGTTGCGGAAAACATGCTTGTATAAAATACGATTATCCGTAAGCCCTTTAGCGCGAGCAGTTAATACATACTGTTTGTTCACTTCTTCCAGAAAGCTGTTTTTGGTCAGCATGGTTAAACTGGCAAAGCCACCAATAACCATGGAGAGAACAGGAAGCGCTAGGTGCCAAAAGTAGTCGCCGATTTTCTCAATCATACTGAGCTCAGACCAATTATCCGAAGTGAGTCCTCGTAGTGGGAACCAGTCTAAATACTGCCCACCAGCAAAAACGATAATTAGTAGAATAGCGAATAAAAAACCAGGAATTGCATTACCTACGATCACCACAGCAGATGACCAAATATCAAAATTAGAGCCGTCTTTAATGGCTTTTCGAATGCCGAGGGGAATAGAAATTAAATAGACCAGCAACATGGTCCATAGTCCCAGTGAAATAGAGACTGGGAGTTTGTCGATGACTAAGTCTATAACACTTTGGTCGCGGTAAAAGCTATTACCGAAGTCAAAGGTGGCAAAGTTGCCTAGCATTTGTAAGAACTGTTCATGCAGCGGTTTATCAAAGCCAAACTGCTGTTCTAACTCTTTAATGAGGTCTTCAGGAATCCCTTGAGCGCCACGATAGCTGTTATTACTGCTGGTACTAGTGGCTGCAACATCGCCAGCGCCTGTGCTGCTAAAGCGTGCGGTAGCATCAACGGCTTGGCCATCAAGCTCCGCGATGATTTTTTCAACGGGGCCGCCGGGTGCAACTTGCACCACAGCAAAGTTGATTAACATTATCCCCAATAGGGTGGGGATAATGAATAGCAATCGGCGGGCAACGTAAGCCAGCATGCTTAGTTATTTCCTTTTAACGAACTCAGTTTATTGGCGTTGTCCTGATCTACCCACCAACCATCAAAGCCTAACCCGTATTTCGGTGTGTTTTCAGGTTTGCCAAACTTGTTCCAATAGGCCAGACGGAAGTTACGAATATGCCAGTGGGGAACCACAATGTGTTTCCAGAGTAGGACGCGGTCGAGAGCGCGAGTCGTGGTGACTAATGTGTCACGGTCTTTTGCAGCAATAACTTGTTCGACTAAAGCATCAACCACTGGATCTTTTAAACCGGCGGAGTTTCGTGATCCACTGCGGTCAGCTGATTCTGATGACCAAAAGTCGCGTTGCTCATTGCCAGGGGATAGCGACTGGCCAAAAACATCGACAATCATATCGAAGTCAAAATTTTCATCACGCTCTGCAAACTGAACACTATCAACCATACGAACTTTAGCTTCTATGCCGATGCGTTTTAAGTTTTTTACGTAAGGCAGGGCAATGCGTTCCCAAATGGGCTGGTTGAGTAGTATTTCAAAACTGAAAGTAGAGCCGTCTTTTACGAGCATGCCTTTGTTTTCACCGTCGCGAGCAATTGTCCAGCCTGCTTGTTTTAATAAAGCTAATGCCTGCTTTAAGTTATTTCGAATTTGTCCATCACCGGCAGTAACGGGGGGTTCGTACGCTGTGGTGAAAACGGCTTCGTTAATCTTGTCGCGAAAGGGTTCAAGGATTTCTAACTCTGCGGCACTAGGTAGTCCCGATGAGGCTAATTCTGAATTAGAAAAGAAACTCTTAGTGCGTGAGTATTGCCCATAAAACAAGTTTTTATTAGTCCACTCAAAATCAAACGCGTAAGCCAATGCCTGACGGACGCGATCATCTTGGAATAATGGACGACGAAGGTTCATCACAAAGGCTTGCATCCCTGTTGGGATTTCATGATCAACAACTTCTTTGACGATTAGCCCCTTGTCAATTTGAGCTTGATCATAGCCTGTTGCCCAAAACTTAGAGGTGTTCTCTGCGCGGAAGTCGTATGCACCAGCTTTAAAGGCTTCTAGCGCGACAACGCCGTCTCGATAATAATCAATGTGTTTGGTATCAAAGTTGTGTTTTCCCTTGTTGACGGGCAAATTTGCGCCCCAGTAGTCTTCCACTCGCTCGTAGGTGATATGACGCCCCGGCTCAAAGTCTTTTACTTTGTATGGTCCGCTGCCGACGGGTGGTTCTAAGGTGGTCTTGCTGAAATCGCGGTTTTCCCAGTAGTGCTTAGGAAGGACGGGTAACTGACCAACTATCAACGGTAATTCGCGGTTTTCACCCGCTTTGAAAAAGTATTTAACACTGTGGCTATTGAGCTTTTCTACACGATCGACAGAGGCATAATAAAAGCGATATCGCGGGTGGCCTTGTTCCATTAGTGTTGAAAAGGTAAATACAACATCGTCAGCGGTAATAGGCTTGCCGTCATGCCATTTGGCTTCGGGGCGGAGATTGAAGATAACCCAGCTGCTATCGTCGGCCACTTCTAAAGACTCAGCCAGCAAACCGTATTCGGAGAATGCTTCGTCTTCGGATGACACCATCATTCTGTCGTATACGTCACTTAAACCAGCTGCTGGATTTCCTTTGAGTGTATAGGGGTTTAGGGTGTCAAAAGAGGTACCCAAGGCACTTAGTTTTAGTGTTCCGCCCTTAGGTGCGTTGGGGTTGATGTAATCGAAATGAGTGAAGTCTTTGCTGTATTTAAGATCACCATGTAAGGATATTCCATGTTGAACGTCAGCCTTTGCTTGGTTCATCCAACCAATGGCTAAAATAGCTGCCACAGCAATCAGTATTGCAGAAATCGCTTTACTCATACTTTATATCCATTGTGATTAGTATATCCATTGTTGTGGTCAGTGTATCCACCGTTGTTGATCAGTATATTCACAGCCGTGATCAGTCAGTAACTGTTGTACTAATCATTATTGAGCTGCTTTGTAAGACAAAGTTTCGCTGCTTAGTGGTAAAAATCACGTCAGTGTAGTTAACGTAAACACCCTTTTTTATTTCGCTTTTGTGACATCGACATATAGGGTTAGTTTCTGCCCGGGTCGCAAAATACTCTTTGCTGACAAGGTGTTCCAGCGCTGAATATCATTCACTGATACATTAAAGCGGTTGGCTATTTTCCACAAGGAGTCACCATTTCTAACGTGGTAACCAACTTTACGGATAAGCTCTGAACTACCTCTCTTTGCTGAAGGCGTCTTTACGCCAGAGGCTTGCCAAATTGTCAGTGGCTGTCCAACTTTTAGCGTGTCGCCAGGTGCCATTTGATTCCATGAGGCGAGTTGGCGAACGCCAACTTTATGGTCTTTGGCAATCTGCCAGAAGGAGTCGCCAGACTTTACCTTATAAATGGTTTTAGACTTTCCAGAGCGAAGGCCAATGCGTTTGCTTTTCGTTTCTTGGCGCTGTTCTGCGCTATAGGTATAAGCAGTGGCCGATTGGCTTGCAGTAGGAATTAACAAAGTTTGTCCTACACGGATTAGGTTCGAGTGTAGACCATTGGTCACTTTGAGGGAGTCCACCGTGATGTGATGTTGTTTTGCGATACGAATTAGACTGTCGCCGTTGCGGATTTTATAACGGACCCAGCTGAGTCGTTGTTCTTGTGGAAGCTCAGCCAGTGCAGTTTCGAATAGCTCTTTATTGTTGTAAGGCACAAGCAGTTCGTGAGGGCCGTCAGGATCGGTGGCCCAACGGTTATAGCCAGGGTTAAGCAAGTACAATTCATCAGTGGATGTTGCTGCCATTTCTGCAGCCTGAGCAAGGTCAATCTGAGAACCGGTGCTGACGCTGGCAAAATAAGGTTCGTTCATCACGGGGTAGAGTGTGATGCCGTGTTTTTCTGGCTCGGCAAAGATTTGTGCAAGCGCAAGTAATTTCGGGACATAAGCGCGAGTTTCTTTAGGAAGATCTAACGAGAAAAAGTCTGTGGGCTTATTACGTTTTTTGTTCTTGCGAATGGCTTTTTCAACGTTGCCTTCGCCCGCGTTATAAGCTGCTAAGGAAAGATACCAGTCACCATTAAAGCGTTTGTTAAGCTGCTTTAGATAGGTGATTGCAGCTTGGGTTGATACTCGAATATCGCGGCGTCCGTCATACCACCAGGATTTCTTTATACCGAAATGCTTCGCTGTTCCGGGGATGAATTGCCAAGGGCCTGCGGCTCGCCCATGGGAGTATGCAAAAGGGTCAAAGGCCGATTCGACAATCGGTAATAGTGCAATTTCAGCAGGAATTCCCTGTTCTAAAATTTCGTGCAACACGTAGTAGTAATATCGTTTTGAGCGTTCCGTGACTCGTGGGAGAAAGCGAGGGTGTTTCGTGTAAAGTCGATATTGAGCTTTGACGCGAGGGTGGTCTGAATAGGTGTTCAGCGAGAAGTTTTGTCGTGTCAGTTCCCACAAGTCTGCCTCTACACTTGTCGCTGCAGGAGGCTCTTCGGTTTGTGTTGTTAACGGACTGCCTTCAAAAAAACGTTGTTCATTGCCGGCGATCTCATCAGGACGAAGTGCCGGTAGTCTGTTGTCAGGCTCTTCGGCTAAACTTGCTGTGATGCCTTGTGTCTTGAGTGGGATAGTGTTTAGTGCTTGCGCTTTATCCGTAACAGGATTGCTTTGACAGCCAGCCAGCAAGGCTAAAAGCGTTAACGTACTACCAATCTTGAATAGCGGGGTTTTGAATAGCAGGGTTCTGAATAGTGAGGTCACGTAACTCTGTGCTCCAGCAGTGCCGAGGTTTAAGGAGAGTAGCGGTTAAAAATTGTTTTTCCATGCTCGAATAACCGCCATCACAGAGGCTTCGTCATTGAGTGATTGACCTGAGTAGTCTATCGCAGCAGACATTACGCTGTCAGCGCTAGTGCGCATAAACGGATTGATTTCTCGTTCTTGGGCAATGTTGCTAGGTAAGGTGGGCTGTTGCTGATTTCGTTTTTGTTGGCAATCTGATATGGCTGTTTGAATGGCCGCGTTGTTAGGTTCAACAGCTGCAGCAAAGGCGAGGTTTGATAAGGAATACTCGTGAGTACAATAAACAAGCGTGTTGGCTGGCAAACTGTCGAAATATTTCATAGCGCTTAGCATTTGTGTTGGCGTGCCTTCGAACAAGCGGCCACAGCCAGCAAGAAATAGTGTGTCACCACAGAACAGGATGGGTTGCTCGCCTTCCAAAAAATAACTGATGTGATCAAGCGTGTGCGCAGGGACGTGCTTGATCGCAAAGTTAGCGCCTAAAATTTCGCAACTGTCTCCGTCCCCTAATGTGTGTGTCATACCTTTAAATGGCGAGTTTTTCGGCCCATAGACAACAGGGTTATAAAGAGACTTAAGTTTATTTACGCCGCCGGTATGATCCGCATGGTGGTGAGTAATCAAAATGCCGACTAAATTTAGGTTATGGGTATTCAGGTAGTCGATAACAGGTTTTGCATCACCGGGGTCAACAACAACAACGTCCGCCGATTCCGGTTTTTGAAAGAGCCAAATGTAGTTGTCTTGAAAAGCAGGAATTGCGACTACCGAGAACATGCTTTTACCCTTTTTTGTCTGGATTATTCGTGGTCCAATCGATTTATAATACCACGCAGAGCGATCCTGACTAGGTGTGAAAAGTAAACGAGTGTCTACTACCGTGAATGTTAGGGTAGTGAGTAAATAACTAATGGAGCCACGAATGAAAGCCTCGCATCAAGTTCCAGAGTTGAGTTATTGGTTACCTCAAATACGTGATTGGTTTAATTCCAACTTAGGTCAGCAGGTCCTAGAGCGTGAGCAGCGCGTCGTGGATGAAATGATGGGTAGCGTATATGGCTATCACTTACTACAAGTTGGTTTGTTGCCCGAGCACACGCTTTATGAAAAAGCGTCTGCTAGCCATAAATTCATGATGCTTCCAGAACAAAGTAAGCATTGCGAAGAAAGTGTTTTGATCGGGTCTGCTGAGGAGTTGCCGCTGGCAAGTGAGTGTATTGATGCGGTGATTTTACACCACGCTCTGGACTTTTCTGAGCACCCTCATCAAGTGCTTCGTGAAGCATCACGGGTATTACGACCTGGTGGTAAGCTGTTGGTGATAGGTTTCAATCCTGCCAGTTTATGGGGGTTTTATCGCGCATTAGTCAAGCGGCGCAAGCCGGTTCCTTGGGGTGCTTGGTTTATCCGGCAGCGTCGATTAAGTGATTGGTTTGCTTTGCTCGAGCTTAAAGAAGAGCAGTATAAGGGTGGCTTTTTTCGACCGCCGGTAGCCAGCGAAGGCTGGATGCGTCGTCTTCGCTGGCTGGAGACCCTGGGTAATAAATACCTCAATCATAACGGTGGTTTTTACGTCTTTATGGCGACCAAGGAAAGTCTTTCAATGACGCCGATAAATATGAGCTGGCGACGCCGATTGGCGATGCCGCTAATACCTCGGCCCGCGCAGCAAGCGGGGCGGGCGTCGGCAAAAGGAGAGAGGGTGTCGCGGAAGCAGAAGTCGGCGTCGCGGGGTGTGCTTTACCGTTTTCCTCAGCCAGGTGGTGTTAAGCCTGAAGGGTGAAGTGAGCAACTTCAGTGCATCTTAACAAATTGAGCAAGATGCTTACTTAGCGTCAATTAACAAAACTATGCTGTATTAGCTAGGGACGTAGCCGGTGTCCTCTTTGAGATCACGTCCTTCGGCGGCGGCTCTGGCCAGGTCATCGACAATCTCGTTTTCGTGGTGGCCGCTGTGACCTTTCACCCATTTCCATTGCACTTCATGCTTGGCGTTTTGTTCATCCAATTGTTGCCATAGGTCTTTGTTCTTTACTGGCTTTTTGTCAGATGTTTTCCAGCCTTTTTTCTTCCAGCCTGCCATCCATTGTGTAATACCTTGACGCACGTACTGGCTATCCGTGGTGAGCGTCACTTGGCAGGGCTCGCTGAGGTTCTCAAGTGCTTTGATTGCTGCAAGCAGCTCCATACGGTTGTTGGTTGTTAAGGTAAAGCCGCCGCTTAGTGTTTTTTCATGGCCTTTGTACTTTAGTAAAACACCGTAGCCGCCAGGTCCGGGGTTTCCCAAACAAGAACCATCAGTGTAGGCTTCGATCTGTTTCAAAATTACCGTGTCCTTTATTGCGTGTTGACTCTGCGAATAGCTAGATGAAATCGCATTGTAGGGATATGATCGTTCGATAGGAAGACTTGTAATTTTCAGTTTTTGCCTTAGGTATGCTGCTTGCTAATAGGCTTTTCTGAGTTATTTGAAGTGAGTGCTTATCCCAGTACCGGAAGCCTTTAGCC
>JBLXCH010000008.1:12282-45971 GCA_048265065.1 Motiliproteus sp. | reverse complement strand
CCACTTTTAATCGAATAATTTCTAACGCTTTTAATCGAACAATGAGTAACGTTTTTAATCAAACAGTGTGTAACGTTTTAAATAGGTAAGTCCATGCGTCAAATTGTCTTAGATACTGAAACTACGGGTATTGATCCTGCCGATGGGCACCGGATTATTGAGATTGGTTGCGTAGAAATGATGAACCGGAAAATGACCGGCCGTACATTTCATCGTTACATCAATCCACAACGTGTGGTGGAGCAAGAGGCGATCGAGGTTCACGGTATTACCAACGAGTTTTTAGAAGACAAACCGCTGTTTGCTACCATCGCTAAAGAGTTTCAAGACTTTATTCGTGGGGCGGAGTTAATTATTCATAACGCGCCATTCGATGTGGGTTTTATGGACCATGAGTTTGCGCTAGCGGGTGACAGTGATATTAAAACCGGCGAAATATGCTCAATTGTTGATACCTTAGTGCTTGCTCGACAATTGCATCCTGGGCAAAAGAATAATCTTGATGCGCTTTGCCGCCGTTATGGTATCGATAACTCGCACCGAGAGCTTCACGGCGCTTTGCTTGACTCCGAAATTCTTGCTGATGTTTACCTGTTTATGACCGGTGGGCAGACAAGCTTAGTGTTGGGTCAAGGTGATGGCAGTGATGAGGTTTCCCCTATTCGACCTATCAAACCGGGCTTATATAGTCTTGTCGTCGCAAAAGCCTCTGACGATGAGTTGGCTGAACATGAAAGTATGCTTGATCGCATCGATAGTAAAAGTGGCGGAAGTCTTTGGCGTACGCTGTAACTTAACTCGGGTAGTGATTGTCTTTAATTAGATGTTTTTCATCGTTGGCGTTAGAGCTATAATCGCCCCCTCGTTTTTCGCCGGAGATTCATCTCTTCAGCCACCTATAATCCAAGATAATGAACGCTTTTTATGAGTAATCAGCACGATAAGGCTAGCGCAACAGACACCGCGACTAAGGCGACTAATTTCATTCAGCCTATTATTGAGAAAGACCTGGCTGAAGGCCGTTGTCAGAAGGTAGTGACGCGCTTTCCTCCTGAGCCTAATGGCTATTTGCATATTGGCCATGCCAAGTCCATCTGTGTGAATTTTGGCTTGGCTGAAGATTTCGGTGGTGAATGTAATTTACGTTTTGATGACACTAACCCAGCCAAAGAAGATCAAGAATTTGTTGATGCTATTAAAGAAGATGTTCAGTGGTTAGGGTTCAAGTGGGCTGGTGACGTTAAATATGCCTCAAGCTATTTCGATCAGTTCTATGAATGGGCGCAGCATTTGATTAAAGATGGCAAAGCCTATGTGTGTGACTTGACTCCAGAACAAACCAGTGAATATCGCGGTTGGGCTACTAAGCCAGGGAAACCAAGCCCTTTTAGAGAACGACCCATTGCTGAAAGTTTGGATCTTCTAGAGCGAATGAAAAACGGTGAGTTTGAAGAAGGAACCCGCTCGCTTCGCGCCAAGATAGATATGGCCTCTCCGAACATGAATCTGCGTGACCCCATGCTCTACCGGATTCGTAAACAGTCTCACCATCAAACCGGCGATAAATGGTGTATTTACCCAACGTATGATTTTGCGCATGGTCAGGAAGACGCCATTGAAGGGGTGACGCATTCCATTTGTACGCTAGAATTTGCAGATCATCGCCCTTTATACGAGTGGTTTACAGAAAATTTGCCGGTACCTTCTATTCCAAAGCAGTATGAGTTTGGTCGCTTAAACTTGAATTACACCGTAACCAGTAAACGTAAGCTGAAAACATTGGTTGATGAAAAACATGTAGAGGGCTGGGATGATCCGCGCATGCCTACTATTTCAGGGTTGCGTCGTCGCGGGTTTACGGCGCGTGCGTTACGTAATTTTTGTAATGGCTTGCCTGTCGCAAAATCTGATGGCGTCGTTAATATTGCACAGCTAGAACACGCTATTCGTGATGACTTGGATAAGAACGCACCTCGCGCTATGTGTGTGATGGACCCATTGAAGGTAACGATTACTAATTTCAATGAGCACATCGATGGTGACGTCGAGACATTAACAGCATCTGCGCACCCAAAACTAGATATGGGTGAGCGTGAGCTTCCTTTTACTGAGACGCTGTATATAGACAAAGCTGACTTTACGGAAGACACCACGCTGTCACGGAAAAAATTTAAGCGTTTGGTCTTTGGTGAGTATGTTCGCTTGCGTAGTGCTTATGTGATCAAGGCTGAAGAAGTGATAAAAAATGAGCAAGGTGAAATTGTTGAACTTAAAGCAACCATAGTGCCTGGTACGGTAGGAGAGAACCCTCCGGAAGGAATGAAACCGCGTGGCGTTATTCATTGGGTATCCGCGACGCATGGGCGCCAAGCAACCGTGCGTCTTTATGATCGCTTGTTCAATCATGAAGCGCCGGATCGCGGAGAAGCAGACTTTATTCAGCACTTGAATCCTGACTCTTTCTCATTGCTAGAAAATTGCTGGGTGGAGCCGGGCTTGGCTAACGCTGCACCAGAATCCTCATTCCAGTTTGAGCGCGAAGGTTATTTCGTTGCGGATAAAATAGATCACTCAGCCGATCAGCCTGTATTTAACCGTACTATTGGCTTGCGCGATACGTGGTCTTCTTGAGTCGTTACCTTATTAATCAATAGAAGTTATTCATGAGTTTACAGATATACAACACGCTGACACGTCAGAAAGAAGACTTTAAACCGATTGATGCAGGCAAGGTCCGCATGTATGTCTGCGGTATGACAGTCTATGACTATTGTCATCTAGGTCATGCGCGGGTGCTGGTAGCGTTTGACGTGATTACCCGATATTTGCGAGCCAGTGGTTACGATGTTCATTACGTTCGTAACATTACTGACGTTGATGACAAAATCATTAATCGAGCTAATGAAAACGGCGAGAGTTGTGATCAGCTGACCGAGCGGTTTATTCAGGCAATGCATGAGGATGAAGCACGCTTGGGGGTGGTTTCCCCTACAGAGGAGCCGCGTGCGACAGCGCATATGGGCAACATTGTCACTATGGTAGAGACGCTGATTGATAAAGGTTTTGCTTATGCTGCTGACAATGGAGATGTGTATTACCGTGTTGAAAAATTTGCTGATTACGGCAAGTTAACTAACCGTAATATTGAAGATATGCAGGCTGGTGCTCGAATTGAGGTTAACGATAGCAAAGAAAACCCATCCGACTTTGTCCTCTGGAAAGCAGCGAAAGCGGGTGAGGTAAGTTGGGAGTCCCCTTGGGGTAACGGTCGCCCTGGTTGGCATATTGAATGCTCAGCAATGTCGAAATGCTGTTTAGGTGATACTTTTGATATTCATGGCGGCGGCCCAGACTTACCGTTTCCGCATCATGAAAATGAAATTGCTCAGTCTGAAGCGGCGAATGGCGCTAAGTTTGTTAACACATGGATGCACGCGGGTGCAGTACGAGTTAATAAAGAAAAAATGTCGAAGTCGCTAGGTAACTTTTTTACCATTCGTGAAATTCTCGACAAATATGACCCGGAAGTGGTTCGTTATTTTCTCACTTCTGGGCATTATCGTAGCCAGATTGATTACTCTGAAGCGAGCTTGCAAGAAGCTCGTGGTGCTTTAGATCGTTTCTATTACGCCTTACGGGGGCTGCCAGAAGTAGATGAAGGCGATCTGGATAATGACTTTGATGCGCGTTTTAGTGCGGCAATGGACGATGATTTTAATACAGCGGGTGCGGTTTCTGTTTTGTTTGAGTTGGCCAGAGAAATCAATAAGGCGAATAAAGCGAACCAACAACAGGCTGCAAGATTGGCAGCCCAATTAAAACGTCTGGCATCGGTGTTGGGTCTTCTGCAGCAAGATCCAGAATCGTATTTGCAGGGCGACAAATGTGCTGATGATGAATTGACCGCCGAAAAAATTGATGAGCTGATCAAAGAACGAGCAGCAGCGAAGAAAGGCAAAAACTTTGCGCGTGCTGATCAAATTCGCGACGATTTGAAGGCAGTTGGTGTTATTTTGAACGATAGTCGTGATGGAACGACGTGGCAACGTGAACATTAAGCGAAAAAGGTAAAAAAGGTCGTTGAAAGTGGTTGACCTGATAAAAACTGGTCTGTAATATTCGCACCTCTTTCGGGGTCAAGACGAAGTCTAGGCCCAGAGATGTCGGGGTATAGCGCAGTCTGGTAGCGCGCCTGCTTTGGGAGCAGGATGTCGGGAGTTCGAATCTCTCTACCCCGACCATTTAGGTTATGCCCGGCAGATTTTCTGTGCGCCCTTAGCTCAGCTGGATAGAGCAACGGCCTTCTAAGCCGTAGGTCACAGGTTCGAGTCCTGTAGGGCGTGCCATAATGATGTGTTATGGTGGACGTAGCTCAGTTGGTAGAGCCCCGGATTGTGATTCCGGTGGTCGTGGGTTCGAGCCCCATCGTCCACCCCAGTAACGCAGAAAGTGGTTATCAAAAAGTGTTTTAGCCGTTATAATTAAACGGGTAAGCATGAAAGAAAAAGCAGTATAGTTAGTCTACGCGGACGTGGTGAAATTGGTAGACACGCCAGATTTAGGTTCTGGTGCCGTAAGGTGTGAGAGTTCGAGTCTCTCCGTCCGCACCATTCTTTATCCCAGCTCGGGATACTCTTCTTAGTAAATAAATGTTTCTTTTGCCTGCGGGCACTCCTATTATCAGCAAACCGTTTGTGGTGCTTGACTCATGCTACTGGATGCTTGAGAATCCGCACTTCAAATTTTAGGCTGCAAAAAATATATCAGTTAAAAATCTGACGTTTTTGCGGCCAGTAACGAATAGTAAATTTCTGTGAGGAACATCCATGCAAGTTTCTGTTGAGTCGACTTCTTCTGTTGAGCGTCAGTTGACCATTACCGTTCCTGCTGCGCGCATCGAAGATGATGTCAATACTCGTATTAAAGAGGCTGCAGGCAACGTACGTATCGACGGCTTCCGTCCAGGTAAAGTGCCGCTAAGTGAAGTTAAGCGTCGTTATGGCAAAAGCATTCGTCAGGAAGTTTTGGGTGATGTAATCCAAAAAACTTTCTATGAAGCAGTAACTCAGGAAAAACTGAAGCCAGCGGGTGGTCCAGAAATTGAGCCTAAGAATGACAAGAAGGGCGAAGACTTTGAATACGTAGCCCGTTTCGAAGTTTATCCAGAAATCACTTTGGCTGATTATTCAGCAGCGGCAATCGTTCGTGAAACTGCTGAAGTAACGGATGCTGATGTAGAGAAAATGGTCGAAACCCTGCAGAAACAAAACGCAGCGTGGACTGAAACAGACGCAGCGGCGGCTGATGGCGACCAAGTGAATATCGATTTTAAAGGTTTCCTAGACGGTGAAGCGTTTGAAGGTGGCGAAGCTGCTGGACACGACCAAGTATTAGGTTCCAATACAATGATTCCTGGTTTTGAAGAAGGTATCGTTGGAATGAAAGCGGGTGAAGAGAAGGACGTTAACGTCACTTTCCCTGAAGAATACAACGCTGAAAACCTAGCGGGTAAAGAGGTTGTTTTCACTATCAAAGTTAACAAAGTCTCAAACCCTGATCTGCCTGAGCTAAACGCTGAGTTGTTTGAAAAGTTTGGTGTGAAGTGCGAAACAGTTGAAGAGTTCAAAACGGAAATCCGTAAGAACATGGATCGTGAAGTTAAGCAAACATTGAAAGTTAAGACTAAAGGTAAGGCTTTTGATGAGCTTGTTAAGCTTAACGACATCGAGGTGCCTAAAGCATTAATCGATGGTGAAATTGATCGTCTTCGTGAGCAAGCGGTTCAGCAGTTTGGTAATGGCATGAATATTGATCCTAAAACATTGCCAGCAGACATGTTTAAAGGCCAAGCGAAGAAGCGTGTAGCGACTGGTTTGCTGGTTACTGCGGTCATTGAACAGAACGAAATTAAAGTTGATGATGAACGTGTGCAGGCATTCATTGCTGAAATGGCTTCTTCTTATGAAGATCCAAGTGAGTTTATCAATTATTACAACAGCAACGAAGAACAGCTTCAGCAAGTGGAAGCTGTTGTTCTCGAAGATCAGGCGATGGAGTTTTTGCTCGATTTAGCGACTGTTTCTGAAGAATCTGTAAGCTACGAAGAAGCAATCAAACCTGCGCCCCAGCAGATGTTCGACGAAGAAGAGTCTGAAGCAGAAGAAGCGTAAGCTTCCGTATCATAATTAATTTGCTTCATTTTTGCCGACCTCAACGCTACACTCGTTGAAATTGTGCTAGAGACGGCAGTCTGTCGATAAAGCAGACTGCCGTTTTTGTTTTAGCGGTATCTACTGTGAAAGAGTAAGGAGAGTGTTAATGAATCAGAATTCCACGCAGGCTGGTCACAGTGACATTATTCAGGCCGCAGGTGGTCTGGTGCCTATGGTCGTAGAACAGTCAGCTCGTGGTGAGCGTTCCTATGATATTTATTCTCGCTTACTGAAAGAGCGCGTGATTTTCTTGGTTGGCCAAGTTGAAGATTACATGGCTAATCTTGTTGTGGCTCAGTTATTGTTTTTAGAGTCAGAAAATCCCGATAAGGATATTCACCTTTATATTAATTCACCTGGTGGCTCAGTTACTGCGGGTTTATCGATCTATGACACCATGCAGTTTATTAAGCCTAATGTGAGCACTATGTGTCTAGGTCAAGCTGCCAGTATGGGGGCTTTGTTATTGGCCGGTGGTGCTGAAGGAAAACGTTTTTGTTTGCCTCATTCTCGCATGATGATTCACCAACCATTAGGGGGTTATCAGGGGCAAGCGACGGATATTGAAATTCATACTAAAGAAATTCTTACTATCCGCGAAAAGCTAAACAAGATCTTGGCACATCATACAGGCCAGTCGTTAGATACGATCGGTGCTGATACAGAGCGTGACAATTTCATGGATGCTGAAACCGCAGTAAAGTACGGCTTAATTGACCAAGTCGTCGAGAAGCGTTAATTCGGGTTCGGTTAGCGGCTCTGGCTGTTGCTTTAAAAAGTGACTACACTGGAGCAAAGTAGGCTCGATATTAGTCAGTATTAATCCATTTTCGAGCAAAGTGCGTTAAGCAGTTATTACAAGTTTTATGGGGAATTTAAATGTCCGATGAAACAACCGGCAAGAGCGGCGATAGTAAATTATTGTATTGCTCCTTTTGCGGCAAAAGTCAGGACGAAGTAAGAAAACTCATTGCAGGTCCTTCTGTGTTTATCTGTGATGAGTGTGTCGATCTTTGTAACGATATTATTCGTGAAGAAGTACAAGAAGCTGCGGTAGAAGAGCAGGAAGACAGACTTCCTTCACCCGAAGAAATAAAACTTACTCTTGATGAGTATGTGATCGGTCAAGATAAGGCTAAAAAAGTCTTGTCTGTAGCTGTTTACAATCACTATAAGCGTTTGCGCTATCAAGGTAAGCAAGATGATGTTGAACTAGGTAAGAGTAATATCTTGCTGATTGGTCCGACAGGTAGCGGTAAGACGTTATTGGCTGAAACTTTGGCTCGTTTGCTAAACGTACCTTTCACCATCGCCGATGCAACCACACTGACCGAAGCGGGTTATGTGGGAGAAGACGTTGAAAACATCATTCAAAAGCTATTACAGAAGTGCGACTACGACGTAGAACGCGCTCAAATGGGTATCGTCTACATCGATGAAATCGATAAGATTTCTCGTAAATCAGATAATCCTTCAATTACTCGTGATGTTTCGGGTGAAGGTGTTCAGCAGGCGTTATTGAAACTGATTGAAGGTACTGTCGCTTCTGTGCCTCCGCAAGGTGGACGTAAACACCCACAGCAGGAGTTTTTGCAGGTCGACACGGCCAATATCCTGTTTGTTTGTGGTGGTGCTTTTGCTGGCCTAGAGAAAATTATCCATGACCGTGCAGATAAAGGCGGTATTGGCTTTGGCGCTGTTGTCACTTCAAAAGAAAATCAGAAGAGTGTAGGCGAAACTCTCGCCGATGTTGAAGCTGAAGACCTGGTGAAGTTTGGTTTGATTCCCGAGTTTGTTGGGCGTTTGCCAATGGTGGCGACACTGAGCGAGCTCGACGAAGATGCATTAGTGCAGATTCTTACTGAACCAAAGAACTCGCTAAGTAAGCAGTATGCTAAATTGTTTGAGATGGAAGGCGTTGAAGTTGACCTTCGTGAAGATGCGTTAAGAGCGGTATCACGAAAAGCTATGGACCGTAAGACAGGTGCTCGTGGATTGCGTTCAATTCTTGAAGTAGCCTTGCTTGAGACAATGTTCAAACTTCCTTCACTAGAAAATGTTAGTAAAGTGGTTGTGGATGAGGGCGTTATCGTTGAAGGCACAGAGCCTTTATTGATTTACGATTCTCAAGACACCAGTAAAACCGCGACGGATGAATAGGTCGTGATACAAAAAAGGAGCTGAAAAGCTCCTTTTTTATTTCCTTGTTATAAACTGAAATGCTACCTTGTATTTCATTACTGCTGCCCCAATTCTTTATACAGACACATCAGACAGTCAGCTCCATCTTTAATTTTGCTCTGATAGACAACGTTGTTCACGTATGAGGTACCCACCATGACTACAGAAAATATTGAAACCAGCCATTTACCGCTGTTGCCCTTACGCGATGTGGTGGTTTATCCACATATGGTGATTCCTTTGTTTGTTGGACGGGACAAGTCCATCAAAGCACTTGAGTCTGCGATGGAAGGTGATAAAGAAATTCTTTTGGTTGCTCAAAAAACGGCCTCTGTCGATGACCCTGGTGCGGGCGACGTTTTTGAAATTGGTACGATCGCTAATATCTTGCAACTATTGAAACTGCCCGACGGCACAGTCAAGGTGCTTGTTGAAGGCTTAAAGCGGGCAAAAATCACTTCGTTCACAGAAGAGGACGACAGTTGGATAGCGCATTGCGATACGATTGAAACGACAGATTTAGGTGCTGAGGCAGAAGTCTTTAATCGCACCGTTATGTCCCAGTTTGAGCAGTATGTTCAGCTTAATAAAAAAATTCCAGCTGAAGTGCTTTCCTCCTTATCCGGTATAGATGATCCCGCTCGTTTGGGTGACACCATTGCGGCTCACATCACTGTTAAGCTTGATGAAAAACAGAAGATACTCGAAAAAATTGACACTCGTGAGCGCCTTGAGTATCTGATGGCGTTAATGGAGTCAGAGATTGACTTGGTAAATGTTGAAAAGCGCATACGCGGCCGTGTCAAAAAGCAAATGGAAAAAAGCCAGCGTGAGTACTATCTGAACGAGCAAATGAAAGCGATTCAGAAAGAAATGGGTGAGCTGGATGAAAATGGCCCAAATGAAATAGAACAGTTAAAAGAAAAGATTGACGAAGTTGGCATGACAAAAGAGGCCAAAGAAAAGGCCATGAATGAGTTTAATAAACTCAAAATGATGTCACCAATGTCAGCTGAAGCGACTGTTGTTCGTAGTTATATCGACTGGATGGTTAGCCTGCCATGGAAGAAGCGTAGCAAAGTACGTAATGATTTACGCCGCGCAGAAGAAGTGCTAGAAGCAGAACACTACGGACTTGAAGAAGTAAAAGAACGTATTCTTGAGTATTTGGCCGTACAGCAGCGCGTCCGCAAACTAAAAGGCCCTGTGCTTTGCCTTGTTGGCCCTCCTGGTGTTGGTAAAACCTCGTTAGGCCAATCGATTGCTCGAGCTACTAATCGAAAATATGTACGCATGGCACTTGGTGGTGTCCGTGATGAAGCAGAAATCCGTGGCCATCGTCGTACCTACATTGGCTCTATGCCAGGCAAACTCTTACAAAAGCTTTCTAAAGTCGGTGTTAAAAATCCGTTATTCCTTTTGGATGAAATCGATAAAATGGGGATGGATCACCGTGGCGATCCTGCATCGGCATTATTGGAAGTACTAGACCCTGAACAAAACCACACCTTCGGTGATCATTACCTAGAGGTTGATTACGACCTTTCAGATGTTATGTTCGTCTGCACGTCGAACTCCATGAATATTCCTGAAGCGTTACTGGATCGGATGGAGATTATCCGCATCCCTGGTTACACCGAAGATGAAAAGCTTAAAATTGCTGAACGCTACCTTATTCCTAAGCAGCTAAAAACCAATGGCTTAGCCGTTAAAGAAGTCACTATTGATGAGTCTGCCGTTCGGGACTTGGTGCGTTATTACACCCGTGAAGCGGGTGTGCGTAGCTTAGAACGTGAAATAGCTAAGTTGTGCCGTCGTGTCGTAAAAGAGGCGGTATTGGCTTCTGCTAAAGGCGAAGACAGTATAGAAATTAATGCTGATAACCTTGAGCATTACAGTGGTGTTCGTCGTTTCAATTTTGGCATGGCTGAAGAGAACGATGTAGTCGGACAGGTGACTGGTCTTGCTTGGACTCAGGTTGGTGGCGATATCCTCACGATAGAAGCTGCTGTAGTCCCTGGTAAAGGGCGTCAGGTAAGAACAGGCTCGTTAGGCGATGTGATGCAGGAGTCTATTCAAGCGGCGCTTACTGTTGTGCGCAGCCGCGCGGCGGCGTTGGGTATTAAACCTGACTTTCATGAAAACACCGATGTGCATATTCACGTACCAGAGGGTGCGACGCCAAAAGACGGCCCAAGTGCTGGTATAGGAATGTGTACTTCTTTAGTATCTGCCCTGACTAATATTCCCGTTCGAGCTGATGTAGCGATGACGGGCGAAATTACTTTACGGGGCCAGGTGCTTCCGATTGGTGGTTTAAAAGAAAAATTGTTGGCTGCACACCGAGGCGGGATTAAGACGGTTGTGATTCCTGATGAGAATCGCCGAGACCTAAAAGAAATTCCAGAAAACATTAAAGCTGAGCTCGATATCCGTCCGGTTAAATGGATCGATGAAGTGCTTGAAATAGCACTTCAGTATTTACCGAAACCAGCGGTTGAAGAAAAAACAGAAGAAGTTATTGAAGATGCTAATGGCAAAAAGCCGGTTCAGGATCAAATTAGTACCCACTAATTGGTCCTTAGCCCCCGATTTTATGGGCTTTCAGCTTGACAGCCCTTTTCGCAAGTTGGTATAAAATGCGACGGGCTAGCATTATTCGTGTAAGAGAAGAATTCGAACGACGATATACGAATCTAATTATAAGGGGAATGAAGTGAACAAATCTGAATTAATTGAAGCGGTAGCAGCTTCCGCCGACCTATCTAAAGCTTCAGCAGGTCGTGCATTGGATGCAGCGTTAGACGCAATTACTGGTGCACTGAAAGATGGTGACAGTGTTGCACTTGTTGGTTTTGGTACTTTTGCTGTTAAGCCTCGTGCTGCACGCACAGGCCGTAATCCACAGACTGGTAAGCCAATTGAAATTAAAGCAGCAAACGTTCCTGGTTTTAAAGCCGGTAAAGCACTTAAAGACGCTGTAAACTAATTATCAGATTTAGTGCTTGTTTCGCCTGATCTTAGAATCTCTTGTATTTTTTATTGATACGGCAAAACAAATTCTTAAAAGGCGCATTCACTAATGCGCTTTTTTTATATCTTACCGCCGCGTAGGATTGTAATTAGTTCATCTAAAATCGTTTTTCGCAGTTGGGGGCAGCATGCTGCAGACATTTCGGGATAATACCCAGAGCCTTTTAGTTAAGGTCATTATTGGTCTCATTATTGTGACTTTTGCACTTTTTGGTGTGGAGTCATTGGTGGGTTTGGCAGGGCAGCCAGATGCGCCTATTTCAGTAAATGGTACTGATATTGGCGAGCAGCAACTGCAAAATTCGGTTGATATTCAACGTCGTCAAATTCTGACCCAAATGGGAGAAAATGCAGACCCTTCATTATTAGACGATGCATTGATTAGAAAAACAGTGATTGATGGTCTTGTTGAGCGTGAAGTGTTACGTCAATCAGCTGTTGAAAATAACATGGCTATTTCTGAAGCACTGTTAGACCAAACAATTGTATCAACGGCAGAATTCCAAACAGAAGGGCGTTTTGATCGTAATCGCTTTGAGTCTGTCTTACGTAACGTCGGTATGACGCCTTTAACTTTTCGTGATTACTTACGTAATGAAATGTTGTTAGGCCAAGACCGCACAGGTTTTGTGGCTAGTTCATTTGTTTTGCCAGGTGAAGTCAGCATTCTTACAGGCCTTGACCGTCAAACACGTGATATTTATTTAGCAGAGTTGCCTTTAGGTGACCTCACGTCAGTTGATGTTTCTGATGACGAAATCACGGCGTTTTATGAAGCTAACCAAGCGCAGTACATGGCTGAAGAAAAGCTTTCTCTTAATTATATCGAATTAAATAAACAAGATATTGCCAGTAGTATCTCAATTGACGAAGCGGAGCTGGAAACTCAGTTCCAACAATTGCTGTCTGATTACCAAGCAGAAGAAGCACGTGAAGCTGCGCATATTCTTATCAGCATAGATGACGAGCGTTCTGATGATGACGCTGAGTCCTTAGCTAATGAGTTGGCTAATAAGATTGCTAATGGAGAGGACTTTGCTGCACTTGCTGAAGAGTATTCTGATGATCCAGGTTCTGCTAGCGAAGGCGGAGACCTTGGTCTTGTGGAAAAAGGCATCATGGTCCCTGAATTTGAAGATGCATTATTTTCTTTAGAGGAAGGGCAAGTTTCTGAGCCAGTTAAAACCGATTTTGGTTATCATCTAATTAAGTTAAATAAGATTGATGTTCAAGAGCTGCCGAGTCTTGCTGATGTCCGTGACCAGCTTGAAAATGAGCAGCGCTTACAGCAGGCGGAAGCTGAATTGGTTAAGCTTTCTGAAGAGCTGGATGACTTACGCTTTTCGTCTTCTGACTTGCAGGAAGCTTCTGAAATTATGCAGCTCCCGATTAAAAACACTGGTTTTTTTGGTCGTGAAGGTGGGGATAACCCATTGACAATGAACCCTCGTCTCTTGCAAGTGGCTTTCTCAGAAGAGGTGCTGAAAGAAGGTGAAAACAGCGAATTAATCGAAGTTGATGAGAATCGAATTATCGTTGTTAATGTAGATAAGTACGAGCCTGTACGCCCTCAATCAATTGCTGAAGTTAGCGCTCAGATTAAGTTTGAGATCGCGGCAGATAAATTAAAACAGCAGCGTATGGAAGAGGCTCAAGCGCTGATGGAACAGGTTGAATCGGCAAGTAGCCTTTCAGGCAATGATCCGTGGCAGGTGGTCAGTAACGTTAAGCGGACGGACACACGGGTTTCTCAATCAGTGTTGGTGAAATTGTTCCGCCTTGCTGTGCCTGAGGAGGGTGATGTGACTACTGCGGTTGTAGACCAAGGTGACCAAGGTGTTGCTGTGATCGCTTTCACTTCGATGAATGCTGACAGTACTGATTTGACCGAAGCGCAGGTTCAAAATCTTGCGGCTTTCCTTTCATCACATAAAGGTCAGTTGGATTACCAAAGTCGAGTAGCGCAGCTTAAGGCTGACGCAGAAATCGAACTTAACTAAGATCCATTAGGCCCAGAGCCTGGTTAAAAGGTATAAATGGCGTTAATACTTGGCATTGACCCAGGCTCTAGAATTACCGGCTACGGTGTAGTGAATGTCGTCGGTAATCGTATTGAATATGTCACCAGCGGTTGCATACGAATCGCTGGTGATCACCTCCCAGACCGTCTTCAGCAAGTCTTTGAAGGCGTGCAAGAAGTCATCACTCGTTACACCCCGCAAGAAATGGCTATCGAGCAAGTTTTCATGGCGAAGAATGCTGACTCTGCTTTGAAGCTCGGGCAAGCACGGGGCGCTGCTATTGTTGCTGGTGCTGTGAACGGACTTTCGGTGGCTGAGTATGCAGCACGTAGTATTAAACAAGCTGTGGTTGGTAAGGGCGGCGCGGATAAGTCGCAAGTACAGCACATGGTGCGATCAATACTGAAGCTGCCAGGGACACCACAAGCGGATGCTGCTGATGCATTAGCGGTTGCCATTTGTCATGCGCATACTCAGGCAGGAAAAATAAATCAAATGTCGGTAAATAGTAAATTGCGCACGAAAATCCGCTAGCTGATTGATATAAAAGCTATATTGGTGAACTAACTAATAAGATTAAGGGTATTCATGATTGGTTATCTTAAAGGTGAACTGGCAGAGAAGCAGCCGCCTGTTCTCGTGATTGATGTGCAAGGCGTAGGCTATGAAGTAGAAGCGCCAATGAGTACCTTTTATCGGCTTCCTGCGATTGGCTCTTCAGTTAAACTGCTAACGCATTTTGTCGTCAGGGAAGATGCGCAATTGCTCTATGGCTTTTCAACAGCACAAGAACGAACGTTATTTAGAACCTTGATTAAGGTGAATGGTGTTGGTCCTAAAATGGCCCTAACGATACTTTCCGGTATAGAAGCGGAAGATTTCGCGCGTTGTGTAGCCCATGATGATACCGCTACCTTAGTCAGGCTTCCTGGTGTGGGCAAGAAAACTGCTGAGCGCTTGATTATTGAAATGCGCGATAAAATGAAAGATTGGGCGCTGGAACCACAATCTCTGGAGCTGAATGCTGATATGGACACTGGAGCTGCAGCGCAAATTAAAGGTGGCCGTCAGGAAGCAGAAAGTGCTCTAATTGCTTTGGGTTATAAACCTGCGCAGGCAACAAAGGCTATTTCAGATGCGGTGAAATCAGTGTCTGAAAATGACGTGGAAGGTCTAATTCGTCAAGCGTTGAAAACGATGATTTGATACGAACAGCTTCGTTTCGCTACTCAGCAACCAAAATAAAAGCTAAAAAGTTAAAAACAAATGTTAGAAGAAGATCGTTTTATTTCACCCGCTCCGTCAAATCGTGTTGAGGAAGTTCAGGATCGTGCAATTCGACCTAAACAGCTTCGAGATTATGTTGGCCAGCACGCAGTGCGTGAACAAATGGAAATCTTCATTCAAGCCGCGAAAAAACGTGAAGAAGCGTTAGACCATACGTTGATTTTTGGCCCTCCCGGATTAGGTAAAACAACCTTAGCGAATATAATCGCGAACGAGATGGAAGTTGAGCTCAAAACAACATCTGGCCCTGTGATGGAAAAAGCAGGGGACTTGGCTGCGATGTTAACGAACCTTGAGGCGGGTGATGTGCTCTTTATTGATGAAATTCACCGTTTAAACCCCGCCGTTGAAGAAGTGCTTTACCCTGCAATGGAAGACTATCAGCTTGATATCATGATTGGTGATGGTCCTGCTGCACGTTCGATAAAATTAGATTTGCCGCCATTTACATTAGTGGGTGCAACCACGCGTGCTGGTTTGTTGACCTCGCCGCTGCGTGATCGTTTTGGCATTGTGCAGCGGTTAGAGTTCTACAATGTGGATGACCTCACCTCCATAGTTTCTCGTTCAGCTTTGCTGTCAGGCGTATCTATAGAACCTGAAGGGGCTCGTGAAGTAGCTGCCCGGTCTCGTGGCACGCCTCGTATTGCGAATCGCTTGCTACGACGTAGTCGTGACTACGCGGAAGTTCGTGGCGACGGAATCATCACAGGAGAAATTGCGGACCTAGCGTTAAACATGCTGCACGTCGATAGTCATGGCTTTGATCATATGGATCGCCGTTTGCTGATGGCCATGATAGAAAAGTTTTCAGGCGGCCCTGTGGGTATTGATAGTTTGGCGGCAGCTATTTCTGAAGAGCGAGACACCATCGAAGACGTGCTGGAGCCTTACTTAATTCAACAAGGGTATATTATGCGGACCCCGCGGGGTCGAGTGCTGACTGATTTGGCATATCAGCATTTTGGCATTGAAAAGCCGGCAGGGTGATTTTTGATGGTTCAGGCTATGGAAGACCGAGTCTTGCTGGCTCATTGACTGTCATATTCGCTCAATCAATAAAAAATAAGATTACAGACTGAACATTCTTAGCCGAACACATTCAAACAGCATAAGGCTGAGTAGATGCTACGGCTTAAATGATTACCTAACAATGAAACGAGGACGACCGAGTGGTTGAAAAACTATCCCTATGGAGCTTGATTCTTAACGCAAGCTTGTTAGTGCAGTTGGTAATGCTGCTGTTATTGGTAATGTCGGTTGTCTCTTGGGTGTTTATCCTCCAACGCCGCCAATATTTTAACCGGGCCAAAAAAGGACTCAGAGAGTTTGAAGAAAAGTTTTGGTCAGGGGTCGACCTTAGTCAGCTTTTTCGTGAAGTTAATGCAGATCCGAATGCACACAGCGGGTTAGAAAATATTTTTCGTGCAGGACTTAAAGAATTCACGCGGTTGCGCCAACAAACAGAGGCTGATCGCGATGCAATTATGGAAGGTGTTCAACGGGCGATGCGGGTTGCGGTTGCCCGTGAAGAAGAAAAACTCGAAACACATTTGCCCTTTTTAGCAACTGTAGGCTCCATCAGTCCTTATATTGGTTTGTTTGGCACAGTCTGGGGCATCATGAATTCGTTCCGTGGTCTAGCAAACGTCCACCAAGCGACTTTGGCAAGTGTGGCGCCTGGTATTTCTGAAGCATTGATCGCAACAGCGATGGGCTTGTTTGCAGCGATTCCAGCGGTTGTTGCCTATAACCGCTATTCAGCACGGTTAGAAACCTTAATGAATAACTACGAAACCTTTGCTGAAGAGTTTTACAGCATTCTTCATCGTCGCGTTCATGGCAACATGTAAGCAAGGAGCTGCCTTATGATGCGACGAGTAAGACACAAACGAAAGCTGAATGCCGAAATCAATGTGGTTCCCTACATTGATGTAATGATGGTGCTTTTAGTGATCTTCATGATTACCGCGCCGATGCTTACTCAAGGTGTTGATGTAGAGCTACCAAAAGTAGGTGCAGAGCCTGTGGCTAATGAAGATGAAGAGCCTCTAGTCGTTTCAGTAACCGCTGCGGGTGAGTATTTTATCAATGTAGGTGGTGACCCATTAAAAGCCGTATCACTGGCTGACGTTGGCTCACGCGTTGAAAAAATACTGACAACCAACCCGAGCAAACAAATTATGGTGCGCGGCGACAAAGCGGTTAGCTATGAAAAAGTGGTTGAACTAATGGCTGCGCTACAAGGCTCCGGCGCCCCTTCTGTCGGCTTGGTAACAGAATAGGTTTAATGTGACCGAGTTAAAGTCTTACTTTTCACCCACCCTGATTGCCATATCGTTACACGTTATCGTGGTAGCGTTGTTAGCTGGCAGTTGGTTTGATCGCGAACACGTTGCCCAGCCACCCAAAGTTCAGCATATCAAAGCGCAATTGGTTGATCTCAAATCAAAACAAATTGAAGATCAAAAAAAGAGTGAGGCCTTAAAACGTGAACAGGCCGAGAAGTTAAAACAACAAAAAGCGCAGCAAGAGGCGCAAAAGAAAAAAGAGCAAGCCAAGCAAGAACGTTTAAAGCAAGAAGCTGAAAAAAAAGCACAACAAAAAAAGGCTCAGCAAGAGAAAGAAGCAAAGCGGCAAGAACAACAGCGTAAGGCTGAAGCGGATAAGCAAGCCAAGCTTGAACAGCAGAAAAAAGCTGAAGCAGAGAAAAAAGCCAAAGCTGAAAAATTAGCCGCTGAGAAAAGACGACAAGCCGAAGCTGATGCAAAAGCTGCCGCTGAGAAAAAGCGTCAACAAGACTTGGCTAACAAAAAAGCCGAAGAAGCGCGCAAGCAAAAAGCAGCGGCTGAGAAAAAACGTCAAGAAGAGTTGGCAAGGCAGCGTGAGCTGGATCAAGCTATTGCTCGTGAAGAGCAAGCGCAAAGAAATGCTGAGCTAGACAAGCAGGCGATGGCTTCGGCGGAATCAATTATTGTGAGTGCGGTAGCATCAAATTGGAGACGCCCACCATCCGCTCGTAATGGTATGCAAGTGACTGTGCGGATTCACTTAATTCCGACCGGTGAAGTGATGGATGTGAATATCATTAACAGCAGTGGTGATGACGCTTTTGACCGCAGCGCGACGAATGCTGTCTGGAAAGCTGAACGTTTTCCTGAACTTCAGCAGATAGATCCTGTCGTATTTGACCGTAACTTGAGACAAATAACCCTTAATTTCAGACCAGAGGACTTAAGATTGTGATTAAAAGAATACTGAGTTGTATGTTGTTCAGTTTTATTATTATTGCATCTCAAGCTCGTGCTGAATTAACCATTGAAATCACCCAAGGTGTTGACCAGCCGGTTCCCGTGGCGATTGTTCCTTTTGGTTGGAGTGGTCTGAGTGGCCTACAGGAAAATGTAGGAAAAGTGGTCGGTGCTGATTTGTACAGAACCGGCCTTTTTTCAATTATGAAGCCCGAAACAATGCTGAGCTTTCCGTCACAACAGCGGGATGTTTTTTTTCGTGATTGGCGCTTAGGCGGGATTGAGTATCTGGTTATAGGTCGTGTCGAATCGAGCGGTGTAGCTGGACAATATCGTGTTGAATATGAATTATACGACGTGATTAAAGAGCAAAAACTGGATGCGGGCTACTTTGCTGGCGACTTACGTAAAGCGGCGCATCGCGTCAGTGATGCAGTGTATGAAAAGCTGACTGGCATCCGAGGTGCTTTCTCGACAGAGGTCGTTTATGTCCGTGAAAATAGAGCGAGCAATGGTAAGAAAACATATCGACTTGAATTAGCCGATGCCGATGGTGCAAACCCTCGCGAATTATTAAAGTCAGATAAACCCATTATGTCGCCGTCATGGTCAAGGGACGGCAATAAACTAGCCTATGTATCATTTCAAACAGGGCGACCGGGTGTATTTATCCAAGACAAACGAACAGGTAAACAGCAACAAATTACTAAGTTTACAGGGTTAAACGGCGCTCCTGCATGGTCACCTGATGGTAAGAAACTTGCGGTAACTTTATCAAAAGACGGTAACCCAGAAATTTATATTATCGATATAGCAACACGAGCATTGCAGCGGGTAACCAATCATTATGGTATCGATACAGAGCCTAACTGGTCGCCAGATGGACGATCTATCATTTTTACTTCTGACCGTGGCGGCAAACCCCAGATATACAGTGTTGAATTAGCGTCAGGATGGCTAGAACGACTCACTTTTGAGGGTGACTATAATGCGCGGGGAGGCTTGACCCATGATGGTCGCCATCTTGTTATGGTACACCGTGATCAGGGAGTCTTTAATATTGCGGTACAAGATTTAAAAACCGGACGTTTAGATATTTTAACTGAAACTTACCTTGATGAATCACCGAGCATTGCCCCGAATGGTAGTATGGTGATTTATGCGACCCAAGATGGCACCAAGGATGTTTTAGGAATGGCCTCTATTGATGGCCGCGTAAAGTTTAAATTACCATCAACTTCTGGTGATGTACGAGAGCCTGCATGGTCACCCTACTTGCATTAAGTGACTGATGGCATTACCTTATGAGCAAACTAATTCATGCTTGTCAGATTGACAAAATTTAGGAGCAAACAATGCGAGTTGGAAATCTAAAAATGATCGCGCTTGCAGCCTCAGTAGCTTTCGCTGCCGGTTGTAGTTCGACTAGTACAAATGACGACAGCGGTGCGATGATGGATAAGTCAGGTGATACTGGCTCTGTTTCAACTTCTGGTGCTGCTGATAATGGTATGAGTTCAGGTGGTCTGACTAAAGCTGATGTGATGAGCTTAAGCAGTGTTTTCTACTTTGACTTTGACAAAACTACCGTTAAGCCAGAAGCTTTCGCTGATTTAAGCGCACATGCTAAATACCTGGTTAATAATCCAAGTGCTAAGTTGGTTCTTGAAGGTCACGCTGATGAGCGCGGCACTCGTGAATACAATATTGCATTGGGTGAGCGTCGAGCAAAAGCGGTTAGCCGTTACCTTTCTGTACAGGGCGTTTCTGCAGCACAGATGGAAGTGGTAAGTTATGGTGAAGAAAGTCCAGCAATGGAAGGCCATAATGAAGCTTCTTGGAGCAAGAACCGTCGCGTAGAACTTAAATACTAAGTAAGGCGAATTATGCTCCTTAAACCCTCGGTACTGGCGGTCGGTATTGCTCTGAGCGCCAATGCATTAGCTCAAAGTTCGCCAGTACAGGTGGTTGATATTAACTCACCATCGGTGAGTAGGTCGTCTAGTACAGGAGCTCAATCCGCAGCTCCTGCTACTACTACTGTTCAGGTCAATCAAAACGCACAGTTGTTGATGCTGGTTGATCAACTGCAAGAAGAAGTACGTTTTCTTCGTGGGCAGGTCGAGCAGCAATCATACCAAATGAAAAAAATGCAGACGAATCAACGAGACCGTTACCGGGACTTGGATCGTCGTATTATGTCGATAACTCAGCAACTCAGTAGTCAGACCGCTGCGTCAACACCGGCCGTCGTTGAGGATCTTACAAATAATTCTTCTTCAGCGAGTCAAGAGCCCACAAACGATTCGGTGTCTTCTGCACCTTCAACTTCAACTTCAACTGTTGCCGTACCTGTTGTTCAGCCGCCGACAGGTGAGACCGACAAACAAGCTTATAGCAAAGCTTTTAAGTTGGTTCGTGATAAATCTTATAGCGAATCAATTAAAGCCTTTGATGACTTTGTCCGCTTTTACCCGAATAGCACACTGGTCGCTAATGCGATTTTCTGGCAGGGTGAAGTTTATCGAGCCATGACACCGCCTGACTTTGAAGCGGCAAAAACGGCATACCAGCGTTTGATTTCTCAATTTCCTCAACATTCTAAAGCAGCAGATGCATATTATAAGCTGGGCCTGACGCTTGATGATCTAGGGGATAAAGCAGCGGCGAAGCAGACAATGCAAAAAGCGATTGATTTATACCCTGATCAATCGGTCTCACGTTTAGCGAAAGAATATCTCTCTAAATAATAATTACTAGTTTTTCTCAATGCGAATGCTGGGTTGCAGTTGATTTTTCTTGCTCGCTTAGTAAGATGTCGCGCCATCGGGTCGTTAGCTCAGCTGGTAGAGCAGTTGGCTTTTAACCAATTGGTCACAGGTTCGAATCCTGTACGACCCACCATCTAATTAACGCGACGCTCAGTGTTTGAGTGATGAACTTTGTTCGCAGTTCTATCTTTCGCGACTCAAGCTAAAAACCACGAGAGAATAGGGAACGACACGGTAATAGTGTGTTGCTCGAGTTCTCTCGGTTGCCATAGTAGGGTTTGGAACCGTTATGTTGACAGAAAAAGAAATCGAAAAGCGCGTCTGGGTGCAAGAGCATTTGGCACATGAGTATGATCAGCCTACGCTTTCCGATGAGCAAACGAGTGAATATAAAGCACGCATCGCGACGCTTTTAAAGGAGCAGGATGCTTGTTTAGTTGCCCATTACTATACTGATCCTGTTATTCAAGAACTGGCTGAAGAAACAGGCGGCTGCGTTGCTGACTCGCTTGAAATGGCACGTTTTGGTAAAAATCACCCGGCCTCAACGCTTGTTGTTGCGGGTGTTAAGTTTATGGGGGAAACCTCAAAAATCCTGAGCCCTGAAAAGCGTATTTTGATGCCTACGCTTGAAGCAACGTGCTCATTGGATATCGGTTGCCCCGTGGAAGAGTTCTCTGCATTTTGTGATGCTCATCCGGATCATAAAGTTGTGGTTTATGCGAACACTTCTGCTGCAGTGAAAGCGCGAGCAGACTGGGTGGTTACATCAAGCTGTGCATTAGATATTGTTGAACACCTTGATGAAAATGATGAAAAAATTATTTGGGCACCTGATAAACATTTGGGTAGTTATATTGAGCGAGAAACAGGTGCGAAAATGCTGATGTGGGATGGTTCCTGCATCGTTCATGAAGAATTCAAAGCTCAGGGCTTAAATGACTTGAGAAAAGTTTATCCTGATGCAGCAGTTTTGGTTCATCCAGAATCGCCAGCATCAATGATAGATATTGCAGATGCAGTCGGCTCTACTAGCCAGCTAATCAAAGCGGCTCAAACCTTACCTAATGAGACGTTTATTGTCGCTACAGATCAGGGCATTTTTTATAAAATGCAACAAGCGGCTCCTGGTAAAACTTTAATTGCAGCGCCGACGGGAGGCTCTGGGGCAACGTGTAGAAGTTGTGCTCACTGTCCTTGGATGGCGATGAATGGTTTAGAAAACCTAACCGAAGTGCTACTGAATCCGACGCAAGAGGTTTTTGTAGATCCTGAATTGGCGCGTAAAGCGCTGATTCCTCTTAATCGTATGTTGGACTTTTCCACCCAATTGCAAAAGGCATAAGATTGTCTGGCTGTTCGTTTAGAATTTTAAGCTTTCACGGACAGCCAGTACTTCTTCCATTTGCTCTTCAAGAATCGCCTTATCCTGACGACTGAGGTTTGGCAGCCTTTGAGCTTGCTTAATATGAACCTCAGCGCGCTTTACATCACCTTTGAGTAGGTAAAACTCCGCTCTCGACTGATGTACAGCGAGGTGATTCTCTAAAAGCCCTTCATTCTCAGCCAATTGAAACCATAGGTAGTCATTGTTGGGCATATCGCGTAACTGTTTCCTTAGTAGCTTCGATACTTCGGAATATTTTTGTTGTTTCCCTAATATGTTGATAGAAAGTTGCGTGAGCGGATAGTTTCCAGGGTAGAGGGCGAGTAGCTGTTGTACAGCGTTATGCGCTTCTGTGTATTGCGCCTCGGCTGTTAAGTACTCAACATTAAGTGCTTGGATAAGCAGATTTTTTGGATGATTTCTTAGGAGCCACTCTAGCGACATTTTGCTGTCATTGGCGCGGTCTACAGCAATTGCTGAAAGTACGTGTATATACCGATCAACAACTTTCGGCTCTTTGATTGTCTCAAATTGCTCAAATAGCTGTTGGGGGTCTTTTTGCAAGCTTACCATGACTCTGGCCCTAATTAGCTGGTAGGCAAGGCTATTGTTTTTACCTTCGCTTGTGAGTAATGCCGCGCGGCTTTGGCTATCTGCAATACGTGATTGTGTGACGGGGTGAGTGCTAAGGAATTCAGGAATGCGACTGCCTTGAAAGCGGCTGGCTTTTAGCATCTGCTCAAACATATGAGGCATCTCGTTAGGGTCAAACCCTGCCTTAGCCAGTAATGTCATGCCGACATCATCGGCCTCTCGCTCATTTTGTCGATTGTATGCGAGTTTTTTGTCCACAATAGCAGCTTGGCCAGACGCTACAGCAGCTACCGTTGCATCTGAGTTATTGGTCGTTGAAGCGACAAGAATAGCGCCAAATAATGTGGCAATTTGAAGTGGTAAATTGCGGCGTTGTTCTTCAACGCTGTTGGCGTAATGGCGTTGAGTTAAGTGGGCAATTTCGTGTGCAAGAACAGAGGCAAATTGCCCCTCGGTTTTAGCATATGTAAACAAGCCACCATGAATGCCGACAATGCTGCCAGGCACTGCAAAAGCATTCAATGATGGTTGTTTTAGCATGATAAGTGTGAGGTTTTTGTCAGCCAGCTGACTGTAACTGACTAACTGATAGAGCAGGTCTTGTGTGTACTCAAAGACAAAAGGGTCTCTAAGTTGCGCGCTTCGACCTCGCAATACTCGTAACCAGGCCTCCCCGAGTTTTCTTTCTTCATCAAGGGATATTGAGCTGGCACTACTTTCGCCAATATCAGGAAGGCTGGTGTCGAGAGCTTGCGTCGATGCCGACGATAGAAAAAGCACAAGACCTGCTGTGATGGCGCTGATATGTTTTGCTGTAACGCTGTTTAAAAATCGCATAGTAAGTTAGTAAACTTAACCACTTATCCTTTAGGTTGGTTTAGTATATAGTCGCGAGCCAAGGCTATAAGTTCCTTGGCCAAATTGAAACCATTCGCGCTTTATCTTACGCCTCATTAGTAAAAATATTCATGACTGACTTTGACCAATTTTTAGATGCTAGTGGATTGAACTGTCCTTTACCGTTGCTAAAAGCCAAGCAAGCACTTAACAAAATGCAATCAGGTGAGACCTTAAAAGTGGCAGCTACTGATGCAGGCTCGGTTCGTGATTTTAATGCGTTTGCAGATATAGCGGGTCATGACATGCTAGTTTCAGATGAAGTGAATGGTCAGTATATTTATTTAATTAGAAAGAAATAGATCGTATTCACTAACTAGAGGTTATTTTCTTTCATGCTAAAGGTTTTTGAGAGTTGGATTGATCGTTACTTCTCTGATGAGGAGGCGATATTACTGTTTGTCCTGCTGGCTGTTGGACTGCTCGTAGTTTTGTTTTTCGGAGGCATGCTTGCCCCAGTCTTTGGCGGAATTATTCTTGCTTTTCTGCTGCAGGGCGTGGTGAATAAGCTTAAATCATTTGGCGCAGGCCATGTGTTGGCTGTTTCAGTGGTGTTTTTAGGGTTTGTCACTGCAGTTATGGCTATCTTACTTGTTGTTGTGCCTGAAACTTGGCGTCAATTGATCAACCTGTTCAATGAATTGCCGAGAATGCTAACGCAAGGACAGGTCTATTTGATGCTGCTTCCCGAACGTTACCCAGAACTTATTACTGTCGATCAAGTGAATGCCATTATCGATCAAGTCAGTGCAGAACTTGGTTTATTAGGTCAATGGGTTTTATCCTTTTCGTTGTCAAGTATCGCGAATCTGATCCAGTTGCTTATCTATTTCGTTCTCGTGCCTATCTTGGTCTTTTTCTTTATGAAAGACGGGGAAAACTTCATTCGTTGGTGGGCATCGTTACTGCCTAAGAAACGAGGCATGATGAACCGTGTTGGCGTAGAAATGGAAGAACAAATTGCCAATTATGTACGTGGCAAAGTCGTTGAGATCCTTGTTGTTGGCGTTGTGAGTTATATCGCTTTCGCGTATTTGGGACTTCGCTATTCGGCATTACTAGCGCTGATGGTGGGTTTGTCTGTCGTCATCCCGTACATTGGTGCAGCGTTGGTTACCGTTCCAGTGGCTCTCATTGCGTTTTTCCAATGGGGTTGGGGTACTGATTTTATGTGGCTGATGATTGCTTATGGTGTGATTCAAGCATTGGATGGTAACGTCTTGGTACCGTTGTTGTTCTCTGAAGCGGTAAATCTTAACCCCGTTGCAATTATCGTCGCAGTACTGGTTTTTGGTGGATTATGGGGCTTTTGGGGGGTTTTCTTTGCAATCCCCTTAGCAACCTTAGTCAAGGCGGTATTAAGCGCGTGGCCTAAGCATGAACTGCTAGAGGCAAGTAGTGACGTAATACTCACTGACGATAAGTGACACTGAAGCTACTTTATTCTTCTCGAGAATATAGGGGTACTGGACATTGCTAGTTACTGCTAGTGATTGTAATAGACAGAGCCAGCCATGCTGCCAGAAAGCATAGCGATTGTTTATTCGCAAGAGGTAATGGGTAGAAGGGATAATGGGTAGCAAGGGGTAATGGGTAGTACGGTTTGGGTTTATGTAGACCCCAAACCGTTGTTGTTCATTAACCTAGTGCTTTCACCGCTTCGAGCACTTCATCCACGTGGCCTTTAACTTTTACTTTGCGCCATTCTGCTTTTAAAACGCCGTTTGCATCAATGAGAAATGTGCTTCGTTCAATTCCCATATGTTCTTTGCCGTACATCTTTTTTAGTTTGATGACATCAAACTGTTTGCATAGGCTCTCATCGGGATCGGATATGAGTTCGAAAGGGAAACTTTGTTTCGCTTTGAAGTTCTCATGTGCACGAAGGCCGTCACGTGATACGCCGAAGATTTCAACATTCAATGATTGAAACTCGTCATAAAGGTCACGAAAGTTTTGACCCTCGGTAGTGCAGCCGGGAGTGCTGTCTTTGGGGTAGAAGTAAATAATGATGTTTTTGCCTTTTAGGGCAGAAAGTTGAACCTGTTGATCACTGGTTGCTTGTGCGGTGAAATCACTAACGGGTTGATCAATTTGAACTGTGCTCATTAGATTACCTTAAATTAAATACGCGAATGTCTACGCTTGTCATAACGAATTGGTTAGAATGCCGGTTTTCGTTTTGCTCGTAAACCTACTATGAGCGACAGGCATGTTCGGATCACTGAATAACATATTCGTTTTTGCTTGAATAAAGTCGCTGGAGAAAGTCAATGATTATTGGAAGCCAAGTTGCTCTTGCCACCCCTATGCTTGATAACGGAGAAGTGGATTGGGCTAACCTGGACAAATTTGTCGAGTTCCACGTAACCGAAGGAACAGACGCTATTGTAGCCGTGGGTACCACGGGTGAATCTGCCACTTTAGATTGTGAAGAGCACTGTGCAGTGATTCGTCGTGTTGTTGAAAAAGTGGCTGGCCGTATTGCTGTTATTGCTGGCACAGGTGCTAACTCAACCACTGAAGCTATCGAACTGACTCAAGCGGCAAAAGATGCTGGTGCAGATGCGTGCCTGTTAGTGACGCCTTATTACAACAAGCCTACGCAAGAAGGTTTGTATCAGCACTACAAAGCAATTGCTGAAGCGGTAGATATTGACCAGATTTTATATAATGTCCCGGGCCGTACGTCTTGCGACATGATGCCAGATACGATTTTGCGCCTTGCTTCAATCGACAATATTGTGGGTGTAAAAGAAGCAACGGGTGATCTTGATCGAGCCAAGTATTTGATTGAAAAAGCACCGGCTGGGTTCGCCATCTACTCAGGTGACGACGCAACGGCGGTAGAGCTTATGCTTCTAGGTGGCCACGGTAATATTTCTGTGACGGCCAATGTAGCGCCGAAGGCAATGGCTGAAGTTTGTCGCTTAGCCATTGCTGGTGATGCAGATAACGCACGTAAAGTGAATCAGTCTGTTGAAGTTCTTCACACAGCGCTCTTTGTTGAGTCCAACCCAATTCCTGTTAAGTGGGCTTTGCATGAAATGGGTCTTATGGGGACAGGGATTCGTTTACCTTTGACAGTGCTTGCTGAAGAATACCGTGCCGGAGTAAAGCAGAGCCTGGTTGATTGTAAATTACTGTAAGCTTTTACTGAATCGGGAAATCCAACCATCATTGATAGTGCCATTATGAATAAAGTTGCTGTAACGGTTGTTCTTGCCTCTGTTGTGGGCTTATCTGCCTGTAGTAATAATCCTTTTTATGGTGATGAAGGGATTGTGCGAGATAAGAAACAGGATTACGAAGCGGCAACGACGGTTCCACGCATAAAGGTTCCTGACCATCTGGATTCGAGCAGCATTCAAGATTTGCTGGTGGTGCCTGAAGTTGGCACCGTAGCAATTAAACAAGAAGGTGATTTTGAGGTCCCTCGGCCTTCTTTTTTCTATGCTGAAGCAGGTAATGATGTCGTCAACATGGCACGTGACGGTAAAGAAAAATATATCTTGGTGAATGAGAAGCCAGAGGATGTGTGGCAAAAAATGACCGAGTTTTGGTCGTTTAATCATCTCAAGCTTGCGGTGATTGATCCTCAACAAGGTGTGATGGAAACCAGTTGGATTCGTGATGAGCCCGAAGAATCAGGCTTCTTCACCGGGCTGGTAAAATCGGTAACTTTTCAGGGCGACGACGAAAACCGTCTTGATAAGTTGCGCGTTAAGCTTGCAAGGGATGACGACCCGAATAGAACTGCCATACGCATGCAGCATATTCGAGTTACTGCAGAAGAAGAACCAGCAGCAGCGGATTGGTCAAAAGAAGAAACGGATGTCAGTTACAAATCAGACATGATGTATGCATTGTTGCATTACCTGAGTAAAGCAACGGATTCGACCACGGCAGTCGCTCTGAAAAAGCGAGAGACTCAAACAGAGCTAGTCACTCAATTAGGTCGCGATGCAGATAGCAACCCTGTGTTGAAAGTGGTTGGTGATGTCGATGATGTCTGGGCTTCTATTGGTGATGCTATGGACGAAGCTCAAATGGATGTCGGCTCTTCGAACAAAGAAATCGGCAAATACTACCTTACGTATACAACCACAACTCGCTTTAATGAGGATGATGTTGGTGGTTTTTGGGGTTTCATTAAGTGGCTACATAGTGACCGAGACGAAATTACGGTCAACACGGACTTTTTATCGCGAGCAATTGGTGTAGAAACTGAAGAAGATAAAATCCGTTACAGCGCTAATGAGAACACAGCAGAAGACCCTAATAGCTTAGAAAATAAAGACGGCTATAAAATATGGCTTGGTGGTCGGGTAGTTTATGTTTTTGAATCAGGTGAGAACGCATCGCTGAACGAAGAAACAGGCGAACTCGAACATACGGGCCTGTACCAAGTTAAATTGAGTCGCAGAAGTAATGGTGTCTATGTGTCTGTGCTGACTGACGAAGCAGCACCTGCCAATTCGATCGTCGCAGAAGAGATTCTGTGGGTCATTAAAGAAAATATTCGTAGTTAAGATCAACTAACGACTTGAATACACTAAAGCCTTAATTGGTTTGTCTAAAATCTGCTGCCTTCGTTTAAAAAGGGCAAGGGCAGCAGAAACTCATCTTTTCCTCAGTTACCGGGTGAAACAAACCTAACTGCTCTGCATGCAAGTGCAGTCGTGGACTCATCTTTACAACGTTTGTGGGTGCGTAGAAGCGGTCGCCTAATATCGGGTGACCTATTTGTTGCATATGAACTCTGAGCTGGTGTGAACGGCCGGTAATAGGCGTCAATGCAACGCGCGTGTGGGATTCAAAGCTTTGTAACTTTTGCCAGCAAGTTTTTGCTTTTTTCCCTTGCTCAAAATCGACAATTTGTTTTGGTCTGTTTTCCCAATCGCAGCGTAATGGCAGGTTCACTTCGCCTTCTGTTATGTCTAAAGAACCCGCAATGTCAGCAATATAACGCTTCTCTGTGAGGCGATCATGAAACTGTCTACTTAAATGGCGAAGAGCGTCAGGGTTAAGCGCGAGGACCATGACTCCCGAGGTAGCGCAGTCTAAACGGTGAACGATCCTAATGGTTGGGTACGTAGTTTGTAACCGAGAGACGAGACAATCCTGATTTTCAGGCCCTCTACCGGGGACTGAGAGCAGGTCAGCAGGTTTATTGGCGATAACAATATGGTCATCGGCGTAAATGATCTCTGGCGATTTGTTTTTCATTCAGGGATAAACCAAAGGTTTAAGTGTTTAAACCAGCTGTGGTGGCAGAGGGAATCGTTGAGTTGCTGAGCCACACTTGTTGGTTTTATGCCTGAAACAATGCGGTCGTCGTTGCTTACATGTAGATCAACTTCAATACGATTATTTAGGTAATGAAGCACTACGTGTTGTCGTTTTAGTGTTGGTGCTACCTTGGCTAATGCTTGATCTATCTCAGCGGTTATTGCTGTACGAAAGGGCAGAACTGTACAGACTGTGGGCGCTACATCGTATTCAGTATCAATATGGAAGATCACATGGCCGATGTTGTCAAAATTTTGCAGTAGCTTGGTGACAACAGCATCCCCTAAAAAGTGTCCTTCAGACGCACTGAGGTAGGGGCTTACTTGAATATGCATTTCCAGCAAGATTTTTTGGCCCATGCTCCGGCTTTTAAAACGATGGACACCCTTAATCCCTTCGATTTTAAGAGCAGTGGCTCTGATTTTTGTTTCAAGTGCTGGCTCAATCGCTGTATCGACTAGTTCCTTTAAGCTCTTCCAGCAAAGGCTCCAGCCTATTTTTGCGACGAAGAGAGCCACGACGACCGCAGCAAGCGTATCGAGCCAGGGTAGCCCGGTCATCGCTCCTGCAATGCCGATTAATACAACGATGGATGAATAGGCGTCAGTGCGGCTGTGCCAAGCGTTAGCAATCAGTAGGTCAGACTTAATGCGTCGGCCAATTGCTGCGGTGTAACGATAAATGCCTTCTTTAGCGATGATGGAAATAAGGGCGACAAGCAGTGCAGGCCAGCCAGGAAGTAGCATGATTTCTTTCAGAATTAAGGCAGAAATACTCTCATAAGCCATTGCGCCGGCAACAGCGACAAGAACAAGGCCGAGTGCAACAGTGCCTAACGTTTCGAAACGCTCGTGGCCATAGGGGTGGTTCTTGTCAGGTTTTGCTCTGGAGATTTTTACGATGACGACGACAAAGGCGTCGGTGAATAGATCCGATAACGAGTGAATACCATCAGCGACTAATGCAGCGGAGTGAAACAGGGTGCCAATGAGAATTTTGCTGAAGCCGAGAAGCGCATCGATAATAGCCCCAATCCAGGTGCAGCGAATCGCTTCTTTGGTTTGCGCGTCTCTTTCCACGAATTCACCCGTAGGCTAATGGTTCTAGATTTAGGTGATGCTACTCGTCTTCACCTGCGTAAATACAGCCACTGGTGCAGGTTTCCTTGATGAGTATTTTGCTGAGCTCAGGGAGCGAAGGTTTCAGCTCGCCCCAGATCCACTTCGCCAGTATCTCGCTTGTCGGATTTTCGAGCCCGGGAATATCATTTAAATAATAATGATCTAGGCGATCTAGAATAGGTTTGAATGTGGCTTTGAGATCGGTGAAGTCCATGATCCAACCGGTTTCTTTGCCAATGTCTCCTGAAATATGAATTTGCACATGAAAACTATGACCGTGTAGGCGGCCGCATTTATGTCCGTCAGGAACATTCGGTAAGCGGTGAGCAGCTTCAAAAGTGAACTCTTTGTATATTTCCATGGATTACTCGGGAAGGAGAAATTAAACCTTATTGTATACCAATTAACTTATGGGTCTGAAGGCTAAGGCGCCATTTCGGATGCTGCTGACAGAACTCAATGGCTGTTTTTAAGTAAGCAATTTGATTTGGCCCGTCCATCGGTTGTAGGTAAAAATGGTCGAATTCAAGGGCTTCAAAACGCTCCGGCAAAGCTAAAGGTTGCTTATAGATTAGCTTTAGCTCGTCACCTTTGGTGATTTTTAGCGCTGTTGCGCCCTTAGGGCTTACGCAGATCCAGTCAACGCCTTCGGGGGCTTCTAGCGTGCCGTTGGTTTCAATGGCGACTTCAAAATCATGAGCTTTAAACGCGCTAATCAACGGGGCATCTAGCTGTAAAAGTGGTTCGCCACCGGTGCAGATAACATAGGGCTTTCCACCTATGCCCTGCCAACACGCTTTAACCGCTAATGCGAGAGCTTCGGCGGTGGCAAATTTTCCGCCGCCTGGCCCGTCGGTACCGACAAAATCAGTGTCACAAAAATCACACTGAGCATTGGCGCGATCTTGCTCACGTCCTGACCAAAGATTACAGCCGGCAAAACGACAAAACACAGAGGCTCGGCCAGCATGAGCACCTTCGCCTTGTAAGCTATAAAAAATTTCTTTTACTGAATACATAATCGTTGATTAGGGTTGAGGTTGTTCGCCGCCCATAGCGTCTAGCAGCATAGGGATAAAATCTGAAAACTCTGCGCACATCAGCGTAAAGTCTGCAGCAAATTGAGCTTCTTCAGCTTCGTTGCCACTTTCATCAGCCATGTTTCGAGCATCGTCCAATACAATGTCAGTGAACTTTAGGCGTTTGATGCTGAGATCATCATTGATGACACACGTCAGTCGATGATTATAATTTATCGCGAGCTTTAATGCCTGCTTCCCCGCATCTAAGTGTTTGGTAATTTCGTCTGAGTCTAAATCTTGCTGCTTACAACGAATGATCGCGCCTTCTGGCTTTGGTTCCTGCAGCTCTGCATCGTTACCCAGAATAAGTCCTGCTGGAAGGGCTTTGGTTTTTAACCACTCAGTCATAACTGCGCTAGGCGCGGTTTGTGTGATCGCTAAACGAATAGGTAACGTGCCTAGGCATTCACGGAGTAGGGAGCATAAATCTTCCGCATTAGCGGCGCTGGATGAGTCAACAATCAGCAGTTGGTTAGCTAGGTCGAAATAGGCGGAGGTGTTTTGGTAGCGGCTAAAAGCCCGAGGTAATAAATCAAAGGTAATATCGTCTTTGAGTGCTAGCTTTTCTTTGCGTCTGACTTTACGGTCTTCGGCAGCTTCAATTTCTGCCACTTTTTCATTGAGGTGTTGATTAATGACCGCTGCAGGGAGAATTTTAGTTTCACGCCGAGCCGTCACGTACAGGCAGCGTTCATGGCTGAAAACCAGATTGTCCGCATCGCTAGCCAAAGGCTCTATCCATCCGTAGGTGGTGTTTTCTTGGCTACCGCAGTGGCGAAAACGGTGTTCGCTAAGTTGTGTGTTGAGTGTTTGTTGGTCTAGCGTAAAACCTTCAGGAAGGCGATAAAATCTGAGATTTTTGAAAAACATGTGAACGGTTACTCAACGATTAACGATTTAAAGTATGGATATCTGAAGTCTGAATAATAGAGGCTGGCAATTTTACAGCTTTACCATGGGAAAACTACGCCCTATTGAATATAAAACCGCGGTTGGCTTTATAAGAGTGAAATATTGGTTTGCTAGCCTGAAAAATGAAGAGTGCTTGTATTAGACAGCACTGATTTAAAACAACCTTTTTTGTAATTTGCGAGAAATCATTGATTTTAAAGTTGAATAGTTTCAGCACCCACGGATAATGTTTTCTAGGATCGCAACAATAATGAGTTCGAGGACGAAGGGCTGAGTAATGTTAATACCAGTAATACTTGCAGGTGGTTCAGGAACACGATTGTGGCCGCTTTCTAGGAAGGCTTATCCTAAGCAGTTTCTGAATTTAGGTGCTGATCAATCGATGTTACAAGCGACCTTGTCTCGTTTGGTGGGCCTAACTGAGGCGGCTCCTGTTGTTATCAGTAACGAAGAGCATCGTTTTTTGGTTGCTGAACAGCTCCGACAAGCTGATGTTAAAGGATCTATTTTACTTGAGCCTGAAGGTAAGAATACCGCCCCCGCGATTGCGCTCGCAGCTTTGCAAGCACTGAACTCAAGCCCTGATGGTGAGCCTCCGACCTTATTGGTGTTGGCTTCAGATCACGTAATAGCCGATCTTCCTCGCTTCCAAGCAACCGTAAAATCCTTATTGCCTGCTGTAGAAGCAGGTAAGTTTGGCACGCTTGGGATTGTGCCTACGGAGCCCGCAACAGGTTACGGCTACATCAAGGCAGGGAGTAAAGAAGGTGATTTGCTAGTTGTCGATGAGTTCGTCGAAAAGCCGGACGTTGAAACGGCGAAAAGGTATCTGGAAAGCGGCAATTATTTTTGGAACAGTGGCATGTTCCTTATTCGCGCGGATAAATACCTGGATGCGTTAGCTGCCTATCAACCTGACATTTTATCTTGTTGTAAAGAGGCTATGTCGGCAACGACAGACGATATGGACTTTGTACGAATCGACAAAGAAGCATTTGCTAAGTGCCCTGATGACTCAATTGATTACGCCATTATGGAACCGTTGACTGCAGCGAACGATGATTCAGTGGTAGTTGCTCCTCTTGATGCCGGTTGGAATGATGTGGGTAGTTGGTCTGCCCTTTGGGATGTGCTTGATAAGGATGATGCGAACAATGCCGTTATGGGCGACGGCGATAGTGTGCTGAGTGGGACAAAAAACTGTCTTGTTAGTACCAGTGAAGGTCGCACACTAACGACTTTAGGTGTCAGTGATTTGATTGTTGTTGATACCGTTGATGCGATTTTGGTTGCGCATAAAGATAGTGTTCAAGATGTGAAAAACATTGTTAATCACTTGAAGTCTACAGGTAGCAATCTCCATCATCAGCATCGTATTGTATACCGCCCTTGGGGGAAATATGACTCCATTGATTTTGGTGAACGTTATCAAGTGAAGCGAATCACTGTGAAGCCAGGTGCTAAATTATCGGTGCAGATGCATCATCATCGTGCGGAACATTGGATTGTGGTTTCAGGAACGGCAAAGGTGACCAATGGTGAAGAAACTTATTTCGTGACGGAAAATGAGTCAACATACATTCCGTTAGGGCAAGTTCACGCCCTAGAAAACCCCGGTAAAGTGGAGCTTGAAATGATTGAAGTGCAG